>VGDH01000104.1 GCA_016869835.1 Alphaproteobacteria bacterium
CCCTTTTGGTTTGGGGGGGGGCACGGCATTTTGTCTGTCCCCCCTCCCCCCGCCCATCCCCACGAGGGGGAGGGGAGGTGTTCCCTTCTGAAACGGATTGGCCTTCCGCGACCATTGGACAGTGGTCAGAGCCGCGACCTTGGGCCATGATAGGACGAAGGAGGCCCCATGGATCACGACCGTATTCCTGAAATCGCGCTGGACTGGCATCGCACGGGCCGTCGCGCGGCGCTGGCCACAGTGGTGGAGACCTGGGGGTCGGCCCCGCGTCAGGTGGGAAGCCAGCTTGCCATTTCCGGCGAGGGGCAGATCATGGGCTCGGTCTCGGGCGGCTGCGTCGAGGGGGCGGTGGTGACCGAGGCGCTGGAGGCCATGGAGGACGGGCAGTCGCGGCTGTTGACCTTTGGGGTAAGCGACGAAACCGCCTTTGCCGTGGGTCTGGCCTGCGGCGGCACCATTCGGGTGCTGGTCGAGCCGGTGGGCCGTGCCTTGCCCGCCGATATGCTGGCCGATCTGGTGGCGGCCCGGGCGGCGCATCATCCCTTGGCCTATGCGGTGCATCCCGAAACCGGGGTGCGGGCGCTTTACCGGCCCGGTCAGGATGGGGCGGCCGATCTGCGGCTGCGCTCGGACGTGGCGGGGTTCGAGGAGGATGGCCGTTTCATCGCGCCGCATAACCCGCCCTTGCGGCTGATCGTGGTGGGGGCGGTGCATATCGCGCAGGCGCTGGTCGCCATGGCGCGGACCTGCGGCTATGCGCCGGTGCTGATCGACCCGCGCGACACCTTTGGCGCCGCCGAGCGGTTTCCGGGGGAAACCGTGCTGGACGACTGGCCGGACGAGGCGCTGGCCGCGCTGGCCCCCGATGCGCGCACCGCGATCGTCACGCTGACCCATGACCCCAAGCTGGACGATCCGGCGATCCGCTTTGCACTGCGCTCGCCGGCCTTTTATCTGGGCTGTCTAGGGTCGAAAAAGACCCATGCCAAGCGCGTCGTCCGTCTGCAGGAGGCGGGGTTTACCGAGGCCGAGATTGCCCGCATCCATGCGCCGGTGGGACTGGACATCGGGGCGCGGACCCCGGCCGAGATTGCGCTTTCGGTGATGGGGCAGATCACTCAGGTCTTGCGGAAGGGCGCATGAGGTTCGGCCCGGTCCCCCTGGAGGCGGCTTTGGGCGCGATCCTTGCCCATTCGCACCCCGGTGCCGGGGGGCGGCTGCGCAAGGGGCGGGTGTTGGAGGCGGCCGATCTGGCAGCCCTTGCGGCCGAGGGTGTAACGCAGCTGGTGATGGCCCGGCTGGAGCCGGACGATCTGGATGAAGACACCGCAGCGGCCGAATTGGCGGCGGCTTTGGTGCCGGACCCGGTGGCACAGGGCCTGACCCGGTCCGAGGCCTTTACCGGCCGGGTGAACCTGAACGCCATGGGGCCGGGGATTGTCGAACTCGACGCCGGGGCGGTTCATGCGCTGAACCTCGTCGATCCGGCGATCACGCTGGCCACGCTGCCGCGCCATTGTCGGGTGGAGGCGGGGACGCTGGTAGGCACGGTCAAGATCATCAGCTATGGCGTCGCCGCAGAGGCAGTGGCGCGGGCCGCCGCCCTGGCCCGGGCGGCCCTTTCGGTGCGCCCGGTGGTCATGCGGCGGGCAGGGCTGATCCTGACGGTGGTTCCGGGTCAGGACCCCAAGCTGAACGCCAAGGGCGCCAAGGTGATTGGCGCACGGCTGGCGGCCTTGGGCATCGAGATGGCCGGGCTGCGCGAGGTGGCCCATGACGAGGCCACGATTGCGGCGGCGCTGCGCGACCTGCCGGGCGATCTGGCGCTGATCCTGACCGGCAGCGCCACGTCGGACCTGCACGACACCGCCCCGCAGGCGGTGCGCGCGGCGGGCGGGCAGGTGGAGCGGTTCGGCATGCCGGTGGACCCTGGAAACCTCCTCTTCCTCGGGTGGCTTCAGGGCCGCCCGGTCATCGGATTGCCGGGCTGTGCGCGCTCGCCCGCGCTGAATGGGGCCGATTGGGTGCTGGAGCGGCTGGCCTGTGGTCTGGCGGTGACGGGCGAGGATATTGCCGCCATGGGGGTGGGGGGGCTATTGAAGGAAATCCCCAGCCGCCCGCAGCCGCGCGAGGCGCGATAGCGCCCGCCTTGGCGCAGGTGGGCGGGTGATCTGCGCGTCCATTCGTGTTAGGATGGCCGTGACCGTTTCCTCCGGCGGTATCAGCAATGGAGCGCAACCGATGCGGGTCCTGATGATGATTGGCGCGCTCTGTGCGCTTTTGGCCTTGCCTGCGCGCGCCGAGATTGCTGGGCAGGCGGACCCGGCCTCTCAGGCGGTGCTCAAGGACTGGCTTTCGGCCGATGAAGCGCGGGCCTTGCCCGCGCTGGCCGATCTGGCGGCGGCGGACAATCGGGCGGCGCAGGTGCTGCTTGGGGTGATTGATGTCACGCCGCAGTATCAGGGCCGCTGGCTTTAAGCCCTGCCGCGGGGCGAGCGGATGGCGCTGATGCGCGCGCCTTCGGGCGGGATTTCGGGCGGCAACTGGCTGCGCGTGGCGGCGGTGGATGTGCCGGTCGCTGCGGCTTGGGTGGCGCTTTGGGATGGCAATGCCGGGCCCATGGTCATGCTGGACTTTGCCCGGCTGGGCGAGGACGCAGCCGCCCGCCTTGCGGCCAAGCGGCTGGCGCGGCGGGCGGCCAAGGGCTTTGCCCCCCTGGCCGAGGACCCGGATTTTCCGGCTTTTGCCCGGGCGCTGGCGATCCGCGAATGGCAGGGCACAGAGCCTCAAAAGGCGCAGGCGGCGCTGGCATCCTTGCCCGCCGCCGATCCAGGCCGGGCGCTTCTTGGCAGCTATCGGCCTGATCCTGCGGCGCTGGTGGCGCTGTCGGACACCGACCCTGCACTGGCCTTGCTGGGGGGCTTGCTGGATGCGCTTTGCCCCGATCCGGCGGCGCGCACGGCGCGGCTGGCATCGGCTTTTGACATGCTGGGGGGCAGGTGGGGGCTGGCCGATCTTGGCCCGCCGGCCGAAGTGCTGATCGGGCCTGATGTCTGGATCGCCTCGGCTCAAAGCCAACCGGCCCTTGTCCGGCTTTTGCCCGCGCCCGCGCCGGAAGGCGCGGCGGGCCTTGATCCCTGTCTGGCCGATCTGATGCAGCGGGGCGCCACCGAGCGCGCGTCTCTGCCATGACAGAGGGGGCCAGACGGCCCCCCCTTTGCACCATGCGGTGGCGATAGCCCTACCTCGATGGCCTTACTTCGGCGCGACCATCATGACCATCTGACGGCCTTCCAGCTTGGGCATGGATTCGATCTTGCCCTCTTCGCCCACATCGGCGGCGACGCGGTTCAAAAGCTCAAGCCCCAGCTCCTGGTGGGCCATTTCGCGGCCACGGAAGCGCAGGGTGACCTTCACCTTGTCGCCTTCGCCCAGGAACTTCATCACCGAGCGCAACTTCACCTCATAGTCATGAGTGTCGGTGCCAGGGCGGAACTTGATTTCTTTGATCTCGATGATCTTCTGCTTCTTGCGGGCCTCGGCCTCGCGCTTTTGGGTCTCGTACTTGTACTTGCCGAAATCCATGATCTTGCAGACCGGCGGATCGGCGTTGGGCGAGATTTCCACCAGATCAAGCCCAGCCTCTTCGGCCATGGCCATGGCACGGGCGGGGGTCACGACCCCGACATTTTCGCCATCCGCCCCAATCAGGCGGATTTCCGGGGCGCGGATGCGATCGTTGATGCGCGGGCCGGTTTCGCGTTGCGGCGGAGCGTTGTGGGGGCGGCGGGCTATGGTCGTGGTCCTTCATCGGTTGAGACTGGCGCAATCTAAGGCGTGCCGCGCCGGGCTTCAACCGGAATCCGACGGTTCGCTGCAGCGCCATCGGCGCGTTGCTGCGCTGCCGCAGGCGAGCCCTTTTCTTCCCCGGTTGATTCTGGCATATCGCGGGCAACCGAATGTATCGGTCATGGGAGCAAGTGACATGAACAAGAATATTCTCATCGGCCTTGTGCTGATCGCTGCCGCCGCTGGCGGCTACTACCAGTTTTCGGTGAAGCCCGCGCAGGAAGCGGCTGCCGCCGCTGCCGAAGCCGCCGCCGCTGAGGCGAAGGCCGCCGAAGAGGCTGCCGCCGCCGCTGCCAAGGCCGCCGAGGAAGAGGCCGCCGCTGCCGCCGCCGCTGCGGCTGCTGCCGCTGAAGAGGCTGCTGCGGCTGCGACCGAAGCGGTCGAGGGTGCCGCCGAGGCTGCGACCGAAGCCGCCGAAGGCGCGGCCGCTGCCACCACCGAAGCTGCGGCTGGTGCTGCCGCTGCCGTGACCGAAGCCGTCACCGATGCCGCCGCCCTGCTGGATCCGGCCAACTTCGACGCCGCCAAGATCAACGCCATGATCGACGCTTCGTCGCTGGACGATGCCACCAAGGGCACGCTGAAAGCCGGCATTGATGCCGCTGCCGGCAACCCGGCGCTGGTGCAGGGCGCGATTGACGCCGTCAAGGCCGCCATGGGCATGTAATCGCCTGAAAAGGCAAAGGAAAAACCGGCGCAGAGCAATCTGCGGCCGTTTTTTCATGGCGGGCCGGGCAGCGGGGTGGCTGCGATGTCAGCGGGACAGGCGGCCTTCGTGGTCAATGGCCCTTAGCCCCTCCCAGCGCCACAGCACCAGATTGCGCGCGCCTTGCGCGCCCGGCGCGAAAGAGGGTGCGATCAGCCCGTGATAGCCCAGCGCAACAAGCCGCTCGCAGGTGGTTTGCAGCGGCGTGATGCCGTCCTTGGCTATCACCAGCCGCCAATCGGGGGCGGCCAGATCAGCCGCTGTCAGGCCCAGCGCCGCCAGATGGCCCGCATCGCAGCCGTCAAGACAGGGGCCAACCTCGCCCTCATAGGCGACAAGAACCACCGGTTCAAAGGGGCGGCCGGCCTGATTGGCCTCATTCACCGCGCCGATGGGGGCCAGCGCGGTGTAAAGCGCGGCCCGCCCCCTGGCGTTGAAGCGCCCGCCATAAAGCGCAGCCCCGGTGCCCGACATGGGATTGCGGGCATAAACCGGGTTCAACGCGCGATACACCGGCAGGGGCGGCAGGACAAACGGGTCAGGCAAAGCCGCCGGCATCCACGGCGTCCAGATAGTCCATCACGCGCTCTGCCTGCCCATCGGCGACCAGCGCCGCACAGGTCTTGCCCGCAAAGCCCGGCAAGGGCTGGCTGCGATACCAGGCATAGGCGATCAGATCGCCGCCAAAGCGCGGGCTGAGCCGATTGAGGATTTCCACCATCTCGCGCAGCCGGGTCTGGGTCTTGGCCGAGGCCAGCCGCTCCTTGCGTGCGATGGCATCGCGACCAAGCCCGGCCGAGCGGGCAATCTCCTCTTGCGAGGTCAGAAGCCCATCTGCCAGTTTGCGCGGTGAAAACAGGGTGTTCTCAGTAAAGGCGACGATGTTCACGGCGGATTCCCACGAAATATGACGTGAATATACGTCAGTTTTTGTGGGAAATCAAGAAGCCCCTGTCTCAGATGCCGTCGCCGACAAAGGCCTTTTCGACCACGAATTGCCGCGGATCGGAATTGGCGCCCTCAACCAGGCCAAAGCCTTCGAGGATGGTCTTCACATCGACGTTGAAGGCCAGTGAGCCGCAGACCATGGCGCGGTCCTTGTCGGGATTCATGGGCGGAAGGCCCAAGTCGGCAAAGACCTTGCCGCTGCTAAGGTTGTCGGTCACCCGGCCCGTGTGATGAAAGGGCTCACGCGTGGTGGTGGGGTAATAGTGCAGCTTGTCGCCGACCATCTCGCCGATCAGCGGGTCATCGCGCAGGCTTTCGACCAGCTGGCGGCCATATTCCAGTTCTGCCACCTCGCGGCAGGTGTGCATCATGATGACCTGATCGTATTTCGCATAAGTCTCCGGCTCGCGCAGAAGGCTGGCGAAGGGGGCAAAGCCGGTGCCGGTGGACAGAAACCAGATCCGCTTGCCGGGCAAGAGCGCGTCATGCACGAGGGTGCCGACGGGTTTGGGGCGCAGGATGATCTCGTCACCCACCTTGATATGCTGCAGGCGCGAGGTCAGCGGGCCATCGGGAACCTTGATCGAGTAGAACTCCAATTCCTCGTCCCAGGCGGGGGAGGCGATGGAATAGGCGCGCAGCAAGGGTTTGCCATTGTCGCCCAGAAGCCCGATCATCACGAACTCTCCCGAGCGGAAGCGCAAGCTTTGCGGCCGCGTCACCCGGAAGGAAAACAGCCTGTCGGTCCAATGGGTTACGGCGGTGACCGTCTGGGCATCGGGCAGATGCGGCTTGGCGGCGGTCTGGCTTTCGGTGGCGGCGGTCATCATCGGCTCCGTCTGGTGACCCGTCGGGTCATATGGCAAGAACGGCAGAGGGGAAAGCCCGCGCCGCTGCGGCAGAATTTGTTTGCATGGCTACAAGTTTTCGCCTGTCCGGTCCAGCCGGGGCAGGGCGCGGGCCACTGCGGGGGTTAGGAGCGGTGGCGCAAATGCCCCAGTCGCGCCTGATAGTCATGCGCCTGCCAATCGGCCCGCGCGCGCCATTGCGGCTCGGGCTGGCGGGCGGCGATGTCATCGGGGATTTCCACCGCATCAAAGCCCACGCGCCGGGCCATCGGGTATTGATCGGCGATCATCGGGCCGACGGCGCGCAATTCGCCCGTATAGCCGCGCATCCGAAGGCGGCGACCAATGGTAAAGCCGCGCCCGTCGTTGAAGGCAGGCACATGGACGCGGATCAGCGTCAGCCCTGCCAGATCCAGCGCGCCCGGATCATCGGTATGGGCAAGGTCGGCCAGGCCGGTTTCGGGCAGGGCGGGCAGGGGCTGAAAGCCGGTGTCGGTGACGAGAACGGTCATAGCGCGTTGTCCTTTGTCGTTCGCACGGGCTTTCCGCCCACGAAATGGATGCCACATTCGGTTTTGGCCTGCCCGCGCCAGCGGCCCGCGCGGGGGTCTTCGCCGGGCTTGACGGGGCTGGTGCAGGGGGCGCAGCCGATAGACGGATAGCCCTTGGCCACAAGCGGGTGGCGGGGCAGGTTGTTGTTGGTGATATAGTCGTCCAGATCCTCGCGGCCCCAATGGGCCAGGGGGTTCACCTTGATGCGGAAATCGCCTTCGTTTTCAAAGAAGTCGAGGACGCCGCGGTCGGCGTTCTGAAAGCGCTTGCGCCCGGTGATCCAGCCGTCAAAGCCTTGCAGCGCGTGTTCCAGGGGTTCCACCTTGCGCAGATTGCAGCAGGCATCAGTGGAGTACTGGTGCAGCGTGCCGTCGGGATCGTCAAAGTCAGTGCGGGTCTTGCGGGCGCGGATGGTGCGGATGTCGCACAGGTGCAGCTTTTCGGCCAGCTCGCGCTGATACTCCAGCGTTTCGGGAAAGAGCATCCTTGTGTCGACAAAGATCACCGGGGTCTGCGGGGCCAGAACCGAGACGAGGTGCAACAGCACCACGGATTCCGCGCCGAAAGAGGACACCAGCGCCACCTGGCCGAGTTCGGGGTCATTCAGCGCATGTTCCAGCACCGCCGTCGCCGAATGGTGGCGATAGCGCGCATTCAGCACCGCCACGCGTTCGGCGACGCTGGGCTGGTCGACCTTAAGCAGCATCCTGCGCGCCCGTCTCGTAAAGCGCGGCCTTGAAGGGGCCGATGCCAAGGCGGCGATAGGTTTGCAGGAAGGTTTCCTCCGGGCTCGTCCGCAGGTCGAGATAGGCCAGCACGATGCGTTCCACCGCAGGCACCACCTGGTCATAGGCAAAGCCAGGGCCGGTTTTCTCGCCGATGGTGGCATCCTCGGTCCCGTCGCCGCCAAGCGTGATCTGGTAGTTCTCGACCCCTGCGCGGTCGAGACCCAGGATGCCGATATGGCCGACATGGTGATGGCCGCAGGCATTGATGCAGCCGGAAATCTTGATCTTTAGCGGTCCCACTTCATGTTCCAGCTTCAACTCGTTGAAGCGGATGGCAATTTCCTGCGCGACCGGGATCGAGCGGGCGGTGGCCAGCGCGCAATAATCCATGCCGGGGCAGGCGATGATGTCAGAGATGAGGCTGACATTGGCGGTGCCAAGCCCGACCTTGACCAACGCGGCATGCACCGCAGGCAGGTCGGATTTGTGGACATGCGGCAGGATGACGTTCTGTTCGTGGCTGATGCGCAGGTCGGAATGGCCATAGGTTTCCGCCAGATCGGCCAGAAGGCGCATCTGATCCGAGGTCGCATCGCCCGGCGTCTGGCCATGGGCTTTGATCGACACGGTGACGATGACGTATTGGTCGTTGCGGTGCTGGGCCAGATTGGTGTCGGCCCAGGCGCGGAATACCGGATCGGCCTTGTAGAAGGCGTCATAGGCATCCACCGGCGCATTGCGGAAGGCGGGGGGTGCAAAGGCCGCGCGGATATCGGCCAAAAGCGCCTGATCGTGGCCGGCGAACAGCGGCTTCAGCTCGGCAAAGCGCTCTTCCACTATGCGGGTGATTTCCTCGCGCCCTGTCTCGTGCAGCGTGATCTTGATACGCGCCTTGTATTTGTTGTCGCGCCGACCCAGCACGTTATAGACCGACAGCACCGCCTCGACGTAAGGAAGCAGGTCCTCGATGGGCAGGAAGTCCCGCACCACCATGCCCACCATGGGCGTGCGGCCAAGGCCGCCGCCGACGATCACTTCGAACCCGGTCTCGCCATTCTTCTTGACCATGCGCAGGCCGATGTCATGCGCCTTGGTCACCGCGCGGTCATTCGGAGCGCCGGTGATGGCGATCTTGAACTTGCGGGGCAGGAACTGGAATTCGGGATGGTCGGTGGACCACTGGCGCAAAAGCTCGGCATAGGGGCGGGGGTCTTCGATTTCATCGGCCGCAGCGCCTGCGAAGTGATCGGCCGTGACGTTCCTCACGCAGTTGCCCGAGGTCTGGATGGCGTGCATTTCCACATCGGCGAGGGCCGAGAGGATGGCGGGCACGTCGGGCAGTTTCGGCCAGTTGAACTGGATGTTCTGCCGGGTGGTAAAGTGGCCATAGCCCTTATCCCAGGTGTCGGCGATGTAAGCCAGTTGCCGCATCTGGCGCGGGCTGACGGTGCCGTAGGGGATGGCGACGCGCAGCATATAGGCATGCAGTTGCAGATAAAGCCCGTTCATCAGGCGCAGCGGGCGGAACTCATCCTCGGTCAGGGACCCATCCAGACGGCGGTTCACCTGATCGGTGAACTGCGCCACGCGGGCGCGGACAAAAGCCTCGTCAAAGTCGGAATAGCTATACATGGCGTGACCTTAGAGCGCGAAATCGGCTTGTTTGCCGTGGTGATAGTTCGACGGGCCACGGGTGCGGAAAGCCTCGCGGAAATGGGTGGGTTCGGGGCCGTTGGGGCCTGCCTTTGCGTCAGCGAGGTAAGCGCCGACGACGATCAGCTTTTGCGCGGCGGCCTCGAGAAGGCGCAGCTGGGCGTGGGCCTCATCCTCCAGAAGCTCAGCCTCGTGGTGGAAGGGCGTCCAGCGGTCATCGGCGGTGAGGTAGACCGCATCGCCTTCGCGCAGGCGGTTGGCGGTGACGACTTTGGGGGTAAAGCGGCTCATGCGGTGGCCTCGTTCAAAGCAGGGATGGCAAGGACGGCGGCGCGCGGGGCGAGGCCGTAAAGGATGATGACGGGGCCGTCGCATAGTGCGGCGGTGTCGGGCAGGGCAGAGAGGGTGGTCGCCAGCACGCGCTGATCGGCACGGCTCACGTTTTCCACCAGCGTCACCGGGGTGTCGCCCGCCGCGCCATGCATCATCAGCCGGCCCTGAATGAAGCGGGCCGATTTCTTGCCCATATAGATCGCCGCCACTTCGCCCGCGCGGGCAAGGCCACGCCAGTCCTGTTCGGCAAAACCGGCCATGTCATGCCCGGTGACTATGCGCAGGGTGGCGTTGCGGCCGCGTTTGGTCAGGCTTTGGCCGATCGAGGCCGCCGCCACTGTGGCAGAGGTCAGGCCGGGCAGAATGTCATAGGGCAGGGCGTTCGCCTCCAGCGCGTCAATCTCTTCATCCAGCCGCCCGAAAATGCCCGGATCGCCGCCCTTCAGGCGCACGACCCGCGCCCCGGTCAGCGCATGCGCCACCAAAATGGCGTTGATTTCGACCTGTTTGGTTGAGGGACCAAAGCCCTCTTTGCCCACATCCACAAGACGCGCAGTGGCCGGGATCAGCGCCATGATCTCGGGGCCGACAAGGCGGTCGTGGATCACCACATCGGCCGCCTGCAGCGCCTGAAAAGCACCCAGCGTCAGATGGTGCGCGGCACCGGGGCCGGCACCGACGAAGAGAACGGGCGAGAGGGGCTGTGGGGCGGTCATGGCATCCTCGGGGTTTGCCCCCGGAATATAGGATATTTTCCCATATTTCCGCCAGTGACCCTTGCCAATAAGGACATTTGTTCCGATATTGCGGCACAATGGAACGGGGTTCCGCCAAATGGGGGTTCGCGCGAATGTCTGACCGGATCGACGATCTTGACCGGAAAATCCTTGCCGAGTTGCAGGCTGATGCCAGCCAGTCGCTGGACGAGATCGCCCGCAAGGTGGGGTCGTCCAAAACCCCGGTCTGGAACCGCATCCGGCGGATGAAGGAGACCGGCGTCATCACCCGCCAGACCGCCATTCTGGACGCCGAGGCGCTGGGGTTGGAGGCGTGTTTCTTCGTGCTGGTGCGCACATCCGAGCATGAGGCCGATTGGCAGCGCCGGTTTCTGGATGTGCTGAAACGCCGTCCCGAAGTTTTGGAGGCGCATCGGTTGGCCGGGGACATCGACTATATCCTGAAGGTGCGGGTGAAGAATGCCCGCGCCTATGACACGTTTTATCAGG
>VGDH01000105.1 GCA_016869835.1 Alphaproteobacteria bacterium
GGAGCCGGGCCACTGGAAACCGCTTCTGCACGAAGCGCTGCGCATCGCGCTTGTGAACTTGGGCGCCACGCCCGCCCCGGCGGGGGTGATGGATGTGGTGCTTGGCCCCGGTTGGCCCGGCATCCTGTTGCACGAGGCGATCGGCCATGGTCTGGAGGGTGATTTCAACCGCAAGAAAACCTCGGCCTTTTCGGGGCTCATGGGCCAGATGATCGCGGCCCCCGGTGTCACCGTCCTGGATGACGGCACGTTGCCCGACCGGCGCGGCTCGATCTCGGTCGATGATGAGGGCACGCCCTCGGGCCGCAACGTGCTGATCGAGGACGGGCGGCTGGTAAGCTATATGCAAGACCGCCAGAACGCGCGCCTGATGGGGGTAGCGCCCACCGGCAACGGACGGCGTGAAAGCTTTGCCCATATCCCGATGCCGCGCATGACCAATACCTACATGCTGGGCGGCAAGGATGATCCGGCTGGTATTCTGGCCTCATTGAAAGACGGGATCTGGGCCGTGGGCTTTGGCGGGGGTCAGGTGGATATCACCAACGGCAAATTCGTGTTTTCCTGCACCGAGGCCTATCGGGTCAGGAATGGCAAGGTCGGAGAGGCTGTCAAGGGTGCCACGCTGATCGGCGATGGGGCAACCGCGCTGAAACACATCCGCGCCATCGGCAATGACATGGCGCTGGACCCCGGCATCGGCAATTGCGGCAAGGCCGGGCAATGGGTGCCGGTGGGCGTCGGCCAGCCGACGCTGTTGATCGGCGGGCTGACGGTGGGCGGGCAAGGCGGCTGACAGGCTGTCGGGCTTGCTGAGGGATTTTCTGCGAGCATCGGTCAGCGTCCAAATTTCCCTTTCAGCGCATCGGCAAAGGCGTTGGAGCCACCGGACGGCCCGGCGCTGGTGGGCAGGGGTTTTCCGCGGTTGGGCTGCGGTTTCGCCTGCCCTTGCCGATCGCCAAGCTCGTCGCGCGCGGCACCCGTATCGCGTTTCATCGACAGCCCGATCCGTTTGCGCGCCGCGTCCACCTCGACCACCCGCACCTTCACCACATCGCCGGCCTTCACAACCTGATGCGGGTCTTTGACAAAGCTGTCAGAGAGTTGGCTGACATGCACCAACCCGTCCAGATGCACACCAATATCGACAAAGGCGCCAAAGGCCGCGACATTGGTCACTGTGCCTTCCAGCATCATGCCGGGTTTCAGGTCCTTGACGTCTTCGACCCCCTCGGCAAAAGTGGCCGTCTTGAAGGACGGGCGCGGGTCGCGGCCAGGCTTTTCCAGTTCTGCCAGAATGTCGCGCACCGTGGGCAGGCCGAATTTGTCATCGACAAAGGCGGCCGGGTTCAGCTTTTTCAACGTCGCGCCATCCCCCATCAGCCTGCGGATGTCGCGGCCACAAGCCGCGACGATCTTGCGGGCAAGATCATAGGCCTCGGGGTGAACCGACGAGGCATCCAGCGGCTCTTTGCCGTCAGGGATGCGCAAGAACCCCGCCGCCTGTTCAAAGGCCTTGGGTCCAAGGCGGGCCACCTTCAACAGATCGCGGCGCGTGGCGAAGGGACCATTCTCGTCGCGGTGGGCAACGATGCTTTCGGCCAATGTCGGCCCAACACCCGAGACACGGGCCAAAAGCGCGGCCGAGGCGGTGTTGACGTCGACCCCCACTGCGTTCACCGCATCTTCCACCACCGCCTCCAAGCTTCGCGCCAACCTGTGCTGGTCAACATCGTGTTGATACTGGCCCACCCCGATGGCCTTGGGTTCAATCTTCACCAGTTCCGCCAGCGGGTCTTGCAAGCGCCGCGCGATGCTGACCGCCCCGCGCAAGCTGACGTCCAGACCGGGGAACTCCTTGGCCGCAAGTTCGGATGCTGAATAGACCGAGGCCCCGGCCTCGGAGACGATCACCTTCACCGGCTTTTCAGTGCCAGGATAATGCGCCAGAAGATCGGCCACCAGCTTTTCGGTCTCGCGCGAGGCCGTGCCATTGCCGATAGCGATTAGCTTTACCCCATGTTTGCCAATCAGTTGCGCCAGCGCCACCTGCGCGCTGCGCAGATCGTTCTTGGGCTGGAAGGGATAGACCGTATCAGTCGCGAGAACCTTGCCCGTGGCATCAATCACCGCGACCTTGACACCGGTGCGGATGCCCGGATCAAGCCCCATCGTCGCCTTGCCGCCCGCGGGCGCGGCCAAAAGCAAATCCTTCAAGTTGCGGGCAAAGACGTTGATGGCTTCCGCCTCGGCGCGTTCGCGCAGTTCGCCCATGAGGTCCAGCGTGAGCGAGGTTTTCAGCTTGACCCGCCAGGCCCATGCCGCTGCATCGCGCAGCCACAGATCGCCGGGGCCGCGCCCCATGGCATTGACGGCTGCGGCGCAGGCCCGCTCTGCCGGGCTGTCGCCGCGCGGGGCCTCGGGGTCAATCGCCAGATCAAGCGTCAGAAAGCCTTCATTCTGGCCGCGCAGCATCGCCAGAACCCGGTGGCTTGGGGCGGTGACCCAGGGCTCATCATGGGCAAAGTAGTCCGAGAACTTGGCCCCTTCGGCCTCTTTCCCCTCGACCGCCTTGGCCTGCAACCGGCCCACCTGTTTCATATGGCTGCGCAGGCGGCCCAGAAGATCGGCACTTTCCGACAGCCCCTCGGCCAGAATGTCGCGCGCGCCCTCCAGCGCCGATTTGGCATCCGGAACCGCCTCGGTCACATAACCCGCAGCCAGCGCCATGGGATCGGCGGCACGGTCGGCCAGAATGGCCTCGTAAAGCGGCTGCAACCCGTTTTCGCGGGCGATCATGGCTCGCGTCCGCCGCTTGGGCTTGAAGGGCAGATAGATGTCTTCAAGCTCGGCCTTGGTCGTGGCCTTGGCAAGGCCCAAGGCCAAGGCATCGGTCATCTTGCCCTGCTCGGTGATCGAGGCCACGATCGCCGCCCGCCGCGCCTCCATCTCGCGCAGATAGGTCAGCCGTTCCGCCAGAACCCGCAACTGCGTATCATCAAGCCCCTCCGTCACCTCTTTGCGATACCGCGCGATGAAGGGAACCGTCGCGCCTTCGTCCAGAAGCTGAATGGCGGCCGAAACCTGGCCCGCAGCTGCGCCGATGTCGGCGGCAATGGTCTGGGAGATTCGGGCAGTCAGAGCGGGGGTTTTGGGTCATGTCGGTCGTCCTTGAGGGGAGTGCGACCATAGCCCTGGGAAAGGGGAGCGCAAGAGGGGGGTGGCCAGGTGGCCACAAACCGAAAAGGCGCCACGTTGCCGCAGCGCCTTTCAAGGATGGTACCGACTCCCCGGCTCGAACGGGGGACCCCTAGATCCACAATCTAGTGCTCTAACCAACTGAGCTAAGTCGGCACTTGAGGGGCCGTTTACCCCCCCGCCCGCCCAAGCGCAAGAGGGGAATCGCCGCAAACGCGCTTGCGCCCGGCCCCCCAAACGCGCTAGGCCCGACAGGGCAAGGACGGAGCATCCCATGGGCATCGACAAGCAAAGCGACATCGCCGCCGACATCCAGATCGGCCCGACCGATCAGGGCATGGTGCGGATTTATGTGGCAGCCGAGGGCGGCATCGAACTCCCATTGGATTTCGATCCCGAAGAGGCCGAGGAAATCGCCGAAGAGCTGCGTGCGGCGGCCGCTGTGGCCCGCGAGATGGGCGCAAAACCCCGCAATCGCTGATCCTCCTCTCCTCGGGCGCCTTCGGCTTCTCGTCGGGGCGCAAACGACGAGCGACGCAGTCGACGAGGCGTCAGACGATCAACCCCGCCACGCCCGGATCGCGGTAAGCCTGCAATCGGCTGGCGGCATGGCGGGCGAATTTCTGCACCATCACCTTGCGCCGGGCAGGCGCAAGCGGGGTTTCGGGGGCCATGCGGATGATCTCGGCGTCATAGGCATCGGCCAGCATCAGGCCCGAGCCGTCTGGCAACATCTCGACCGGAAAATCGCCGCCCACGGCCCAGAAGAACCGGTCGCACCAGTCCAGATAACCCTGCCATTTCTGATCCGCCCGAAAATCGGCCCGGCTGGATTTGCATTCGACAATCCAGACTTCGCCTTTCGGCCCCAAGGCCATGACATCCACCCGCAGGCCCGGCGTCGGCACCAATTCCTCGACACAGACGAAATCGAACTGCCTCAGCGCACGCGCCACCCCGCGCTGAAGGCGCTGTCCGGGAAGCAGGCGGGAAAGGTCGTCGGCGTGATCCATGGGGCAAACATGAACCAAAGGTGAACAAATGGCAAGGGTTGCGAGCCGCCCCCCTTGGCCCTATCTACAGAGGTGGCGGGTGCTGCTCTTCGCGTGTAGGTCAACTTTTCCAGTGGCCGATAAGCAAGCGAACGGGGGCTGGCTCTGGCAGGATCCTGGTCCTGCTACCTGGCGCCCACCTGAGACCTCTGGCTCTCGGGAAAAACCCAGACCTCACGGCCGCTGCGGGCCCGCCACCTGCCTTTATCCCTTGGACAGCCGCCTTAGCGATCTTGCACGCCGGTCAGCCGGGCGCGGTTCGAAGCCGCAACCGGGGCTTTTACCGGCACTGCGACTGCATCTGGGATCTGGCCGCCCAGATCGGGCATCAACCGATCACGCAAGCCACCCGATGGCGGGGCGTCAGGGTCGGCCAAAAGCATCACGGCAATACCGAACTGAACGCCCGCAAAGACGATGCCCTGAAACATGAAGATCATGGTGGCGGCCAAAAGGCCCATGTCCGAACCAAGGATCAACTGGCCAAGCCCGGCCACATTCTGCCACAGCTTCAGCCCAAGAAACACCGCCGACAGGCCAAAGCAAATGGCGACAGAGCGGATGTAAAGCGCAACGAGTTTCGGCATGCCTGCCTCCTTGGTGCCTTCTCGAAAGCTAGCACTCTAGTGCGCGCAGAAAAGCCCCAAAATGCCACAGCCTATTCGGTCGGAGGAACAAAGCGCATTTCACGGCCGCCTCCAGTCAGGATCAACAGATCCTTCGTCTGAGCAGCCTGTTCGATCCCGGCTAGAAGGGCAAGAAACGCGGCCTCGGCGGCAAGGTCAGGGCAGGCCATGCGTGTGACAGCCAGATCGCCCGGTTTGAACACCGCATCGCTGCGCTCCAGCGAGCCGGAGAAGCGGTTGCAGGGCGCCTGCCCGGCGATGCGACCGGCCTCACCCAGATCCAGCGTCGCGCGCCAGCCGGGGGCCTTGCCGTCCACGGTGCTTAGTTGCCAATGCGTGCCATTGTCGGCGCTGGCGACGCAGGCGGACAGAACCAGCGACGCCGCAAGGATCAGCAGGCCCGACAAGCGCATCGCCTTACCCTCCAAATGCCTCGGGGCGCGCTTCATGGGCCATATGGTCCAGCACCGCATTGACGAATTTCGCCTCTTTTCCATCCGGGAAAAACGCCTTGGCCACATCGACATATTCGGTGATCGCCACCTTGGGGGGGGTCGCCATATCGACAAGCTCGGCCCCCGCCGCGCGGAACAGGGCGCGCAAAACCGGGTCGATCCGATCGATCGGCCATTTTGCGACCAAGGCGCGGTCGGTCAGCTGGTCGATCCGGGCCTGCCAGTTGACGGCCTTTTCCACCACCTCGCGAAAGTGGTCAACGTGGCCTTCCGCGAATTCACCCTCGTCATAGGTGGCGCCAAAGCGATGGGTTTCGAATTCGCGGCAGACCGACTGCACGGTCTGGCCCGAGCTTTCCATCTGGAAAAGCGCCTGCACGGCATAAAGCCGGGCGGCCGATTTCATCTGCCTGTTATCCTGCTTGGTCATGGCCGAAACCCCATGCCGCCCCGGTCGCCGGTGGCCCAGGACCGCGACAAGGCGATCAGGTGAAGTGCCGCCGCCGCCGCACCGCCGCCCTTGTTCTGGACTGCCACCTCGGCCCGGGCCAAGGCCTGCGCGCGGTTTTCCACGGTCAGGATCCCGTTGCCGATGCAGGCCCCCTGCAATCCCAAAAGCGTGATCGCGCGCGAGCTGTCATTGCAGACCGTCTCGTAATGCGTGGTCTCACCCCGGATCACGCAGCCCAAGGCGACATAGCCGTCATATTTGGCCATGCGCTCAGCCAGGCCGATGGCTGTGGGCACTTCAAGCGCGCCGGGAACTTCGACCAGATCCACCTCGGCCCCGCAGGATGCCGCAACACCGCGCGCGCCCTCCACCAGCTGATCGGTGATGTCCTTGTAATAGGGTGCCACCACGATCAACAGCTTGACCGGCTTGGCGAAGCTGGGCAACGGCAGGGTGTAGTGCTGTTCCGATGCGGCCATTGTTCAAGCCTCGATCTTGCGGGTGCCGGCAATGGTCAGACCATAGGCCTCAAGCCCCACCACCTTGGGCGCGGCGGAGTTGGTCACCAGCGTGATCTCGGTCAGGCCCAGGGCCGACAGGATCTGCGCGCCCAGCCCATACTGCCGCAGGGTCTGCGGGCTGGCCTCACCATCTTCGACCATCTTCATCGAAGTGTCGCGCAACAATACCACCGCGCCGCGCCCTTCGGCGGCAATCACCCGCATGGCGCCTTGAAGATCGCCCACATGCGCGCCGCCGATGCCCAGGACATCCTCAAGCGGGTTCAACTGATGCACCCGCGCCAGCACCGGCCCCTTGCCCGACAAATCGCCCTTGGTCAGCACGATATGTTCAGACCCTTGGGTTTCATCGGCAAAGACCCGCATCAGCCAGTCGCCACCATAAATCGAGCTGACACGCTTGACCGCCTTTTCGCGCACCAGATTGTCGTGGCGGCGGCGATAGGCGATCAGGTCCGAGATCGTGCCGATCCGAAGCCCGTGCTTCTGGGCAAAGGTGATGAGGTCGGGCAACCGGGCCATGGTGCCGTCGTCATTCATGATCTCACAGATCACGCCGGAAGGGTTCAGCCCGGCTAGACGGCTGACATCCACCGCCGCCTCGGTATGGCCTGCGCGCACCAGAACGCCTCCATCGCGCGCCCGCAGCGGGAAGATATGGCCCGGCGTGGCAATATCGGCCGCCCCTCTACTCGGGTCAATCGCCACGCTGACCGTGCGCGCCCGGTCAGCCGCCGAAATCCCGGTCGAGACGCCCTCGCGCGCTTCGATCGACAGGGTGAAGGCGGTTTCATGGCGCGACGAATTTTTGGGGCTCATCAAGGGTAGGCCCAAGGCGTCGATGCGCGCCGCGGGCATCGCAAGACAGATCAGCCCGCGCCCATGGGTCGCCATGAAGTTGATGGCCTGCGGCGTGCACATCTGTGCGGGGATCACCAGATCGCCCTCATTCTCGCGGTCCTCATGGTCCACCAGAATGAACATCCGCCCGTTGCGGGCATCTTCGATGATATCCTCGGTCGAGGAAATGGCGTCCGAATAGTCGGTCTTGGTCATGGTCAGGGATTCCCGCAAGTGTTGCCTATGCCCATAGCGCGCCGCTGCGCCAAAGGCCAGAGAGAGCCCCTCACTTGGTCATGCGGAAAACGCATGAAAAACCCGCACCATAAGCGGGCCTTGATCGCGCGCTACTGCCACTCGCGCAGACGCGCCACGTAACGCGCCATGGTGTCGACCTCAAGGTTGACACGGTCGCCAAGCTTGACCCCGCCCCAGGTCGTCACTTTCTGGGTATGCGGAATGAAGTTGATGCCGAATTCGCGGCCATCGACTTCGTTCACGGTCAGGGAGGTGCCGTTCAGCGCGACCGAGCCTTTGGGGGCGATGAATTTCGCCAGATCCTCGGGCGCGCGGAACGTGACGCGCAGGCTGTCGCCCTCGGGCCGGATCGCCACCACCTCGGCCACGCCATCGACATGGCCCGACACGATATGCCCGCCCAGCTCATCTCCCACCTTCAGCGCCCGCTCAAGGTTCAGCCGCTTGCCGACGGTCCAGCCGCTCAGGTTGGTTTTCGACACGCTCTCGGCGCTGATCTCGACATCGAACCAGTTGCGCGGCACGCTGCCCAGCGCGATCACGGTCAGGCAAACCCCCTCGCAGGCGATCGAGGCGCCAATGTCGATGCGGGCGGTATCATAGCCGGTGGCGATCCGGGCGTGCAAATCGCCCTTCTGCTCCAGCTGCAGAACCTCGCCCAGATCGGTGACAATGCCGGTGAACATGCGCGTCTCTCCTTTGGCTCATGGGTAGCCTTGCGCGCCCGCGTCCGCAACCCTGCCCGCGCCGAGACATAGCGCGCCCCAGGGTCGGGGGCAAAGCCTGTGCGCTTTGCCTCAAATTTGCCGTGGTTGCTTCTTATGTGGTAAAAGTTTGGCGTTATTCCCCTTTTGGCGGGGCCGCAAAGCGGCTTTCTGTTCGGGGAAAAAGGAATTTTCATGGGGCTATCGGGCCAAGATCGTCGGTTTTTGTTTCTGCAGGGGCCTCATGGGCCTTTTTTCCATGCGCTTGGGCGGATGCTGGAACGCACTGGCGCCCAGGTCTGGCGCGTGGGCTTCAACCGTGGCGACCGCGCCTTCTGGCCCTCGGCCAACTTCATCCCGTTCAAGGGCACGCAGTCTGACTGGCCCGCCGCAATCCGAGCGCTGCTTGCGGACCGGGCGATCACCGATGTCGTGCTGTATGACGACACCCGGTTCATCCATGCCGAAGCGGTGCGCGCGGCCCGCGCGGCGGGCGTGCATTTGCATGTGTTCGAGGAAGGCTATCTGCGCCCCTATTGGGTGACCTATGAACGCGGCTGGCCACTTCTGACCGCCGCCGCCCAGGCCAATCCCGATGCTCGCCTGATCTACAAGCCGCACCCCGATGTGGAGGCTGGTCTGAGGCCTGGCCGGATCGCCGAACATGACCTTGCGGGGCTTGCCGACTTCGTGGCGCACAAGGCCGATCCCGTCGCACTTATGGCCGGGTGTGACGAGGTCTGGACCATGACATCGCTTCTGGGATTTGAGGCCCTTTGCGAGGCAAGAAGGTGACCTGCCTCGGCGCGCCCTTCTATGCCGGTTGGGGGCTGACGCAGGACCTGGGCCCGGTGCCCGAGCGGCGCCGTCGCGCTGCCGATGGCCACCCCCTGCCCCGCCCGGACCTTTTGCACCTGCTGCATGCAACCCTGATCGCCTATCCGCGCTACTTTGACCCGATCAGCCACCGCCCCTGCCCGCCCGAAGTGGTGGTCGAGCGCCTCTCAAAGGGCAAAAGCAGCCAACCCGGCCTGATGTTGCGGCTGTTGTCAAAGCTGCAGGGCGGGATGGCCAGCCACGCCCATCTGTGGCGCTAAGGCCAAGGCAAGGTTCAGATGTCATTTCCCTGCAACGCAATGCCGAAAGAGCGGCCAAGATCGCGGGAAATCTGATCAAAGACCGCGTCATAGGCCTGAAACATCGCGGCATTCACACGCTGGCCTGCCGGGGTTTCGGAAAAGTCGATATAGCTTTGCAACTCGTCATCGCTCAACGGTTGATAGGCCAGCGAGAGAAAGGGATAGACCCAGTCCTGCATTTCGGCCCGCACCTCGGGCTCGGCCGCCCAGACCTGCGCCAGCATGTCGGCCTCGGGCAGCGCGAATTCGGGTCCACCGCTTTCACCTAGGCCCCGCAGAAAGGCAAGATTGGCGTTCAGCGCCCCCATGACATTGGATTCGACCAGATCATTGACGGCGACAAAACGCTCGATCTGCGCCTGCCGCTGGGGGTCGGTGCGGGCAAGATCGGCGTAAGCGGCCTCGGCCGCAGCCTCGACCGCGTCATCCATCAGGGCCTTGCGCGCGGCCAGCTCCAACGACAGCGCGCGTTGACCGATGTCCGAGGCAAAGAAGGCCGTGGCCGCAGAAAGAGTGTCGGCCTCTTGCCCAAGGCTTTCCGCCAAAGCCTGATTGAACACTGTCTCCATGTGGGCCGGGTCATAAATGCGCAACAGCGCCTGCGCCCACAAAGGATCAGCCCCACCGCGCGGCAGATCGGCGGCAAGCTCGGCCGCGTTGGCCATGCCTTCATCGTGCAATGCAACCATCACCTCGCTGATCCTGAGCGCCGCACTCAACGCCGTTACCGTCTGGGGGATTTCCATGGCCGCCAGATCGGACGGCGGAACCGCACCCGTCTCGGCCAAGGCAGGACCTACTGCCCCGCAAGACAGGATCGCCAAACCCAAGACAAACCCCAACCTTTGCATCGCGTCACCTTCCCTGTCACGGGCCAGATCGCCCCTGCACAAGATGAGCTAATCATCCGCCACGCGTTTGCCAATCAAACTGCCGCGACCTGGCAAAAGTTTCCCATGATTGGGGCTTGCAAGCCTTTCCAGACCCGGCTAAATCCCCGCCACGGTCCCTGACGCGGAGAGGTGGCAGAGTGGTCGAATGCGGCGGTCTCGAAAACCGTTGTCGGTTTGCGCCGACCCAGGGTTCGAATCCCTGTCTCTCCGCCACTTATGCCAAGCAAGTTATTGATTTTAAACAACTTAGCTTAAGCGCATCCCCCAATACATCCCCCAGAACGACGTGGAACACCTTGGAACAAGCTGGAAGGCACAAAGCCTAAAAGCAGTAAATAGGGCAGATTTCCTGAACGGAACCGCCGAAAGTTCTTATAAATTCAACAATTAGAATATATAACGCGTGCGAGGCCGTTGCAGAGGTTTTCTACAGCCCCCCCTACCCGGTGATGGGACCCGAGGGGCAGGAATATTTTTTCGGCTACGATGGAAGCTCCTCAGCCAAAAGCGAGAACATGTTTAGTTGTTAACGAATAGCGATACAGTTTTCCCTGTTGAAAAAAATGCTGGCCTGCCTCAATCTAGTGGTCCGCTTTTGGTCTTAGTGCATGATTGGTCTTGACGCTACGGCTGGCGTGGCCGGCGGAGCGGCTCCGGATGGCGTAGCCGGCCACTG
>VGDH01000106.1 GCA_016869835.1 Alphaproteobacteria bacterium
CCTCGCCCCCGGCCTCTTTGGCCCCTGCGGCTATGGCCTGCCCTCGATCATCGGCGCCAAGATCGGCTGCCCCGATACCCCCGTTGTCGGCTTTGCTGGTGACGGTGCTTTCGGCATCGCGGTGACCGAACTGACCGCCATCGGCCGCCCCGAATGGCCCGCCATCACCATGGTGGTGTTCCGCAACTATCAGTGGGGCGCAGAAAAGCGCAATTCGACGCTGTGGTATGACGATAACTTCGTCGGCACCGAACTGGATAACAACGTCAGCTATGCCGGCATTGCCCGCGCCTGCGGTCTGCAGGGGGTGCAGGCCAAGACGATGGAAGAGCTGACGGCGGCCTTGAACAAGGCGATCGACGATCAGACGAACCACGGCAAGACCACCCTCATCGAGGCGCTGATCAATCAGGAATTGGGCGAGCCCTTCCGCCGCGACGCGATGAAAAAGCCGGTCGAGGTGGCGGGCATCTCCAAGGCCGACATGCGGCCGCAGACGGTATGACGCTACCCTTTGACATCGGCCTTTGGGGCGCGGTCTGGCTGGGCCTCGCAACTCTGGTGGCGGCCTTTGTCCGGGGGTATTCGGGGTTCGGCTATTCGGCCATGGTGATTGCGGCCTCAAGCCTGGTCACCAACCCCTTGAATTTCGTGGCCGTTGTCGTGATCGCCGAGGCGGCGATGACGGCCCAGTCCTGGCGCGGTGTCGGTCCCGAGGTGGATTGGCGGCGCGTCAAATGGCTTTTGCTGGGGGCGGTTGTCGGGCTGCCCCTGGGCCTTTGGGCGCTGACGGCGATTTCCGAAGACGCGGCGCGGGCGGTGATTTCGTCCTATGTGCTGGTGATGTGTTTGGTGCTTCTTTGGGGCTGGCGGCTTGCGCATGAGGTAGGAGTGGGCGGCACGCTCGCAACCGGGGTGGTTTCCGGGCTGGCCAATGCGCCGGGCATGGGGGGGCTTCCGGTTGCGGCCTTTTTCGCCGCCCAACCGCTCAGCGCGGCCACCTTCCGCGCCACGCTAGTCGCCTATTTCCCGATCCTCGATCTTTACTCTGCGCCGCTTTACTTCTGGCACGGGCTTGTGACCTGGGACACGCTTTGGGCCAGTCTCATCATCCTGCCGCTGACGTTTCTCGGCAATTGGCTGGGCGGGCGGCATTTCTTCAACACCGATCCGCAGGATTTCCGCCGCTTTGCCATTCTTCTCTTGGCGGGGCTTGCGGTGATGGGTCTTCTGAAGGCGGTGGCGTGAATGTTGCTTGTGGTCAACGCCGGTTCATCCTCATTGAAACTCGCGGTGTTTGACGGCACCTTGACCGAGATCGCCCAGGCGCGGGCCGAGCGGATCGGAACCGGCGGACCGGCCGACCATCGCGCCGCGCTGGGAACCGGGCTGGCCGAAATGGGGATTTCGCCTTCGGATCTCACCGCTGCCGCCCATCGTGTGGTGCATGGCGGCGCGGGCCTGACCGCGCCCTGCCGCATTACGCCAAGCGTGGAGGCCGAGATCGAGGCCTGCGCTGCCCTTGCGCCCTTGCACAATCCGGCCAATCTGACGGGCATCCGCTCGCTGGCCGCTCTAGCACCTGACCTGCCGCAATATGCCAGTTTCGACACCGCCTTTCACGCCACGAACCCCGCACTGGCCACCACCTATGCCCTGCCGTTGGCCGAGCGGAACCGGGGCCTGCGCCGCTTTGGCTTTCACGGGCTGTCCTATGCGGCAATTGTTCGAAAAGTGAAAGAAAATATCGAAAGTGTCGCCAAGAAACGCTTTTTGGTGTTCCATTTGGGTAATGGTGCCTCAGCCTGTGCCATCCGTGACGGGCAGTCGGTGGCCAGCACCATGGGCTATTCGCCGCTGGATGGGCTCACCATGGGCACCCGCGCGGGCAACCTTGATCCGGCAGTTGTCCTGGATCTGGCCGCGCGCCATGGGGTCGAGGGGGCGTCGCGGCTTCTCAATCGCGAGAGCGGCCTTCTCGGCCTTGCCAGGGCGGCCGACATGCGGGCGCTGCAACAGGCCGGCACCCCCGAGGCCGCCTTCGCCCGCGACCATTTTGCCTATTGGGCCGCGCGTCATGCCGGCAGCCTGATCGTGGCCATGGGCGGGCTTGATGCCATCGTCTTTACCGGCGGTATCGGGGAAAAGGACGCCGCCATCCGCGCCGCCATTCTGGATCATCTTGCCTTTGCCGGGGCGGCTCACGACCCCGCGCGCAATGCCGAGGGCGCCGTCGCGCTGCATCAACCTGGGTCGCGTGTCGCTATCTGGATAGTGCCGTCCGAGGAGGAGCGTCAGATTGCCATCGAGGCGATGACCGTCAGGGAGGGCGGCGCATGACCCAAGTTCGGCTGAACACTTCGCCCAAGGTGTCCGACGAGATCCGTCGCACCACCTGCTACATGTGCGCCTGTCGTTGCGGCATCAACGTGCATCTGAAAGACGGCCGCGTGAGCTATATCGAAGGCAACCGCGACCATCCGGTGAACAAGGGCGTGCTCTGCGCCAAAGGGGCCAGCGGCATCATGCAGGTCACTGCCCCCAGCCGTCTGCGCGCGCCCCTGCGGCGCGTCGGCCCCCGTGGGTCGGGGGCGTTCGAGGAGATCAGTTGGGACGAAGCCCTTGATCTGGCTGTAAAATGGATGAAGCCCCTGCGCGATACGGCCCCTGAAAAGCTGGCCTTCTTTACCGGGCGCGATCAGTCGCAATCGCTGACCGGCTGGTGGGCGCAGGCCTTTGGCACGCCGAACTATGCCGCCCATGGCGGCTTTTGTTCGGTCAACATGGCGGCGGGGGGCATCTACACCATCGGCGGCGCGTTTTGGGAATTCGGCCAGCCCGATTGGGACCGCACCAAGCTGTTCGTCCTCTTCGGCGTGGCCGAGGACCATGATTCGAACCCCATCAAGATCGGCCTTGGCAAGCTGAAGGCGCGTGGTGGCCGGGTGATCGGCGTGAACCCGATCCGGTCAGGTTATAATGCCGTGGCCGATGACTGGTTCGGCATCACGCCCGGCACCGATGGCTTGTTGATCGTGTCGCTCATCCACTGCCTCTTGGAGGCGGGCAAGGTTGATCTGCCGTATCTGGCCCAGTTCACCAATGCGCCCCTGTTGGTGGTCAACGATGGCCCCGAAAAGGGCATGATCCTGAAGAATGCCGAAAGCCAGCCCTTCGTGATCGACCGGCGCACCGGCCAGCCTGCGCCCTGGGACGGCAAGGGGGTGGAGCCTGACCTTGGCGCCACCTGGCAAGGCCACCGCACTGTGTTTCAACACATGGCCGAGCGCTATCTTTCGCCCGATTACGCGCCCGAGGCCGTGGCCGACCGCTGCGGCATCCCGGCCGCGCGCATCCGCAGCCTTGCCGCCGAACTGGCCCGCGTCGCCTTTGACGAGGCCTTTGTGCTGAATCAGCCCTGGACGGATTTCCGCGGCAACCGGCACGCCTCAATGCCCGGCCGGCCCGTCTCTTTCCATGCCATGCGCGGAATTTCCGCCCATTCCAATGGGTTCCAAACCGCCCGCGCGCTGCATCTGTTGCAGATCGTCCTCGGCACGGTCGAGGTGCCGGGCGGCTACCGTCTGAAACCACCCTATCCCAAACCGGTTGATGCGCACCCGACGCCGCATGCGATCTCGACCCCCGGCAAGCCCTTGCCCGGGCCGCATCTAGGCTATGTCCGCAGCCCCGAGCAACTCGCGGTGGACGTAAACGGCAATCCCCTTCGGATCGACAAGGCCTTTTCCTGGGAAAACCCGTTCTCGGCCCATGGGCTGATGCACATGCTGATCCCGAATGCCCATGCGGGCGATCCTTACCGCATCGACACGCTGTTTCTGTACATGGCCAATATGGCCTGGAATTCGTCGATGAACACGGCCGAGGTCATGCGGATGCTGACCGACAAGGACGCGGATGGCGAATACGTCATCCCCCGCATCATCTATTCCGATGCCTATGCCTCGGAAATGGTGGCCTATGCCGATCTGATCCTGCCCGACACCACCTATCTTGAACGCCATGATTGCATCAGCCTCTTGGACCGGCCGATTTCCGAGCCCGGTGCGGCGGGCGACAGCATTCGCTGGCCGGTGGTGGAACCCGACCGGGATGTGCGCGGCTTTCAGTCGGTGCTTTTGGACCTTGGTGCGCGGCTCGGCCTGCCGGGCATGGTGAACGAAGATGGCAGCCCGAAATTCGCCGATTACGCCGATTACATCGTCAACCACCTGCGCCGCCCCGGTGTCGGCCCGTTGATCGGCTGGCGGGGTGATGGCTCTGACGCAGGGCGCGGCGCGCCAAACCCTCAACAGCTGAACCGCTATATTGAAAACGGCGGCTTCTTTCAGGCCCATGTGCCCGAAGAAGGGGCCTTCTACAAACCGTGGAACGCCGAATACCAGGATTGGGCGGTCAAGATCGGGCTTTACGAGACGCCGCAGCCCTATCTCTTTTCGATCTGGTCCGAACCAATGCGCCGCTTTCAGGCGGCGGCCGAAGGGATCGGCCCGATCCAGCCGCCAGACCACCTGCGCGACCGCCTGAAACAGGCGATGGATCCGCTTCCAACCTGGTATCCTCCCTTCGGGCAGGAAACTGCTGCGGATTACCCGATCCACGCCCTGACCCAGCGCCCAATGGACATGTATCACTCCTGGGGCAGCCAGAACGCCTGGCTGCGCCAGATCAGGGGGCGCAACTATTTGTATCTGCCCACAAAAATCTGGACAGAACAGGGCTTTGCCGAGGGAGACTATGCCCGGCTGACCAGCCCGACCGGCACGATCGTGGCCCCGGTGGCCCATATGGCGGCCTTGAACGATAACACGGTCTGGACCTGGAACGCCATCGGCAAACGTAAGGGCGCCTGGGCGCTGGACGAGGCCGCGCCCGAGGCGACGACGGGGTTTTTGCTCAATCACCTCATCCCGGAATGTCTGCCCGGTGACGGGCGGCTGTCGAATTCCGATCCGGTGACGGGTCAGGCGGCCTGGTTCGACCTGCGGGTCAGGATCGAACGGGTGGGGCCAAGGCCCCATGCCGAACCCGCGTTCGGCCCGATCCCCCGCGTGGTGCCCCAAGGCATGGAGCGCGCCCATCCCTCCTCGGACGCCCTTGGCGTCTCGTCGGGAGACCCACGACGAGCGGCGCAGCCGACGAGGAGCGGCGGAGGACTCCAGCGATGACCTGTCTACCTGCGAAAACTGACAAGAAACTTGGCCTTGCCATCGACCTTGACACCTGCGTCGGCTGCAATGCCTGTGTCACGGCCTGCAAGGGCTGGAATGACCAGGGCTATGGCGCGCCGCTGTCGGACCAGAACCCCTATGGTGCGGACCCGTCTGGCACCTTTCTGAACCGGGTGCACAGCTATCAGGTACAGCCCGCCGATGCGGCGGCGATCACCGTCAACTTCCCGCGCTCGTGCCTGCATTGCGATGACGCTCCTTGCGTCACTGTCTGCCCGACCGGGGCCAGCTACAAGCGGGCCGAGGATGGGATCGTGCTGGTCAACGAGGACGCCTGCATCGGCTGCGGTCTGTGCGCCTGGGCCTGCCCCTATGGCGCGCGCGAGCTCGATGCGGTGGCGGGTGTGATGAAGAAATGCACCCTCTGCGTCGACCGCATCTACAACGAAAACCTGCCCGAAGAGGACCGCGAGCCGGCCTGCGTCCGGAGTTGCCCCACCGGCGCGCGGCATTTCGGTGACTTTGCCGACCCTGACAGCAAGGTGAGCCGGCTGACTGCCGAGCGGGGCGGATTTGCCCTGATGCCCGAGATGGGCACCAACCCGGTCAACCGCTATCTGCCGCCGCGAAAGAAAGATGCGCTGGACGCCAGCCCCTTGGCCCCGCTTCTGGACATCAAGGCCACAGGGTTTGCCGGCTGGCTTGACCGTATGCTGGGGAAGATCTGATGCATCCGGCACCTTCCGTCATCCTTTTCACCGTACTTTCGGGCCTTGGCTTTGGCTTTCTGGCGGCTTTGGGCCTGGGGATTGTGCAGCCTGCAGGCTGGGCGGCCTTTGCGCTTTGGGGCCTGGGCTATGGGCTGGCCGTGGGCGGGCTCTTGGCCTCGACCACCCATCTTGGCCGCCCGGACCGCGCTTGGCGGGCCTTTAGCCAGTGGCGATCCAGCTGGCTCAGCCGCGAGGGGATCGCGGCGGTGGCGACGCTGCTGATGTTGGCCCCTGTGGCCCTATCGGACTGGCTGGGGCTGGGCTGGAGCCGCTGGCCTGGGATCATCGGCGCGGTGCTGGCACTGGCGACCATTGGCACCACCTCGATGATCTATGCCCAGCTGAAAACCGTGCCGCGCTGGAACCATTGGACGACACCCGCGCAGTTTTTTGCCTTTGCCCTTGCCGGGGGCGCAATGCTGGCCGGGCAGGGGGCTTGGGCCGTGATCTTGCTTGTCATTCTTGCCGCCAGCTTGGTTGCGCATTGGTATTTTGGCGACCGCCGCTTTGCCGAGGTCGGTGCGACCATGGGCAGCGCCACGGGGCTTGGGGCCTTGGGGGCGGTTTCGGTTTTTGACCCGGCCCATACGGCGGGTAATTACCTGCTGCGCGAGATGATCTATGTGGTGGGGCGCAAACATGTGGCCAAGCTGCGCGTGCTGGCGCTGGTGCTGGCCTGCCTGATCCCGGGGCTGATCCTGTTGGCCGTTGCCCATCCGATGGCCACCGCCGCTGCCGTTCTGACCCACCTTATCGGCGCCTTCGCCGCGCGCTGGCTGTTCTTTGCCCAGGCCGAACATGTGGTGGGCCTTTACTATGGCAAGCGCTAAGCGGGGCAGGGGCTAGTAGGTTAGCAAAAGCCGGTCCCTGACCTCTTCTGCCTCCATGGTCTGGCCGCCCATCTGGAACCGCTTGAGCATCGAGCGGCCCACATTGAGCATGATTTCACGTTCAAAAAGCCCCTTTGGCAAGGGCAGGTCGCAAGAGGTGCCGCCCGATTTCTTGGTGCCGTCAATGGACAAGGCCACATGGACCCCGCGTGCTTTGGCCTTGGAGATTTCGCCAAAAAGATCAGGGAGTTGAAAGGTCTGCGCGCCATAAAGGATCGACTGCGAAAAGCTGTAAGGCGGATCGCAATAGATCACATCGCCGGGGTTCGCGCGGGCCATGGCCGCGCGGTAATCCAGAAGATCGAACTCTGCCCCCCGCAGCCGCGCATGCCAAAGATCGACCCGCTTGGCGAAGGCCTTGGGCGGAATGGCCGGATGGCTGCCGCAGGGGGTGGACATGTGCCCGTTTGACCGGCGAAACCGCACCACCCCGCCATAACAGGCCCGACACAGAAACAGGAAATCGGCCCCATTCGGCGCGGCATTGAACCGTGCCTTGATCGTCTCATAGACCGTGACTTGGTCAGCGGCCTGAAAGGCCTGCCAGCGGGTTGCATACCAGGCTTTCAACAGCTCGGGATCGCGTGACAGGGTTTGCCAGATCTCGATCAGGGGCGGATAGATGTCCGATCCAAACCCGCGCTTGGGCGCCAGAACCGCCATCACCCCGCCCGCGCCCAGAAAGGGCTCGTGATAGGTGCCAAAGTCGCGGGGGAAATGGGCGATGATTTCATGGGCAAACTTCTGTTTGCTGCCGACCCATTTCAGAAGCTGGGTCTTGAAAGGGGCAACGGGCCCATAAGGCTGTGGCGGCTGCGCCAAACTGTTTTCCTGGCCT
This sequence comes from Alphaproteobacteria bacterium, assembly GCA_016869835.1. Classification (GTDB taxonomy): domain Bacteria; phylum Pseudomonadota; class Alphaproteobacteria; order Rhodobacterales; family Rhodobacteraceae; genus Tabrizicola_A. The sequence continues at coordinate 7,691 of VGDH01000106.1, forward strand.
TCGGTCATGCTGCGCCCCGACATGGCATCCCATGCCCTTCCTGCCGCAAAACCAAGGATATTCCAAGAGCGGCGCGCCACTGGGCCGTAACCAGTCAGGCTTTGGAATCTCGGGAAAATCTGGAGGCGGGTACCGGAATCGAACCGGTCTTCACGGATTTGCAATCCGGTGCGTAACCTATCCGCCAACCCGCCATCCTGCCCTTCACTTAGGCAAGCGCGGGGGCGGCGTCAAGCGGATATCGGCATGGCTAGACGCGGTAAAATCCGCGATACCATTCCACAAAGGCGCGCATGCCCTCGCGGACATCGGTGGCCGGCAGCCGCCTGTCAGCCGGTTCAAGAGGCTGGCGTCGGCCCAGGTGGCGGGCACGTCGCCTTGTTGCATGGGCATGAAGTTCCGGATCGCGGTCTTGCCCGTCGCGTCCTCGATCGCCTCGATGAAATCCATCAGCCGCACCTTCTGGCCGTTGCCGATGTTCACCACCCGGAACGGCGCGGCGGGTGAGAGGCTGTCGCCTTCGGCAATCGCGGTGCGGGTTGCGGGACGGGCGGGAACAGCGGCGGTTAGGTCCAGAATTCCCTGAACCAGATCAGTCACATAGGTAAAGTCGCGCCACATCTCGCCGTTGTTGTAGATGTCGATCGGCTTTCCCTCCAGAATGGCCTTGGTGAACTTGAAGGGGGCCATGTCGGGGCGGCCCCAGGGGCCGTAGACGGTGAAGAAGCGGAACATGGTGACGGGCAGATCGTGCAGATGGGCATAGGCGTGGCCCATCGCTTCGTTGGCTTTTTTCGTTGCGGCATAGATGGTTAGCGGATGATCTGCCTTGTCGGTTTCGCGAAACGGCATCTCGTCATTCGCGCCATAGACCGACGAGGTCGAGGCCATCAGCAGATGGCCGACCTTCAACTCGCGCGCGGCCTCCATCACGTTGAAGGTGCCCACCAGATTGCTGTCGATATAGGCGCGCGGCGCCTCGAGGCTGTAGCGCACGCCCGCCTGTGCGGCGAGGTGGACGATGACATCGGGGCGCGCGGACTGGGCGGTGCGCATCACGGCATCGGCGTCTTCCAGCATCGCCTCGATCTGGTTAAAGGCTTCATTTTGCTGCAAGATCGAAAGGCGCGCGCGTTTGAGGTTGATGTCGTAATAGCTGGTCATCCCGTCAAACCCGGTCACCTGCCAGCCCTGTTGCAGCATCAGCCGCGCCAGGTGAAAGCCGATGAAACCCGATGTTCCGGTGATGAATGCCCGCCGCAAGCCCAATGCCCTTTTGACCTGTGGGACAGGGGTAAATCAGCCGGCGGGGTAGGGCAAGGCGCCAAAGACAAAGGGTGCCCCGCAATGAACCCCCTTTTGTATTGGAGCGGGCGATGAGATTCGAACTCACGACCCTAACCTTGGCAAGGTTATGCTCTACCCCTGAGCTACGCCCGCACTCCGTGGAGGTGGTATTAGCCAATGCCGTGCGGGGGTGCAAGAGGGATTTGCGCGCGAAATCGGTGATGGGGGCAGAAAGCGGCATAAACCTTTGAAAAGACGCGAAACGGGTGTCGGGTTTGCGTCGGTTTCGCGTCGGGTTCTTGTCGGGTATCCGTCCCGACATTTCGCGCGATCTTTGGGCCCTACCCTTGGCCTTGACGGGCAGGTTGGGGGCGGGGCAAAAGCAAAAGGACCCCCGAAGGGAGCCCTTTGAGCGGTCTGACTGGAGCGGGCGATGAGATTCGAACTCACGACCCTAACCTTGGCAAGGTTATGCTCTACCCCTGAGCTACGCCCGCGCACCGGTCAGATGGCGGTGAGATAAGAGATCACCGCGCCCTTCGCAAGGGCAAAACCGCAGGCGGCCGCCAGATTCAGCCTTTGGATCTGGCCTTTGGGTCTGGCCTTTGGGTCTGCCGCCGGATTACGCCGCCAGCCGCGACTTGACGCTTTCGGCGGCGGCCACGAGGGCTGCGGCGATGAAATCCAGTTCGCCCTCGGTAAGCCGGGTGGGCAGGCGCACATCGCAGGCCCGCATCAGCATCGCACGGGTGCGCGGCAGAACGGGCTGCGGCCCCAGGAATTCCCAGTTCCAATAGGCGCGCGCATTGCCTTCAGAAAGGCCAAAGACCTGAACCGAGACGCCGCGCGTCTTGGCTTCGGCCTGAAAGGCCAGCGCCTCGGCATCCGACCAGTCACCGGACAGGTTGAACTGGATGGAATCGGGGGCGCGGTCCTCGGGGGCGAGGGGGGCAGGCACGGTGAGATGGGCAGAGCGGTTCAGCACGGCCGCCACCCGGTCATGGCCGGCGCGGCCCTTGGCCACGCGGTCGGCCACCAGGGGAAGCTGCGGGCGGATCACTGCGGCCGAGAGGTTCTGCATCCGCATGTTGTAGAGCGGCAGCTTGTTTTGCCACAGCATATAGCTGTTTTGCATGCCGGGATGCTTTTTCCAGTTCGATTCGTAGGCGCCCGACATGATGACGCAGCGCGCCGCAAGTTCGGGGTCGTCGGTGATGAGGATGCCGCCTTCGCCCGCGTTCACCAGCTTGTAGGACTGGAAGGAGAAGCAGCCGATCTTGCCGATGGTGCCGATCTTGCGGCCATGCCATTCGGTGCCAAGCGAATGGGCGGCATCTTCGACCGCCGGGGTTTGGCTGGCGTCACAGAGCGCCATGATGGCGTCCATATCCGAGGTATGGCCGCGCATGTGGGAGATCATCACCGCTGCCGCGCCGTCAAGCTTGGCCTCGAAATCGGCCATGTCGATGCGGTAGTTTTCGCCGACCTCGACCAGAACCGGCACGCAATCGGCATGAACGACGGCAGAGGGCACGGCGGCGAAGGTGAAGGCGGGGATCAGCACGCGGGCACGGCGCGGCAGGTCGAGTGCCTTGAGCGAGAGGAAAAGGGCCGCGGAACAGGAGGCGACGGCGAGCGCGTATTTCGCGCCCATCAGATCGGCGAATTCCTGTTCGAGACGTGCCA
>VGDH01000107.1 GCA_016869835.1 Alphaproteobacteria bacterium
GCCTTCAGCCCCTTGATGCAGTCCACCGCGTCCTTGACCTTGCCGAAGTCGCCGGACTTGATCGATTGAACGGTGCCTGCCAAAGCTTCAGCCGCTTCGCGCAGCCAGATTTCCGTGGTCGCCAGCATGTCCACTGGCGGCTCGTCCCCTGAGGAGAAATTGATTGTCATCTTCGCTGGCCTGCCCTCTCATGCTCCTCACATGCGCGAAATGAAAAAGCGGCGCGGGGTTGCCCCCGGCCGCTTGCCCATCTCTCCTAGCATGACAGAAACCCCACATCAGAGCGCCCATCAAGTCAAATTATTTCCGTTCAAGATCAATGCCTTGCCGAACTCATCCTTCAGGTCCTGTTAACCTTCAGTCCCCCGCCGCCTCGGCTTCTTCCTGCGCCCTCAGCATCTCGGCCTCGATCTCGCGCCACTTTGCGACATTGGCGTTATGCTCGTCCAGCGTGCGGGCAAAGGCATGGCCGCCCGTGCCATCGGCAACAAAGAACAGGAAATCCGAACCGTCGGGGTTCAACGCCGCCTCAATCGCCGCCCGCCCCGGATTGGCAATCGGACCCGGCGGCAAACCGTCGATGACATAGGTGTTATAGGGCGTCTCGCGCCGCAATTCGCTTTGCCGCAGACCCCGCCCCAACACGCCCTCACCGTTGGTGATGCCGTAAATCACCGTGGGATCAGTCTGCAACCTCATCCCCTGACGCAAGCGGTTGACGAACACGCTCGCCACCCAGCCCCGCTCCTCGGCCACCGCGGTTTCCTTTTCCACGATCGAGGCCATGACCATCGCTTCCTCAGGCGTGTCATAGGGCAGATCGGGTGCACGCGCGGCCCAAAGCTCGGCCAGGATCCGAGCCTGCCGATCGGCCATCTCGCCGATCAGCGCCGCCCTGTCGGCCCCACGCTCCACCTCGTAGCTGTCCGGCGCCAAGGATCCCTCTGGCGGCACCTGATCCAGCTCACCGCTCAGGAACTCAGCCCGTTTCAGCCCCTCAACCACCTGCCAGCTGGTGACCCCCTCGGCCACCGTGATACGCAGGCGCACATCGTCCGAATTGGCGGTCTCGGCATATTCCGCCGGAACCGGCCCCGCCGCCGGATCAAACTTCACCACTTCAACATAACTGTTTGTCGCCGGGTCCAGCTCGCGCAGCACGACATCGGTTGAATTCACGCTGATGCGGAAATTCACCTCGCGCCCACAGCTGGACTGGCCGCCCACCGTCAGCTGGTCGATCACCTGCGCCATCGAGGCGCCCGGCTGAATCAGATAGCTGCCAAACTTCAAAAGGCCGCTCTTGTCGGCATAATCTGCCCCGATGCGGAAGATCCGCGCGTCGCTGATTGCCCCTTGCGCCTCAAGCGCCCGACTGACTTGCGACAGGCTCGCCCCACGCTCCACCTTGAAACACACCGCCTGCGCCAATGGGCCCAGCCCGTTATAGGCTTGCCGACCCCAGGCCAGCACCCCGGCGGCAATCACCAGCAACACGATAAAGAACGTCAACGCGTTCGAGGCAATGGCCCGCCACATCGGTTACGTCACCCGGCCCAGAACAAGGCTTGCGTTCGTGCCGCCAAAGCCAAAGCTGTTGGAAAGCGCCACATCAATCCGGCGCTTCACCGCCTTGTTCGGCGCAAGGTCCAGCTTCGGCTGGACGGCCGGATTGTCCAGATTGATCGTCGGCGGTGCAATCTGGTCACGTAAGGCGAGCACGCAGAAAATCGCCTCCACAGCACCTGCAGCCCCCAATAGATGCCCGATCGAGGACTTGGTCGAGGACATCGTGGCCTTGGCCGCCGCATCGCCCAGCAAACGCTCCACCGCGCCAAGCTCGATCGTATCCGCCATGGTCGACGTGCCATGAGCGTTGATGTAATCCACCTTGTCGGCGGTGATGCCGGCCCGGGTCAACGCCATCGTCATCGAGCGGAAACCGCCATCGCCATCCTCGGACGGGGCCGTGATGTGATAGGCATCGCCCGACAGGCCATAGCCCAGAACCTCGGCATAGATCTTGGCCTTGCGCGCCTTGGCGTGTTCATATTCCTCAAGCACGACCACCCCCGCACCTTCCCCCATCACGAATCCGTCGCGGTCCGCATCATAGGGGCGGCTGGCCTTGGCCGGATCATCGGCCCGCTTGGTGGACAAGGCTTTGCAGGCGTTGAAGCCGGCAATCCCGATCTCGGAAATCGGGCTCTCCGCCCCACCCGCCACCATCACATCGGCGTCGCCAAAGGCGATCATCCGCGCCGCATCGCCAATCGCATGGGCGCCCGTGGAACAGGCTGTTACCACCGCATGGTTCGGCCCCTTGAAGCCGAACCGGATCGACACCTGCCCCGACACCAGATTGATCAGCGCGCCCGGAATGAAAAAGGGCGAAACCCGCTTCGGCCCCTTTTCCTTAATCAAGACCGCCGTTTCGGCAATCGAGGTCAGCCCGCCGATCCCCGACCCGATCATCACACCCGTGCGGCAGCGCTCTTCCTCGGTCTGAGGCTCCCAGCCGGAATCCGTCACGGCCTGCGTTGCCGCCGCCATGCCGTAAAGGATGAAGTCATCCACCTTGCGGCGGTCCTTGGGGTCCATCCAGTCATCGGGGTTGAAGGTGCCGTCCGTGCCGTCGCCCATCGGGATCTCGCAGCCATATTGCGTTACCACATTCACCGGATCGAACCGCGTGATCGGCCCCGCCCCCGACTGGCCCGCCAAAAGCCTGCTCCAGGTCTCTTCGACACCGCATGCCAGCGGCGTGACCATCCCCAGACCCGTGACCACCACTCGACGCATTCCGCCCCTCCTGAAGCCGTTTCCCTCTTTCCTTGCCTGATACACGCCAGCCCCCTGCTTCGCAACGGGATCTGGCCAAACCCCGCCGATGCCCTAGCTATCTGCGAATTGGTCAGCCTCACGCCGCGCAGCACGTTCCGAGCTTGACCTTTCTCGCCGTCACACCAATTATGAATGAACGTTCATTCTCTTATCACAGACTCACCTCTCGATGCCCAACGCCCAGCTTTCCCTTCGTTCTGACGCAAGGCCCGATGCCCGGCACGACGGCCGGACCGCCGAAATCCTTGCCCTTGTCCGCGTCGCCTTTGCCAAAAAAGGCTTTGACGGGGCCTCGATGCAGGACCTCGCCCGCGCCGCCGGGATGAGCGTGGGCAACTTCTATCGCTATTTCCCTTCGAAATCCGCCATCGTCGAAGCGCTCATCGTGCAAGATCTGGCCGAGATGGAGGCCGATTTTCATACCGTCCTGCAATCGCCTGCCCCGATGGACAGCCTGCGCGCGCTGATGAAGCGGCGGCTAGAAGATCACCGTAGCCGCGCCGATGGCCAGCTTTGGGCGGAAATCACCGCAGCCGCGTTGCGCAAGCCCGACATCTGCCAAGCCGCCTGCGCCATGGAAACCCAGATTGCCGCCTACCTCACCCGCATCTTCGCCGCCGAAACCGGGTTGACCGAGGCCGAGATCACCGCCCGTTTCCCGGCCCATGCAGCCTTTGCCATTACTCTTTTCAAATCGGCCACCATGCTGCCCCCGACAGCCGAGCCGATCCTGCCCGAACTCACCGCGCTCATCCAGCGCGGCATTGACACGACCATGGGCGAAATCCTCACCGCCCGGAAAGCCTGACACCATGCGCCTCTCGACTGTCCCTCGCCATCTTGCCGCAGCCTGCCTCACCGCCCTGCTAGCCCTGCCCGGCGCACCCGCTTGGGCCGAGGCCGCCACGGATGCGCCCGCAACCCTGCCCGCGCCCCATATCACCGTGGCCCGCGTCGAAACCCGCACGCTGCGCGATATCGTGATCGCCTCGGGCCTGATCGGCGCGGTGGAACAGGTGCAGGTCGCCCCCCTTGTCGAAGGCCAGCAGATCGAGGCTCTTCTCGCCGATGTCGGCGATCAGGTCAGCGAAGGCCAGGTCCTGGCGCGGCTCTCGACCTCAACCCTCACCCTGCAAAAGGCCCAGCTTACCGCCTCGCTTGCCGCCGCCCGAGCCGCCGTCCCCCAGGCCGAGGCACAGGCCGACGAGGCCCAGCGCGTCGCCGCCCGCGCCGAAACGCTTCTCGCCCAAGGCACCTCGTCCCAGGCCGCCACCGACAAGGCGCTTGCCGCTGCCATCGGCGCCGTACAATCGCTTGAGGCCGCCCGCGCCAACCTTGCCCTGGTCGAGGCCCAGCTTGCCAATGTCGAGCTGATGCTGGCACGAACCGAGGTCAAGGCCCCCGTCGCCGGCGAAATCACCGCCCGCTCAGCCCAGGTCGGTGCCATTGCCTCAGCCGCCATGCCGATGTTCTCGATGATCCGCGACAATGCGCTCGAACTGCGCGCCGATGTGGCCGAGGGCGATGTCTTGCGCCTTGCACCCGGCCAATCCGTCACCCTGCATCTGGTCGGCGATACCGGCCCGCGCAAGGGCACCGTGCGCCTTGTGGAACCTGCGATTGACACCGCCACCCGCATGGGCCGCGTCCGCATCACCATCGACGACGCCGCAGGCGTGCGCCCCGGCATGTATGCCATGGCCGAAATCCTTGTGGTCGAACGCGAGACCACCGCCGCGCCCATCACCGCACTTGGTGTGGCCCAGGGCAACCAGACCGCGCTCAAGGTCACCGGTGACATCGCGCAGGCGGTGACCGTCACCACCGGCATCCGCGATGCGGGCTTTGTCGAAATCCTCACCGGCCTTGTCCCCGGCGACCAGATCGTCGCCAAGGCCGGAGCCTTCGTGCGCGACGGCGACCGGATCACGCCGGTCCCGGCCAAGGAGTAAGCGACCATGAACTTCTCCGCCTGGTCGATCAAGAACCCCGTCGCGCCGCTTCTGGCCTTCTTCATGCTCATGGTCTTGGGCTGGCAGTCCTTCAACAGCCTGCCTGTCACCCGCTTTCCCAATATCGACATTCCGGTCGTCGCGGTTACCGTCGCCCAACCCGGCGCCGCGCCCGCCGAGATGGAAAGCCAGATCACCAAGAAAATCGAAGATGCCGTCGCGGGCATGACCGGGGCCAAGAACGTCACCACCACCATCTCCGACGGGGTCTCGACCACCTCTATCGAGTTCCGCATGGAAGTGCCGACCGACAAGGCCGTGCAAGACACCAAGGACGCCATCGACCGCATCCGGGGCGACCTGCCCTCCTCGATCGAGGCGCCCATCATCACCCGCATCGACATCGAAGGTCAGGCGATCATGACCTTTGCGGTCACCGCCCCCGACATGACGCTTGAAGAAATGTCTTGGTTCGTCGATGACACCATCATCCGCGTGCTGCAAGGCCGCCCCGGTGTCGGCAAGGTCGAACGCTATGGCGGGGCCGACCGCGAGGTGCGCGTGGCGCTTGATCCGGTCAAGCTGGAAAGCCACGGTATCACCGCCACCTGGGTCTCGAACCAGCTGAAACTCACCAATACCAACGTCGGCGGCGGCAAGGCCGAAATCGGTGCCGCCCAGCAGGCCATCCGCACCCTCGGGGATGCCCAAACGGTCGAAGGGCTGGCCGATACCCCCATCACGCTCCCCGGCGGCCGCCATGTGCGGCTTGCGGATCTGGGCGCGGTGGTGGACGGCTATCAGGACCTGAAATCCTTTTCGCGCTTGAACGGCGATCAGGTGGTGACCTTTGCCGTGTTCCGCGCCAAAGGGGCGTCCGAGGTGTCGGTGGCCGAAACCGTCAACGCCACGCTCGACACTTTGCGGGCCGAAAACCCCACCGTCGGCATCACACTTGTCGACGAAACCGTGTTTTACACCTACGGCAACTATGAAAGCGCGATCCACACCCTGATCGAAGGCTCGATCCTCGCCGTTCTGGTGGTATTTGCCTTCCTCAGGAACTGGCGCGCCACTCTCATCACCGCCATCGCCCTACCCCTGTCCGCCGTGCCCACCTTCTGGGTGATGGACCTCTTGGGCTTTTCGCTGAACCTCGTCAGCTTCCTCGCCATCACTCTGGCCACCGGCATCCTTGTAGATGACGCGATTGTCGAGATCGAAAACATCGCCCGCCACATCCGCATGGGCAAAACCCCCTACCGCGCCGCCATCGACGCCGCCGATGAAATCGGCCTCGCCGTTATCGCCACGACTTTCACCATCATCGCAGTCTTTGTGCCGGTCAGCCTCATGGGCGGGATCCCCGGCCAATACTTCCGCCAGTTCGGCCTGACCGTCGCCATTGCCGTGGGCTTCTCGCTCCTCGTCGCCCGCCTGATCACGCCCATGATGGCGGCCTACCTGATGACGGCCAAGGACGCCAACGCCGGCCACCACGGAGGCCAAGGCGACGGCCTGATGATGACACGCTATCTGGCATTCGTGAACCGCTCGATCCGGGGCGGGATCAAGCTGCCCTTCCTGCGCTGGAAACTCCCCAGCTACTTTTTCACGCTTGTCTCGGCCATCGGCGTCCTGATCGTCTCGGTCCATTTCATGCTTCAAGTGCCGGGTTCGTTCCTGCCACCCGAAGATGTCAGCCGCATCTCGATTTCGGTCGAACTGCCGCCCGGCTCCACGCTGGAAGACACCGACCGCAAGACCCAAGAGATCACCGCCGCCATCAAGGACCTGGAATGCGTGCGCGATGTCTTTGTCCTTGGCGGAACCTCTCCACGCGGTGAATTGGACCTGCGCCGCGCCTCGGTTGCGGTGGTGCTTGACAGGCTTGATCACTCGCTGGTCCGCCGCCTGACGGAAATCAGCAACAAGATCCCGGTTCTGTCGCTGGTCGTGCCGACGCTGGAAAACCCCGGCCGCAACCGCTCCCAAAATGAAATCGAGATGGAGATCTTTGCCAAGCTCTCCACCATTCCCGATATCCGCACCGCCAAACTGAATGACCGCGGCGACCGCGACATTTCCTATTCGGTGCTGGCCAGCAATGACGCCGATCTCAACACCGCCGTTCAGGCCCTGCAAGACGCCCTGCGCGGGGAACCGACAATCACCGGCCTCTCTGCCGAAGGCGCGCTCCCGCGCCCCGAGGTTCAGATCACCCCCCGCGCGGATGAGGCCGCCCGCCTTGGCGTCACCGCCGCCGCCATTGCCCAGACCCTGCGCATCGCCACCATCGGCGATCTTGATGCAGCGCTTGCCCAGGTGTCACTCGACAACCGGCTGACCCCTGTGCGCGTGCAATTGGCCGACATCAGCCGCGAAGATCTTGCCCGCATCGCCGCGCTCAAGGTGCAGACCGCCACTGGCGCGCTTGTCCCGCTGTCGGCCGTGGCCGATGTCACCATCGGCGAGGGCCCGGCCACGGTGAAACGCTTCAACCGAGAGCGTCAGGCGGTGATCGGTGCCTCGCTGCCCCTGGGCGTCGCACTTGGCACAGCCAAGGAACGCTTCAACGAGATTGTGGCTGCCACCCCCCTGCCCGCGGGCGTCAAGGTGCTGGAATCGGGCGACGCCGAGGTGCAGGTCGAACTGATGACCTCGTTCGGCAATGCCATGATCATGGGGCTGATGCTGGTCCTCAGCGTGTTGATCCTTCTTTTCCGGTCGGTGATCCAGCCCTTCACAATCCTGTTCTCTCTTCCCCTTGCCATCGGCGGCGTGGCCGCCGCGCTGATCTTCACCGGCTCGGCGCTGTCGATGCCCGTCCTGATCGGCATCCTTATGCTGATGGGGATCGTGACCAAAAACGCCATCCTGCTGATCGACTTCATCATCGAGATGCGCGCCCGCGGGCTTGACCGCCTCGCCGCCGTGATCGAGGCGGGTCACAAGCGCGCCCAACCCATCGTGATGACCTCGATCGCCATGTCGGCGGGTATGCTGCCCTCGGCCTTGGGCGTCGGTGAAGGCGGGGCCTTCCGCGCGCCCATGGCCACGGCAGTGATCGGCGGGATCATCGTCTCCACCGTGCTGTCCTTGGTTGTAGTGCCGTCCTTCTACCTCATCATGGACGATCTTTCGCGCCTAATCAGCCGCCTCTTCTCGCGCATCATCGGCCAGAAAGAGGCCGAACCCGAACCGCCTGCACCCGAAGTGCTGGCCGCCCAGATCGCAGCACTCGAGGCCGCCCAGGCCGATCTGCGCGCCCGACTTGATGGCCCCGGCCTGCGCGCCGCCGAATAGCCCCGCGTGACGAAGGGGGGGCAGTTGCTGCCCCCCCTTTCCGTCCGGCCCAAGCTGCGCCATGGTGGCCACGCGCGATGATCGCGCGCTTATCCCGGACCACCACCATGACCGCCCACTCCGCCCGCAAGGGCATCCTCCTGATGATCCTTGCGGTCTTTCTCTTTACCGCGATGGACGCCGTGGCCAAAGGGCTGATCGAACGCTACCCCGCGCCGCAGGTGATCTGGGCCCGCTTTGCCGGTCAGGCGCTGATCGTTGCCGTCCTGCTTGGCCCCCGCATGGGCCCTTTCTTGCGAACCCAGCACCCCTGGCTCCATCTGGTGCGCTCGGCCTGCCAGTTCCTGGCCACTGCCTTCTTCTTTGTGTCACTCGCCTATATCAGCCTGCCCGAGGCCACCGCTCTGGCCGATACCAGCCCCGTCCTCATCACCCTTGGCGCCGCGTTGTTCCTGGGCGAGAAACTCGGCCCCCGCCGGATCTTCGGCGTTTTCGCCGCATTGATCGGTGCCCTCATCATCATCCGCCCCGGGGCCGAGGTCTTTACCCTCGCCGCGCTCCTCCCGCTCGCCAATGCCGTGGCCTATGCGGGCAATGCGCTCTTGACCCGCCACATCGGCATGAAAGAGCCGTTCTGGACATCGCTCATGTATGGCGCGCTGTTCGGTGCCGTTGTCGGCGGCATCGCCCTGCCCTTTGTCTGGGTGACGCCGACGCTGCCTGATCTTGGTCTCTTCTTCCTAGTCGGCTGCCTTGGCACTGCCGCGCAGCTTTGCATCATCCGGTCCTTTTCCACCACCGAAGCCTCGGTCGTGGCCCCCTTCACCTACCTTGGCATCCTGTTCTCGACGCTCTGGTCGGTTCTCTTCTTCAACGATTGGCCTGATGGTTGGACGATTGTCGGGGCGCTTGTGATCGTGGGGGCGGGGCTTTATGTCTGGCACCGCGAAACCCTTCATGCGCGGCAATCCCAGACAAGGTCTGATGACTAAAGGCCCCCATCACACGGCACGCCACTGGCTGCAAGACCGCGCCCTGCGCGTGCTGTTCTGGCTCATGCTGCGCCTGCCCTACCGCTGGCGCGTGCCGCTGGCAGGCTGGATGGTGTCGCGCATCGTGGCCCCGCTGGCCGGATACCGCCACCGCATTCGCGAAAACCTTGCGCTGATCCTGCCCGATCTGCCCAAGTCCGAGGTCGAACGCCTGGTGCGGGCCGTGCCCGACAATGTCGGGCGCACCCTGATCGAGATCTACTCGGGCGCCGAATTCACAGCCCATGCCGTCAGCCACCCGTTGACCGGCGATGGCGTGGCCGCTCTGGAAGCCGCGCATAAAGATGGGCGTCCGGTCATTCTGGTCACCGGCCATTTCGGCAATTACGACGCCAGCCGCGCGTCGCTGATCGCCCGCGGCTACCGGGTGGGCGCGCTTTACAACCCGATGAAGAACCCGTGGTTCAACGACCATTACGTCGCCGCGATCAGCAAGATCGGCACGCCCCTCTTCCCGCGCGGCAAGAAGGGGCTTGGCGACATGGTGCGCCACCTTCGGTCCGGCGGGATGCTGGGGCTCTTGATGGACCAGGCCATGCGCCACGGCGCTGCCCTGACCTTTTTTGACCAGACCGCCATGACCGCCCTTTCGGCAGCGGAACTCGCGCTGAAATACGACGCCCTGGTGATCCCGACCTATGCCGTGCGCCAGCCTGACGGGCTGTCCTTCAAGATCATCGTCGAATCCCCGATCCCCCCCGGCACGCCAGAAGCCATGACGCAAGCGCTGAACGACAGCCTCGAAGCGGTCGTCCGGCAGAACATCGATCAATGGTTCTGGATTCACCGGCGTTGGAAATAACCCAACCGGCAGGCCAGCCTGGCAAGGGCCCTATTCGACAGCCGCCGCCGCAAGAATCTCGGCCGGCCCTTCGCGCTGCACAATCACCACCGCGCGCCCCTCAAGGTCAGGGGTCCGCAACGACAGGGGCGCTTGCCCCGACCATTCGCCAACCCGCTCCCACGAGGTGACAATATTGCGATACTCGACGGCGAGGCCAGCGTTTTCGCCCTCGGAAATCTCGACCTTGGCCGCCTCGCGATAGCCCACAAGCTGCACCATGGCGGGCGCGCTCAAGGGCGGGTTCGCTACCGCCTCG
>VGDH01000108.1 GCA_016869835.1 Alphaproteobacteria bacterium
GGCGAGGTATTTGCGGCCGGTCTCGAAGGTAGGATAGGCATTGCCGATGGCGCAATTGTTGCCGATGTCGGAGGAGGTGATGACGTCCTTGGGCAAGGCGGCCTGAATGCCACGCCAAGCCATGCGCGGGCTCATCCAGTCGGGCTTGGCCGCGCGGGCGCGCTGGTTCCAGGTGGTGCCGGGATCATCATCTTCATGATCCATGCTGGACAGCGCCTGTGCCCAGGCCGATTTCTTCTGCGCAATCATGGCCTTGCGATCCGCTCTTCCAGAATCGCCCGCAGTCTTGTTCAAACGTGCAAGGATGCCCTCGGCCACCTTTTTCGCATCGCCCACGATGCCGACCGTGACCTTCTTGGTCAGGCCGATGCGGTTGGGGTTGAGGTCGACCTGAATGATCTTGGCCTCTTTCGGCCAGTAATCCAACCCGTAGCCCGGCAGTGTGGAGAACGGGTTCAACCTGGTGCCAAGCGCCAGCACCACATCGGCCTTCTGGATCAATTCCATCGCCGCCCTGGAGCCGTTATAGCCCAAGGGACCAGCAAACAGCGGATGCGAGCCGGGGAAGGCGTCATTGTGCTGATAGCCGACGCAAACCGGCGCATCGAGACGTTCGGCCAGGGCCATTGAGGCCGGGATCGCCCCTGCCAGAACCACGCCCGCACCGTTCAGGATCACCGGGAACTTGGCCGAGGACAACAGGGCAGCTGCCTGCGCAATGGCCTCTTCCCCGCCCGAGGGGCGTTCGAACTCCACCACCATCGGCAGATCAATATCAATGACTTGCGTGAAGAAATCGCGCGGGAAGTTGATCTGGGCCGGGGCCGACTGGCGCTTGGCCTGCAAGATCACGCGGTTCAGCACCTCGGCCACGCGGGAAGGGTCGCGCACCTCTTCCTGATAGCAGACCATGTCCTTGAAAAGCGCCATCTGTTCGACCTCTTGGAAACCGCCCTGCCCGATGGTCTTGTTGGCGGCCTGCGGGGTGACCAACAGGAGCGGCGTGTGATTCCAATAGGCGGTTTTGACGGCGGTGACGAAATTGGTGATGCCGGGGCCGTTCTGGGCGATCATCATCGACATCTTGCCGCTGGCACGTGTATAGCCATCGGCCATCATCCCGCCCGAGCCTTCGTGCGCGCAGTCCCAGAAGGTTATCCCCGCCTTGGGGAAGAGATCGGAAATCGGCATGAAGGCCGATCCGATGATGCCAAAGGCATGTTCGATCCCGTGCATCTGAAGCACTTTTACAAAGGCTTCCTCGGTGGTCATCTTCATGGTGAAACTCCTGTCAAGGCTACGCGGCCCGCCGTGCGGACCAGGGTCTGATGCCTTGTGTAGCGCCGCGCCGCCAAGCCGCTTAGGGCCAGTCACTTCGGCCCAATATTACCAGATTCAGATGCCGCATCGCAGCAAGAAATCCCTGTATTTCTGACGAAATTTCAGAGCCTTAACCAAGTCCCCTCTGGATACCGGCGGCGATCTTGGCCACGCCGTCCGGAATTCGCACGGGCGTACTGGAGGAATAGGCCAGACGGTAATGGTTGCGCACCGGACGCGCCGGATCAAAGAAGGCGCGGCCAGGCTCCATCAGCACGCCCTCGGCGCGCAGCCGCTCGGCCAGAACTTCGGTGTCCACGCTTTCCGGTGCCTTCATCCAGAAGCTGGAACCGCCAAAGCCGCCCTGCCCTGCAACGGTCAACCCATGGGCCAGGATGGCCTCTTCCATCACTTGCCTCCGCCGCCGATAGGCGTTGCGCATCCGGTTGATCAGGCTGTCGTAATGGCCAAGCGACAGGAAATAGGCCATGGTGCGCTGGATATGCCCCGGCGGATGGCGCAGCATCATCAGCCGCAGCGCCCGCGCCGCCTTGATAAAGGACGGCGGGCCTACCAGATAGCCCAGCCGAATCCCCGGGAACACCGATTTCGAAAACGAGCCGACATAGACCACCCGCCCCTCGGTATCGAGCGACTTCAAGGCGGGCGAGACGGGCTTGAGAAAGGACATTTCGAATTCGTAATCGTCTTCGACGATGACGAACCCTTCCCGACCGGCAGCTTCGAGAAGCGCCAAACGGCGGTCAAGCGGCATGGTGGCGTTGGTCGGACATTGATGGCTAGCGGTGGTAAAGACCACATCCACCCCTTTCGGAATAGCATCGGGCGGCAGGCCATCCGTGTCGATATCAACCGAAACTGCCTCGATCCCCGAGGCCGACAGGATGCCACGCAGGCCGGAATAGCCGGGGTTCTCGATCACCCCGCGCCGCCCCTGGCCCAAAAGCACCTGGGTGGTGATCCACAGCCCGTTTTGCGCACCAAGGGTCAACAAGACCTCATCCTCGCCCGCCGCAATGCCGCGCCGGGGCAGGATGGTGCGCAGGACATGCTCGATCAGCAAAGGATCGTCACGGTCATAGTAATCCTGGGTCAGCGCGGCGAAATCCTTGCGACCAAGCGCCCGCACGGCACAAAGCCGCCAGTTCTGATGGTCAAAAAGGCTGGGATCGGCCTGGCCATAAATGAAATTGTGCGGATAGCTTTCCCAGTCCGCCGGGCGGTCGATCTGGGCAAGACCCTGAAACCGACCGGCGATCAGGCGCTGAAACTCGCCACTTTCGACGCGGGGCGCGCGCAAAGGAACCTCAGGCGCTCGGGGCGCGCTTTCAGAGACGAAATAGCCCGACCGGCCACGCGCGGTCAGATAGTCGGAACTGACCAGCTCGGCATAAGCCAGCGTCACGGTGATGCGGCTGATGCCCAAGTGCTGCGCCAACCCGCGCGAGGAAGGCATCTTCTGCCCGGCGCGAAAGCGGCCTGCCAGAACCCCTTCGGTGACCATCTGGCGGATGCGCTGCTGCAAAGACCCGCGCGTGGCGGGCGGCAGGACGAAGGCTTCGGGGGGGATCGACATTCTGGCCTCAAATCGCCAACACGGCTGGACCTAGCCTGCAAAAGCCACGGCCCGTGTCAAGCCGCTTGACCGGGGGCCAGCCCCCGGACCCCCGGGATATTCTGGCCACATTGAAGGCCTTCAACGTGGCGCCAATATCCCGGGGGAGTCGCGGAACGCGACGGGGGCAGCGCCCCCCGCAAAAAAAGGAATACCCGCGCCCCTGTCTTGCAGAGGCGCGGGTGCAATCAGATCACGCCAGCTTCAGCCAAAGACCTTGGTTAGGGCCTTGTCGATCGCGCCGGTGATGGCATCGATGTCATCTGCAGTGGCGATCAGCGCGGGCGAGAGGCAGAGCGTGTTGTTCAGCCCCGGCAAGGACCGGTTGGTCATGCCGATGATGACGCCTTGCGCGTTGCATTCGGCCACCACAGCGGCAACCTTCTTTTCGTCCATCGGTTCCTTGGTCTGGCGGTCGGCCACCAGTTCGGCGCCGCAGAACAGGCCCGCGCCGCGCACATCGCCGATCACCTTGTGCTTTTCCATCAGCGCCCGCAGGTTGTCGGTGGTGCGTTTGCCCATGCGCAGCGTGTTGTCGAGGAGGTTCTCATCCTCGATGATGCGCATGTTTTCCAGCGCCGCCGCCGGGCCCGAGGTGCAGCCGCCGAAGGTGGAGATGTCGCGGAAATAGCTCATCGAATCCGAGGCATCATCCTTGAACATGTTGAAGATTTCCTCGGTCGTGACCGTGCAGGAAATCGCGGCATAGCCCGAGGCAACACCCTTGGCCATGGTGACAAAGTCGGGCTTGATGCCGAAGTTCTGGTAGCCGAACCACAGACCGGTGCGGCCGACGCCGCAGACCACTTCGTCAATGTGCAACAGGATGTTATATTTCTTGCAGATTTCCTGCACGCGCTCCCAATAGCCCTTGGGCGGAACGATGACGCCGCCGCCGGCGGTGACCGGTTCCAGCACCAGCGCGCCGATGGTATCCGCGCCTTCGCGCAGGATCACCGCTTCGATGGCGTCCGCCGCCCGCTCGCCGTAGTTTTCGACATCCCACTGCTTGCGGTATTCAAGGCAGTGCGGGACCATGACAAAGCCGTCGGGATAAGGGCCATACATGGCTGCGCGTTCGGCCTGGCCCGAGGTGGCCAGGGCGCCGATGGTGGTGCCGTGATAGTCGCGCTCGCGGTAAAGGATCTTGTATTTCTTGCCCTTGTGGTGACGGTGCGAGATCTGGCGCACCATCTTGTAGACCTTCTCATTCGCCTCGGAGCCCGAGTTCGAATAATAGACCCGGCTCATGCCCGGCATCTTCGAGATCAGCTTTTCGGCGAACAGCGCGCCGGGGATCGAGCCGCCGACGCCGGCGAAATAGTTCATCTTGATCAGCTGGTCGCGCACCACATTGGCGATGCTTTCGCGACCATAGCCGACGTTCACCGTCCAGACCGCGCCCGAAACGGCGTCGATGTATTCCTTGCCCTTGGCATCCCAGACCCGCAGGCCCTTGCCCTCGACGATGACGCGGGGGTCGATGGTTTCGAACATCTTGTGCTGGATCAGGTGGTGCCAGACGTGTTTCTTGTCGGCGGCGACGACCTCGTTCAGGTCATTGACGGATGCATAGCCTTCCATGGCTGAACCTCGTGCGAAGGGGGCCGCACGATGCGGCCTGAGACAAGTGCATCATCGGGGATCGCACCGGATTGGCTTAGGGCCAGAGCATTTCCGATGTTAGGTCCAGCAGGCAAAGGGCCCACGCAGCCCAGATGAAAGCCGTGGTTGCGGCGCGGCGCGCGGCCGATTACGAGGGCTGCATTCTTCAGCCGCAAGGACTGCGCGATGACCGATCTTCCGCCCCCGACCAAGGACCCTGCGGGCTTTCTCAGCGCAGCGCTGGCGCAGGGCGCCGATGGTGCAGCGCTGCGCCTCATGGCCGAAGCGTCGGGCTGCCGGGTGCATGATCTGGGCGCGGTGGATGCGGCTGCGCTGGCCGCGCGCGCGGCGCTGCAGGCCGCGGGCGCACGCGCGCTTGCGGCCAGCATCGCGCGCGGTGCGGCCCCAATGCTGCTCATTGCCGCAACCGGCGCCGAGGGGGCGCGTTACCAAGGCGCGCTGACCGAGGGGCTGATGGGCTATGAACGCATCCATGTTGATGTCAGCGCGCCGTCACAGCCTCATGGGCTGGCCCTGATCCTGATCCTGCCGCCGGTCGAGGTGAACCGCTATTGGGGCCCCTGACCTGCTGCTGAACGCGCGGGCAGCATGCCGTCAGGCCCGAAATGGGCGGGGAAAAAGGCGGCGGCGGCGCAATGCACGGTCGCGAGCCCTTCTTCGCGGTCATAAGGGCGGGCCATGGTGACAAGATCCATCCAGACGCCTTCGGTCACCAGGCGCAGGGCGCGGCTGATGCGGCCTGCGTCACCCTGATAGCCCCCCTCGCGGATCAAGGCGGCGCAGATCTCTTCCTTGCGCCGGGCATGGTCTTCATCCTTGGTGCCGCATTTCTCTTGATAAAGCGGGCGGCTTTGCGCCTCGCCCCAGAAGGCGACCCAGGCGGCAAGGCGGGCAGGCGTGAACAGTTGCGGCGAGAAGTCGGCGCGGATCAGCGCATCGAGTTGGCTTGCCGGGTCTGCGGCAGCGGCTGCAAGGGCCTGCATCCAGTTTTCGCGGTATTCGTCCGAGAGATAACCAAGCGTTTCTTCCAGAAGCAATTCCTTGCTTTGAAAGTGGAAATTCACCAGCCCATGGGACAGGCCGGCTTTCCTTGCCACGTCTTAAAGCGTGCAGCGGGCATAGCCGCGTTCGGCCAGAACCTCGATCGTCGCCTCGATCAGTTGCTGGCGGCGCGCGGCGCGGGTGCGCTTGCGCGAGCCGGGCGCGGGGATGGCAGGAGCGGGCTTTGGATCGTGGGGCATCCAGTCCTCATGGCATGATGGCCCTGTTCTAGCCGAAGGCCGCAGCAATGAGAACCGGCCTTGGCCGAGCGATTTGTGCGGTGCCTGCGGGGCACGCACCGCAAGCTGCCCTGCGGACGCGACATTCTGCCGATGCAATTGCGGTTCAGCCTGCGCCGGGCTTCGGATAACCTGCCCCAAGTGCAAAGGGAAAGACCATGGACCGTTCGACGATCGTGCATGACAACCTGCTGGCACGAGTGGCTGCGGGAGATTTGCCGCAAGGCAGCCCCCCCGCCGGGCCGCTGACGGCCGAAGGGGCGGCGACGCTGTGGCAGGCGGCCTGCCTGACCCGGGCGCTGGACCGCCAAAGCCGGGTGATGCAGCGCGTCGGACAAGGGTTTTACACCATCGGCTCATCTGGGCATGAGGGGATGGGTGCGGTGGCGCTCGCCCTGCGCCCGACCGACATGGCCTTTCTGCATTATCGCGATGCGGCCTTTCAGATTGCACGGACCAGTCAGATTCCCGGACAAAATCCGACCTGGGACATGCTGCTCTCTTTCGCCTCGTCGTCAGAGGACCCGATTTCGGGCGGGCGGCACAAGGTGTTGGGCTCAAAGGCGCTGAACATCCCGTCGCAGACCTCGACCATCGCCAGCCATTTGCCGAAGGCCGTGGGCGCGGCCGATGCAATTGGCGCGGCCCGCAGGCACCGGCCCAAACATGCCGAACTGCCGGATGATGCGATCGTGATGTGAAGCTTTGGCGATGCCTCGGCCAATCATTCGACCGCGCAAGGAGCGTTCAATGCGGCCGGATGGACGGCCTGGCAGTCGATTCCGCTGCCGCTCTTGTTTGTTTGCGAGGATAACGGGATCGGGATTTCCACAAAGACACCAAAGGGTTGGATTGAGGCGAATTTCGCCGCCCGCCCCGGCTTGCGCTATTTCAAGGCCGATGGGCTGGATTTCTATGACACCTTCAAGGTGGCCCAGGAGGCGGCCGATTTTGTGCGCCGCCGCAAGAAACCTGCGGTATTGCACATTCGTACCATTCGACTTTACGGCCATGCCGGGGCGGATGTCCCAACCACTTACCTATCGCGTGAAGAGGTGGAGGCGGAAGAAGCGCAGGACCCGCTTCTGCACATGGTCCGGCTGATGGATCAGGCCGGCGTGATGACCCCTGCGCAGGCGCTTGACATCTATACCGAAACCAACGCCCGCGTGGCGCGCGTGGCGGATGAGGTCATCACCCGCCCGCGGCTCAAGACGGCGGCCGAGGTCATGGCCTCGATCATCCCGCCCGCGCGGATCAACCGGCCGACAAATGGGCCAACGCCCGAGGCGCGGGCCACGGCTTTTGGTGCGGACCTGAAGGCGATGGCAGAGCCGCAGATCATGTCGCGGCTTATCAACTGGGCGCTGACCGATCTGATGCTGGAACACCCCGAAATCGTGATGATGGGCGAGGATGTGGGGCGAAAGGGCGGGGTTTACGGCGTCACGCAAAAGCTGACCCAGCGCTTTGGCGCGGACCGGATGATCGACACGCTTCTGGACGAGCAGACCATTCTGGGCCTGGCCATCGGCATGGCGCAGAACGGCTTTCTGCCGATGCCGGAGATCCAGTTCCTGGCCTATCTGCACAACGCCGAGGACCAGATCCGGGGCGAGGCCGCGACGTTGCCCTTCTTTTCAAACGGTCAATACACCAACCCCATGGTGCTGCGGATCGCTGGCCTTGGCTATCAGAAGGGCTTTGGCGGGCATTTCCACAATGACAATTCCGTCGCGGTCCTACGCGACATTCCGGGGGTCATTCTGGCGGTGCCGTCGGACGGGGCCGAAGCCGCGATGATGCTGCGCGAATCTGTGCGGCTGGCGCGCGATGAGGGGCGTGTGGTGGTGTTTCTGGAACCCATCGCGCTTTACCCGATGCGCGATCTGCATGCCGAGAAAGACGGCGGCTGGATGCGGCACTATCCCGATCCCTCGCGCCGGATCGGCTTTGGCGAGGTCGGGATTTCGGGGGACGGGACCGACCTTGCGATTGTCAGCTTTGGAAACGGAATATATCAATTAAATCAAACAAATAGGGAAGTATCCTCACGCGGTTTCTCAACGCGCATCATTGATGCCCGTTGGCTGTCGCCGCTGCCCAAGGCTGCGCTGAGCGCCGCTGTGCAGGGTTGCAAGCGCATCCTCATCGTCGATGAAACCCGCCATTCCGGCGGGGTGGCCGAGGCGCTGATGGCGCATTTTCATGAAACAACCTCGGCCAGGCTGGCGCGTGTCACCGCCGAGGACAGTTTCATCGCCACAGGCCCGGCCTATGCCGCCACCATGCCCTCGGCCGAAAGCATTGCGCGGGCCGCGCTGGAGCTTTGCCGATGAAGACCGCTGTCCTGATCTGCCCCGGTCGCGGCAGCTATACCAAGGCGGAACTGGGCAGCCTTGCCCGCTTTCCCGACCCCGCCCTTCTGGCTCGGTTCGACGCGCGGCGGCAGGCCGAGGGGCAGGAGACGCTCAGCGCGCTGGATGGTGCCGCCACCTACTCGGTCGCCCGCCACACCCGCGGCGACAACGCAAGCGCGCTGATCTATGCCTGTTCGCTGGGCGACGCCATGGCGCTGCGGGGGGTGAAGCTAGTTGCGGTAACCGGCAATTCGATGGGCTGGTATTCGGCGCTTGCCTGCGCCGGCGCGCTGTCGCCCGAGGCCGGGTTCGAGGTGGTCAATACCATGGGCCGGCTCATGCAAGAGCATCTGATCGGTGGCCAGCTGATCTATCCCTTCATGGGGCCAGACTGGACCGCCGCCCCCGCCCGCAAGGCCGAACTTCTTGCACTTGCGTACAACATCAATGCGCAGCCGGGCCATCAGTTGGGCCTGTCGATTGATCTGGGCGGGATGCTGGTTCTGGCGGGCAATGCCGCGGGGCTTGCGACCTTTGAGGCGGCAGTACCCCCGCTTGAGGGGCGCTTTCCGATGCGGCTGGCCAATCACGCGGCCTTTCATACGGCCCTGCAGGCCCCGGTTGCCGCGCTTGGCCGCAAGGCCCTGCCCGACACGCTCTTCACCCGGCCCGACCTGCCGCTCATTGACGGGCGCGGCCATCTCTGGTGGCCGGGCGCGGCCACAGCCGCAGGGCTTCACGGCTATACGCTCGGCCATCAGGTGACCGAGCCCTATGATTTCACCGCCGCCATCCGGACTGCGGCGCGCGAATTCGCGCCCGATCTGTTCATCATCGCCGGTCCCGGAAGCACCCTGGGCGGGGCTGTGGCGCAGTCGCTGATCCTTGCCAATTGGAAGGGCATGGCGTCGAAGGCTGATTTCCAGACGCGGCAGGCCACAGATCCGCTGGTGATCTCGATGGGCCTCGCAGATCAAAGGGCGCGCGTGGCAGGATAGGCGCGGGCTAGGCAAGGCTTAGAAACTTCTTCATGGTCTTTGCGCATCGCGCGCCGCAAGATGACACAAGGACTGCCCGCGAAAGGACGACCATGACCGCACATGACCGCATCAGCCCCGCGCGTGAATTGCACCTGAACGTCGCCGTGCCTTTCGAGCGCGCCCATGCCATGCCGAAGTCGGTCTATACCAGCGCCGAGTTTTTGGCGCTGGAACAGGCCCATGTCTTTGCCAAGGACTGGATCTGTGCCGGTCGCGCCGAGACGCTGCCGAACCCGGGCGATTACCTGACGCTGACGCTGGCCGAAGAGCCGGTAATCGTGCTGCGCGACCGCGATGGGCAGATCAAGGCGATGTCAAATGTCTGCCGTCATCGCATGTCAACGCTGCTGGAAGGGCGCGGGCACACCCGCGCCATCGTCTGCCCCTATCACGCCTGGACCTATAACCTGGACGGCTCTTTGCGCGGCGCGCCCGCCATGACGCTGAACGAGGGGTTTTGCAAAGACACTGTCGCCCTGCCCCGCATCCGCTGCGAGGTCTGGCAGGGCTGGATCATGGTCACACTGAACCCGGACGCCCCGGCACCCGAACAGGCGCTGAAAGGCGTGCGCGAATTGATCCCGAACCTCGACATGTCGACCTATACCGAGACCTACCGCGAAACATTCCGCTGGGCGACCAACTGGAAGGTGCTGGCCGAGAATTTCATGGAAAGCTATCACCTGCCCGTGTGCCATGCTGGAACCATCGGCGGGGCTTCAAAGCTGGAAGAAATGGTCTGCCCCGAAGGGACCGAGGCGTTCAACTACCACTGGATCTTGAAGAATGACTCCGTGCCCTTGGCGCTGGCGCATCCGTCGAACAAAACGCTTGTGGGGGATGATCGGCGCAAGACCTGGCTTTTGGCGATCTACCCCTCGCTCCTCATAACGCTGACGCCGGGGTATTTCTGGTATCTGTCGCTCACCCCAGACGGGCCGGGCCATGTGAACGCGCTCTTCGGCATGGGCATG
>VGDH01000109.1 GCA_016869835.1 Alphaproteobacteria bacterium
CGAGGTGACAATATTGCGATACTCGACGGCGAGGCCAGCGTTTTCGCCCTCGGAAATCTCGACCTTGGCCGCCTCGCGATAGCCCACAAGCTGCACCATGGCGGGCGCGCTCAAGGGCGGGTTCGCGACCGCCTCGATCACGATCTGCCCCCCCTGCCGCCGCACCGTCAACCGCACCGGGGCCGGGCGCGCGGCCGCCTCGGCAATCGCCTGCGACACGGCATCGGGCTCATGCCCCACCACCCGCGCCACGCCATGAACAATCATCTGTGGCGTGTAAACCATCCGCTCTCCGGCCACCTTGGCATAGGCTTTCTGGCGTTTGGTAAAGCCGGGATGGGCGAATTCGTCCTTCCAGCCGATGTAATCCCAGTAATCGACATGCAAGGCCAGCGGGATCACCCCCGGCGCATCGGCCAACTCGGCCAACAGCGCATCGGCGGGTGGGCAGGACGAACAGCCCTGCGAGGAGTAAAGCTCTACCACCACCGGCGCCCCCGCCTCCTGTGCCATACTTGCCCCTGCAAGGCACAGCCACAGCCCACAAGCGGCACTCATCATCTGTCGCGTCATGGCGGTTCCGTTTCCCGTTTGCGCCCCCTGTCTACAGAACCCCATCCCCTGGCGCCAATCAAGGTTTTGCGAGCCTGCCGGAAGCCGGGCCAAAGCTTCGGAAAAATCGACACGAAAGCCGCTTTCATTTCGGCATACAATTGCATACAATGCCGCCCAACCCAGAATGATTCCCTTGCGCGGGTCGCGTCCTTGCGGCAAAGACCCATGCAGTCCAGCCAATGGAGGCCCCCATGACCGTGACCGTCGGACACGATACCGCCAAAACCCGCCAGAGCCTGACCGCAGGCGGCAAGACCATCGCCTATTACTCGATTCCCGCCGCCGAAAAGGCTGGTCTGGGTGAGTTTTCCAAGCTTCCCGCCTCGCTCAAGGTGGTTTTGGAAAACATGTTGCGGTTCGAAGATGGCAAGACGGTTTCGGTGGATGACATCAAGGCCTTCTCCGACTGGGGCAAGAAGGGTGGCAAGAACTCCATTGAAATCGCCTACCGCCCCGCCCGCGTCTTAATGCAGGATTTCACCGGCGTTCCAGCCGTCGTTGACCTTGCCGCCATGCGTGACGGGATCAAGGGCCTTGGCGGCAATGCCCAGGCCATCAACCCGCTGGCGCCTGTTGATCTGGTCATCGACCACTCGGTGATGATCGACGAATTCGGCACCCCCCGCGCCTTTCAGGCCAACGTTGACCGCGAATATGAACGCAACATGGAGCGGTATGTCTTCCTGAAATGGGGTCAGAACGCCTTCAACAACTTCCGCGTCGTGCCGCCGGGCACCGGCATCTGCCATCAGGTCAACCTTGAATACCTCGCCCAGACCGTCTGGACCGACAAAGACCAGAACGGCCAGGAAGTCGCCTATCCCGACACGCTTGTCGGCACCGACAGCCACACCACCATGGTCAACGGCATGGCCGTTCTGGGCTGGGGCGTCGGCGGGATCGAGGCTGAGGCCGCGATGCTCGGCCAGCCCGTCTCCATGCTGATCCCCGAAGTTGTGGGCTTCAAACTGACCGGCCAGATGGTCGAAGGCACCACCGCGACCGACCTTGTCTTGAAGGTCGTGCAGATGCTGCGCAAACATGGCGTGGTCAACAAATTCGTCGAATTCTACGGCGAAGGTCTGGATCACCTGCCCTTGGCCGACCGTGCCACCATCGCCAATATGGCCCCCGAATACGGCGCCACCTGCGGCTTCTTCCCGATTGACGCGGAAACCATCCGCTACCTGAAGAACACCGGCCGCGACGAGGCCCGGATCGCCTTGGTCGAAGCCTATGCCAAAGCCAACGGCATGTGGCGCGATGAAAACTACGATCCGATCTACACCTCGACCCTGCATCTCGACATGGGCACCATCGTTCCGGCCATCTCCGGCCCGAAACGCCCGCAAGACTTCTTGGCCCTGACCGATGCAAAGGCCTCTTTCGCCAAGGAAATGGACGCCTCGTTCAAGCGCCCGCAGGGCGTTGAAGTCCCGGTCAAGGGCGAGAATTACACCATGTCCTCGGGCAAGGTCGTGATCGCCTCGATCACCTCCTGCACCAACACCTCGAACCCCTATGTGATGATCGGCGCTGGTCTTGTGGCCCGCAAAGCGCGTGCCCTTGGCCTGAACCGCAAGCCTTGGGTAAAAACCTCGCTCGCCCCCGGGTCGCAGGTCGTGTCGGAATACCTGAACGCCGCTGGCCTTCAGGAAGATCTGGATGCTGTGGGCTTCAACCTTGTCGGCTATGGCTGCACCACCTGCATCGGCAACTCGGGGCCGCTGCAACCCGAGATTTCGGCCGCCATCGCCGAGGGTGATCTGGTCGCCACCGCCGTCCTGTCGGGCAACCGCAACTTCGAAGGCCGCATCTCGCCCGACGTGCGCGCCAACTACCTCGCCTCGCCGCCCTTGGTCGTGGCTTATGCGCTGGCCGGTGACATGAACATCGACCTGACGACCGAGCCCCTTGGCACCTCGCAAGACGGCAAGCCGGTCTACCTGAAAGACATCTGGCCGACCAACAAGGAAATCGCCGATCTCGTCCACGCCACCGTGACGCGCGAGGCCTTCCAGAAGAAATACGCCGATGTTTTCAAGGGCGACGCCAAATGGCAGGGCGTGCAGGTGACCGACTCGGAAACCTACGACTGGCCGGCGGAATCGAGCTACATCCAAAACCCGCCCTATTTCAAAGGCATGGCCAAGACCAAAGGCGCCATCAAGAACATCACCGGCGCCCACTTTCTGGCTTTGCTTGGCGACATGATCACCACCGACCACATCTCGCCCGCGGGCAGCTTCAAGGCCACTACCCCGGCTGGCAAGTATCTGACTGAAAAGGGCGTTCCGGTGTCCGAGTTCAACTCCTACGGTGCCCGTCGCGGCAACCACGAGGTGATGATGCGCGGCACCTTCGCCAACATCCGCATCAAGAACGAGATGCTGGACGGCAAAGAAGGCGGCTATACCCTCGGCCCGGATGGGGTGGAAACCTCGATCTTCGACGCCTCCATGGTCTATCAGGCCAAGGGCACGCCCTTGGTGATCTTCGGCGGCATCGAATATGGCGCGGGCTCCAGCCGCGACTGGGCGGCCAAGGGGACCGCCCTTCTGGGCGTCAAGGCCGTGATCGCGGAAAGCTTCGAACGCATCCACCGCTCGAACCTCGTCGGCATGGGCGTCATCCCGTTCGAATTCACCGGCGGCGACAACCGCAAGACCCTTGGCCTGAAAGGCGATGAGGTGGTGTCGATCGAAGGTCTGGAAGGCAACCTGAAACCGCTGTCCACCCTGCCCTGCCACATCACCTATGGCGACGGCACCAAGAAGACCATCCAGATCAAGTGCCGCATCGATACCGCGATTGAAATCGAATACATCGAACATGGCGGCGTCTTGCACTACGTTCTGCGCGACCTCGCCTCGCGCTAAGCGAAACAGACTGTTTCCAGATGAAAGGCCCGGGTCCCTCCGGGCCTTTCACTTTGTTAAGCGGTAGTCAAACAGCTGGGCGGAAGATCGGGACAACACCCCAAGGACAGCCCCGCCATGACCGAATTTACCGCATCCCGCTTTCCCACCCTTGCCGCACCTGAACCTGCCGCCAAACCCTTGCGCCGACGCGATGGCCTTGGCCTTACCCTGCGACTTGTGCCCCTGCCGATTGGCGAGATTTCGGTGTTGCTGACCGCCTGGCTTTTGATCCTGCCGGCTTGAACCCGGGCGGCCAAACATTTCCATCCGATCAAGAAAACGGGGAAGCACGCGTTTTCAAATACTTGCGAATTCGTCCAACTGCGGACAACCTGCGGACAGCCAATCCTAGCGCCTCCCCTCCCTCTCGTGGGATAGGGTTGGGGGGCGGCCCGGACCTACTCCGCGAAAACCGTGACCTCAGGCAGGTCTGTCAGGCTCAGCCCCAGCGCCCGATAGGCGGGCAAGGACAACAGCGACCCGCCGCTGCCCGGCTGCAAATCCACCGCAACGCTCGCCCCGCCTACCGTCACCACCTTACCCTTGGCCGGGGCCGCCACCAAAGGCGACCTTAGCCAGAACCAAGGCTCTATCGGGCTGCCCAAGGCGACCGTTGTCTTGCCCAGCTCTCGCGTCAAGGTCACCGGGGCGGCCACCGCCGCCGCGCGCTGCGCCTCGGTCGTGGTGTCCAGCGCCTCGGCGGTATTGGCCCCCGGCGGTGGGGGCAAGACAACCGTCGGTTCGACCGGCGCGACGATCTCGACATCGGGCGGCGCAATGGGCGCAGGCCCCCTGGGCCCCAGGGCGCCACAAGACGCCAGTCCAACCGTCACAAAGCCAAAAAGCAAAACCTGTTTCATCATACCTCCGACGATAGTTTGACGCCGCTGGCCGCGCAACCGCCGCTTTCCGCCTTGTCGCGCGGCCAGCTTGCGCCTACCTTTTCTGCATGACCAGCACCCCGTCCCCTCTTGTCGATCCCTTCGCCCGCGCCATCAGCTATCTGCGGGTTTCGGTCACCGACCGCTGCGACTTCCGCTGCACCTATTGCATGTCGGAACAGATGACCTTCCTGCCCAAGGCCGACCTCCTAAGCCTCGAAGAACTCGACCGCCTCTGCTCGACCTTCGTCCGCTTGGGGGTTCAGAAGCTGCGCATCACCGGTGGCGAGCCCTTGGTGCGTAAAGACATCTTGACCTTCTTCCGCGCCATGTCGCGGCATCTGGACACCGGCACACTCAAAGAGCTGACCTTGACCACCAACGGCAGCCAACTGACCCGCTACGCCGATGAGCTTGCCGCCTTGGGTGTCCGCCGGATCAACGTCTCACTCGACACGCTCGATCCCGACAAGTTCGCCCAGATCACCCGCTGGGGCCGGCTGAACCAGGTTCTGGAAGGGATTGAAGCGGCGAAATCGGTGGGGCTCAAGGTCAAGATCAATGCCGTGGCCCTGAAAGGCTTTAACGAGGATGAGCTTTTCCCTCTCCTCGACTGGTGCGCTGAAGAAGGCCATGACCTGACCTTCATCGAAGTCATGCCGATGGGCGAAGACATGTCGCCCCTCCGCCTTGACCAGTATTGGCCCCTGAAAGACCTCCGCACCCGGCTGGCGGGCCGCTTCACCCTTACCGACCTCACTGAGCGCACCGGTGGCCCCGCCCGCTATGTGCGCATTGAAGAAACCGGCCAGAAGGTTGGCTTCATCACGCCACTTACCCACAATTTCTGCGAAAGCTGCAATCGCGTGCGCCTGACCTGCACCGGCGCGCTTTACATGTGCCTTGGTCAGGAAGACATGGCCGACCTGCGCGCGCCATTGCGGGCCAGCCCGGATGACGCAGATCTTGAACAGGCCATCCGCGCCGCCATTGCCCGCAAACCCAAGGGCCATGATTTCGACTATTCCCGGCAGAAAGTGACCGGTCAGATGACCCGCCACATGAGCCATACCGGCGGCTGAGCGAGCCTGCTGCCCCCTGACAGCCTGTCGCATGGGGCAGCCCGTCGCAGCACCCTGTGAAGCCGGGCGAAAGGGCCTATCTCTGCGCCAGGCCATAAAGGTGCATCATGGATATCCTTTTACTTTCGCGCATCCAGTTCGCGGCGAACATCTCGTTCCACATCCTCTTTCCCACGATCACCATTGCGCTTGGCTGGGTGCTCTTGTTCTTCAAGCTGCGCTTCAACCGGACACAAGACCGCAAGTGGATGGATCTTTACCTGTTCTGGGTAAAGGTCTTTGCGCTGTCCTTTGCACTCGGCGTGGTGTCGGGCATCACGATGTCCTTCCAGTTCGGCACCAACTGGCCGGGCTTCATGGAGGTGGTGGGCAATGTGGCCGGACCGCTTCTTGCCTATGAGGTGCTGACCGCCTTTTTCCTTGAGGCCGTGTTTCTGGGCATCATGCTGTTCGGGGCCAGCCGGGTGCCGGGCTGGCTGCACACGCTGGCCACCTTCCTTGTCGCCTTCGGCACCACGATGAGCGCCTTCTGGATCCTTGTCCTGAACAGCTGGATGCACACCCCGGCAGGCCATGAGCTGCGCGATGGCGTCGTCTATGCCGCCGACTGGTGGGCGATCATCTTCAACCCCTCGATGCCCTACCGGCTGGTCCATATGCTTCTGGCCAGCGGTCTGACGGTGGCCTTCCTGATCGCGGGGCTTTCGGCCTGGCGCTGGCTGCGCCAGGACCGCACGCCTGCGGTCGCCACGGGGCTGCGTTTTGGCCTGACGCTTGGGGCGCTGCTTATTCCCCTGCAGATCCTTGCAGGTGACATGCACGGGCTGAACACGCTTGAACACCAACCGGCCAAGGTTGCCGCGATGGAGGGCAACTGGGAGACGCGTGGCAACGTGCCGCTGCTCCTTTTTGCCCTGCCCGACGAGGCCGCCCGCGAGAACCGGTTTGAAATCGGCATCCCGTCCATAGCCTCGGTTATCCTGAAACACGATCCTGCGGGTGTGGTGCCGGGGTTGAACGACTTTGTGGCCGAGGATGGCTCAGTCCTGCATCCCCCTGTCTCGGCGGTGTTCTGGTCGTTCCGCATCATGGTCGGGATCGGCATGTTGATGCTTGTGGTCAGCTGGGGCGGCGTCTGGCTGATCAGGCGGCGCGGGGTTGAAGGATTGCCACGCCCCGCCCTCTGGGGCCTTGCCGGGATGAGCTTTGCCGGATGGGGCGCGACGCTTGCCGGGTGGTATACCACCGAAATCGGTCGCCAGCCTTGGCTGGTTCATGGGGTGCTGACGGTGAAAGAGGCCGTGGGTGATGTGGCGGCCGGCATGGTGCTGTCCACGCTGATCGCCTACCTCGTTGTCTATGCGCTTTTGATCGCGGCCTATCTGGGGGTCTTGTTCCACCTGGCGGCCAAGGCTGGTCAACCGGCAAAACCCGCCCTCCAGCCCAGCCTCCAACCGGCGGAGTAGCCCGATGTTTCACCCCGAAGCCCTACCGCTGATCTTCGCTGCCCTGATGGGGGCCTCGATCCTGCTTTATGTCGTGCTTGACGGCTTTGACCTTGGCGTCGGCCTTCTCTTCCCCTTCACCACCGAAGCCGAGCGTGACCGCATGATCGCCTCGATCGGCCCGTTCTGGGATGCCAATGAAACCTGGCTCGTGCTGGCGATCGGTCTTTTGCTGGTGGCCTTTCCCACCGCGCATGGCACGATCCTGACCGCCCTTTACCTGCCCGTCGCCGTCATGCTGATTGGCCTTATCCTGCGCGGGGTCGCCTTTGAGTTTCGCGCCAAGGCCCCGATTCCCCACAAGAAACCCTGGGACATCGCCTTTTGGGCAGGCTCGCTCATGACGGCGCTGTCACAAGGCTTCATGCTGGGCATCTATATCATGGGGCTGCAATGGAGCCTTGCGACCGTCGCCTTTGCCACGCTGACCGCCGGGGCCCTGGCGGTGGCCTATTCCTTCATCGGCGCGGGCTGGGTGATCTTCAAGACCGATGGCGCGCTGCAACTGAAGGCGGTGCATTGGGCCAAGGGCGGCATCTGGGGCGTGGTCTTGGGGATGGGGGCGGTTTCCGCCGCCACGCCCCTCGCCTCACCGCGCATCTTCGACAAATGGTTCACCTTGCCCGAGGTGGTGGCGCTGGCACCCCTGCCCTTGATGTCGGCGCTTCTGGTGGCGCTCCTGTGGCTCTCTCTGCGCCGCCTGCCCACGCGGGATGACAGCTTTGCCTGGTTCCCCTTTGTCGGCGCGGTGGTGCTGATGATCCTGGGCTTTTTCGGAATGGCCTACAGCTTTTACCCCTATATCGTGCCCGAAAAGATGACGATCTGGCAGGCGGCCGCCGCCACTGAAAGCCTGTCGATCATCCTTGTCGGCACGCTTGTCGTGCTGCCGGTGATCTTGGGCTATACGGTGCTTGCCTATGTCATCTTTCGCGGCAAGGCGACCAAGCTCAGCTATGACTGATCCGCAACCGGTCCTGCGGCAATCATGCCGCAGGCAACCGCGCCTCCACCATCCCGGCATACCAGCTTGACCCAAAGGGAATGGCGCTGTCGTCAAAGTTATAGGCGGGGTGATGCACCATCGCCGTGTCGCCATTGCCCAAGAAGATATAGGCGCCGGGGCGTTCCAGCAGCATGAAGCTGAAATCCTCGGCCCCCATCAGGGGCGCGGTATCCGTGTCCACCTTGCCCGACACCGCCCGGGCCACATCGGCGGCAAAATCGGTGTTTTCAGGCGTGTTGACCGTCACCGGATAGCCGCGGGTATAGGTCACCTCGGCCTTTGCGCCCAAGGCCAGTGCGGTGCCCTCGGCAATCTCCTTCACCCGACGCTCGACAAAATCCTGCACGGCGAAATCCATCGTCCGCACCGTGCCCTTCATCTTCACCACCTGCGGAATGACGTTATGCGCCGTGCTGTCGGTGGCAACCGTGCAGACCGAGACAACGACCTGCTTCATCGGATCGACCCCGCGCGAGGCGATGGTCTGCAAGGCCACGATGATATGGGCTGCCACCACGGTTGTATCAATGCAATCATGCGGCTTGGCCGCGTGCCCACCCTTGCCCGTCACCGTGATCTCGATCTGGTCAGCCGAAGCCATGATGGCACCGGGGCGAATGGCGAACTGGCCCACCGGGATGCCAGGCATGTTGTGCATGCCATAAACCTCATTGATGCCCCAACGGTCCATCAAGCCATCGGCGCACATTTCGCGCCCACCGCCGCCACCTTCTTCAGCGGGCTGAAAGATCATCACGGCAGTGCCGTCGAAATTGCGCGTCTCGGCCAGATACTTGGCCGCCCCCATCAGCATGGTCGTGTGCCCGTCATGGCCGCAGGCATGCATCTTGCCGGGGGTTTTTGAGGCATAGCCAACCCCGGTCTGTTCATGAATCGGCAGCGCATCCATATCGGCGCGCAGCCCGATCACCCGGCCCTTGGTATCCGTCTTGCCCTTGATCACCGCGACAACCCCGGTGCGACCAATGCCTTCGACCACCTCGTCACAGCCAATGGCGCGGCAAAACTCGGCCACCTTGGCGGCGGTGCGGTGCACATCGAACAACAGCTCAGGATTTTCGTGGAAATCGTGACGGATCGCGGTCAGCTCGGGCAGCATCTCGGCAAAGCGGTTCTTGGGCGGCATGGGAGGACTCCTTTGGCCGACAGCTTCCGCCAATCGCCCGCGCGCCGCAAGCCCCCGATTCCGGACGATCTGATCAAAGCCTCAGGCGAAACGCCGCCGTGCCTCAAGCGCAAGCCCCGCTTCGACCGAGCCCAGCATATCCCCTGTAGCCAGCGGCACGCCGGGCAGCACGCGGTCCACCAGCGCGCGCAGGGCAGGCAGCTCTGACGACCCACCGGTCAAGAACACCGTCCCCAACTGCGACGGTGTCAACCCGCCCTCGGCCAGAACCTCTGCGATCAACCCGCCGATGCGCTTAAGGCCCGGCGCCAGACACTCGGCCAACCGATCCGCACTCGCCATCGGGTTCGGCCCACCGGTGATCGGCTTTAGCTGCATCCGATGCATAGGCGCAGACGACAGCGCGATCTTCGTCGCCTCCACCTCCATCGCCAGCGCATGCCCCGCCCGCGTCTCCAACACATGGGCATAGCGGCCCACCAGATCGGCGCGGTCAGCATCGGCCAAAAGCGATTTCACCTCTGCCGCCTTTTTCGGAGTCAAAAGGCTGTTGATCCGGTGCCACGTCGCCAGATCAAGGAAATAATGGTTTGGAACCAGCGTCTTGCCGCCATTCAGGCTACTGCCATGGCCCAGATGCGGCATCACCTCGGCCAGTGAAAGGCTGCGGTCAAAATCGGTGCCGCCCAGCCGAATGCCGCCATTGCCCAAGATATCCGCTGCCCGGTCTGCCGCCCGCGCCCGTTCAGGCGAGACGCGGACCAAGGAGATGTCCGAGGTGCCACCCCCAATATCGACGATCAGCACGATCTCTTCGCGGCTCACCCCCGCCTCATACTGCAAGGCCGCCGCGATGGGTTCGAACTGAAAGGCAATGTCCTTGAACCCCACCGCCGCCGCAATCTCGGCCAGCGCGGTTTCGGCCGCCTGATCGGCCGCCGCATCACCGTCGACGAAGTGGACCGGACGGCCCAGATCGACCCTGT
>VGDH01000110.1 GCA_016869835.1 Alphaproteobacteria bacterium
ATCGCCTCGTGCAAAAGGATGCCGGGCCAACCGGGGCCAAGCACCACATCCATCACCCCCGCCGGGGCGGGCGTGGCGCCCAAGTTCACAAGCGCGATGCGCAGCGCTTCGTGCAGAAGCGGTTTCCAGTGGCCCGGCTCCAGCAGCCGGGCAAGGCCAAAGCGGCCACCGCCACCGGTGCCGCCCTGCTCGCGCCGCCCGTTCTCTTCGACGATGACTGCGACATTCAGCCGCGCCATGGGGCGGATGTCAGCCAGGCGCAGCCCCTCGGGGCGCAGGATTTCCACCTCTTGCAGCCCGGCCGAGACGGTGGCCGAAACCTGCACCACACGGCGATCCATGGCGCGGGCATAGGCGTCGATTTCCTTCAAGACATCAATCTTTGCCGCAAAGGAGGCATCTGCCATCGGGTCCTGGTCCGAGTAGAGCCGGGCATTGGTGCCTTTTGGCGCAGGCGCCAGAACACCGCCGCCGTCACCCACCGCAAGCCGCGCCGTTTCCGAGGCCCGTCGCAAGGCGTTTTCGCTGATTTCTGTGGAATGGGCATAGCCCGCCACCTCGCCCTTGACCGCGCGTAGGCCAAAGCCTTCTGAGGCGTCGTAACTTGCAGTTTTGATCCGCCCATCGTCCAGAACGATGGCCTCTGAGCGCTTGCGCTCAAGGAACAATTCGCCGTCCTCTGCCCCCGCTAGGGCGCTGCGCAGTACCGAAAGGGCGGTTTGTTCGTCAAGCTTGGTCTCGAAGGGTCGGAAGGGGGCGTCGGTCATTGGGGCCTTTCACGGCGGCGACCTTGATCTGTGTCAATTCGCGCCGCTTTGTCGCACGGTTTCGCTTGAGATAATGCGTTCAATGTGGTTTCACCCTGCGCATAATCAACGGGATTCTGCCCCTGCTTCGGGCAGGCCTGACAATAGGGCGCAATGTCGCCATACGAAACGGGAATCGAATATGCGTCAGCTCATCTCACGCGCTGGTCTCGCCGCTACGGGGCTTGGTGGACTTTTCTCAACGGCAGCCATGGCGCAGTCGCTTGAGGTCATCGGGGCGCCGACGCCCAAGGGCATGGGGTTCCAGCCTGCATCAACCGAATTGGCTCAAGGCGCGCAAAACCTTGATCACATGATCAATATCATCATTTTCTTGGTGACTTTGCTTGTGACCGGGCTCTTGGTCTATGTGATCGTGCGCTACAATCGCCGCGCCAATCCCACCCCGGCCCGCTTCACCCACAATTCGCCGCTTGAGGTGGCATGGACGCTGATCCCGGTGTTGATCCTCGTGTTCATCGGCTCTTTCTCGCTGCCCGAACTGTTCAAGCAGCAGGATTTCAAGCAGGTTGAGGCCGATATCACCATCAAGGCGACCGGCAACCAGTGGTTCTGGTCCTACGAATATCCCGAAGAAGGCATCGCCTTCGACAGTTTCATGCTGGCGCGTGAAGATCTGGCGGCCAACGGCTATGACGACAGCCTTTATCTTCTGGCCACCGATACCGCCGTGGTTCTGCCGGTAGGCAAGACCATCGTGGTTCAGGTGACCGCGTCCGACGTGATCCATGCCTGGAAGGTGCCGGCCTTTGGCGTGATGCAGGACGCCGTTCCGGGCCGTCTTGCGCAGCTGTGGTTCAAGGCCGAGAAGGAAGGCATCTACTTTGGTCAGTGCTCGGAAATCTGCGGCAAGGACCATGCCTATATGCCGATCACCGTGAAGGTCGTGTCGGAAGAGGCCTATGCCAAGTGGGTTGAAGGCGCCAAGGCGGGCAACCTGCAACTTGCGTCGAACTGAGACCATTTGATCCTGCCTAAGGGCGGCCCGGCTGCGGGCCGCTTCTTTCCCGGAAGGAAGCTGAGTGAAGATGACCGACATCCGGTCTTATGAGGGCGGCGGCGAGGCCCGCTTTGGCGATTATGTGCAGCTGTTGAAGCCGCGCGTGATGTCGCTGGTGGTGTTTGCCGCGCTGGTGGGGCTTTTGGTGGCGCCCGCGACCTTGCACCCGGTCGAGGCGTTCTGCGCCATCTTGTTCATCGCTCTCGGCGGCGGGGCTTCCGGCGCGCTCAACATGTGGTGGGACGCCGATATCGACGCCGTGATGCGCCGCACCCAAAGCCGCCCGATCCCCTCGGGCCGGGTCGAACCTGGTGAAGCGCTGGCCATTGGCCTTGCCCTCTCGGGCATTTCGGTGGTGATGCTGGGCCTTGCGACCAACCTCATGGCTGCGGCTTTGCTCGCCTTTACCATTTTCTTCTACGTTGTGATCTATTCGGTCTGGCTGAAACGGATCACGCCGCAGAACATCGTGATCGGGGGGGCCGCCGGTGCCTTTCCGCCCATGATCGGCTGGGTCGCCGCGACGGGGTCGGTCTCGATCGAAGCCTTCTTGATGTTCATGTTGATCTTCATGTGGACGCCGCCGCATTTCTGGGCCCTCGCGCTGTTCATGAAATCGGATTATGGCGATGCCAAGGTGCCGATGCTGACCGAAACCCACGGCCGCAAATCCACGCGGGCGCATGTCTGGTGGTACACCGTGGCGCTGGTGCCGTTTTCGGTCGTGCTGGCTTTCACGACAATTGGCGGGCCGGTCTACATGGCGGCCGCGCTGATCTTGAACCTGATGTTCCTCCGTGGGGCCTGGGCGATCTGGCGACGCGATGAGACGGCCGCCGAGGCGGATCGCTACCGCGTGGAAAAGTCGGTGTTCCGCTTCTCGCTTTACTATCTCTTCCTGTTGTTCGTGGCGCTTCTGGCCGATGCTGGCCTGCGCGTGATGGGGGGCTAAGCCGATGGCCTTGCGCGTTGAACATGAGATGCATCACCGCCGCTTCGGGCGGAATCTTGGGCTTGGCGTCGTTTTGGCGGCCTTTGTGGTGCTGGTCTTTGCGCTGACCGTGGTCAAGGTGACCCAAGGCGCCCGCTTTCATGCCGATGACGGCAAGAAGAACACCGGCACCGTCACGCAGCCTGCAACCGGAGGCAGCCAGCCATGATGTCCAATCTGAGCCCTGAGAAAAAGACCGCTGCATCGCTTGTTCTGGTGGCCTGTACCATGTTGGGCCTCGCATATGCGGCCGTGCCCTTTTATGACTGGTTCTGCCGGGTCACCGGCTTTGGCGGCACGACGGGTGTGGCCGAGGCTGCACCGGACCAGATCCTGGACCAAACCGTGCTGATCCGCTTTGACGCTTCAACAGCTGCAGACATGCCGTGGGAATTCACGCCCCAGCAGTTGACCATGTCGGTGCGGCTGGGTGAAAACGGGCTGGCCTTCTACGAGGCCTATAACCCCACAAGCCGTCCGATCGCCGGCACCGCCAGCTACAACGTCGCCCCCGATCAGGCCGGCGGCTATTTCATCAAGATCGAATGTTTCTGCTTTACCGAGCAGGTTCTGCAACCCGGTGAGAGGATAGTGATGCCGGTGTCGTTCTTTGTCGATCCGACGATCCTTGAAAACCCCGAAGCGGCCGGAATTCCGGAAATCACGCTGTCCTATACCTTTCACCAAACACCCCTGCCCGAGCAGCAGGCGGGTCTGACCGGCCCGGCTGTCACGCCGTCTGCGACAGTGGAAAACTGAGACAAGAAGAAAACACGAGGGAACCCCCATGGCCCACGCCAAGAACCACGATTACCATATCTTGCCGCCGTCGATCTGGCCCTTGATGGGGGCGCTCTCGGCCTTTGTCATGCTTTTTGGCGCTGTGCTCTGGATGCACGGGTCAGGCCCCTGGCTGGGCCTTATCGGCTTTGCGGGCGTGCTTTACGTCATGTTCGCCTGGTGGTCCGAGGTGGTGCGCGAAAGCCAGGTCGGCGATCACACCGCGGTGGTCCGACTGGGCCTGCGCTATGGCTTCATCCTGTTCATCATGTCAGAGATCATGTTTTTCTCGGCATGGTTCTGGTCTTTCTTCAAGCACGCCATGTATCCGATGGGCCCCTTTTCGCCCGCGATCGACGGCGTTTGGCCGCCCGAAGGCGTCACCACGTTCGACCCCTGGCACCTGCCGCTGATCAACACACTGATCTTGTTGCTGTCCGGCTGTGCCGCCACCTGGGCGCACCACGCTCTGGTGCATGAAAACAACCGCCGTGACCTGAAGCTTGGGCTGATCCTTGCGGTGCTTCTGGGGGTGATCTTCACCTTCTTCCAGGCCTATGAATACAGCCACGCGGGCTTTGGTTTTGCCGGTAACATCTATGGCGCCAACTTCTTCATGGCGACCGGCTTCCATGGTTTCCACGTGCTGGTTGGAACCATCTTCCTGCTGGTCTGCCTGATCCGGGTCTACAAGGGGCACTTCACCCCCGAAAAGCACGTGGGCTTTGAGGCCGCCGCCTGGTACTGGCACTTTGTGGACGTGGTCTGGCTGTTCCTGTTTGCCGCTGTCTACGTCTGGGGCCAGTAATCCCATCTTGCAACTTTGCGCGGCGCGGGTCATCTGGCCCGCGTCTTGCTTTTGGAGACTGCGATGCTGCGTAAGATGTTCTTCCCGATCCTCTTGGGCCTTCCGGGCTGTGCGGTGCTGATCAGCCTCGGCGTCTGGCAGGTGCAGCGCATGCACTTGAAGGCCGGGGTTCTGGCCGAGATCGAGGCAATGATCCACGATGCCCCGGTGCCGCTGATGGCTGCGCCGGACCCGGCCGCCGACAAGTTTCGTCCGGTGACGGTCGAGGGGCGCTTTACCGGTGATGTGATCGAGGTGCTGTTCGGGATCAAGGGCGCAAGCCCCGGGGTTCTGGTGATCGAGGCTTTTGAAACGGCCGAGGGCCGCCGGATCATGGTGGACCGCGGCTTTGTCGAGGATGAGGCGCGGGCGCTGCCGCGTGGCAATGGCGCGACCCGCGTGGTCGGCAATCTGCATTGGCCGATTGATGCGACCTCATCCACCCCGCCGCCCGATACCAAGACCGGCCTGTGGTTTGCCCGCGATGTTCCGGCCATGGCGGCCAAGCTGAACGCGGAACCGACATTAATTGTCGCGCGTGAGCCAACCGGTAACGGGATCACACCGGTGCCGGTGAATACATCCTCTATACCAAACGATCATTGGGGATATGCCATCACCTGGTTTTCGCTGGCCCTCGTCTGGGCGGTGATGACTCTGGTGCTTGTGTGGCGTATCAGGCGACAGACTGTGTGACGCGGGCGGTTTAAGGGGCGATGATGCGCTATATCTCGACAAGGGGCATGGCCCCGGTTCTGACCTTTGGCGAAGCGATGATGACGGGCCTGGCCCGGGACGGCGGGCTTTATGTGCCCGAAACCGTGCCGGTGATGAGCAAGGGCGAAATCGCTGCCTTGGCGGGGCTGCCCTATGAAGAGATTGCCTTTCGGGTGATGAAGCCTTTCATCGGCGGCTTCTTTGCCGATGACGAATTCAAGGGCCTGATTGCCAAGTCCTATGCCGGTTTCGGCCACGCCGCTCGCGCGCCCGTGGTGCAACTTAGCCCCAACCATTTCCTGTTGGAGCTGTTCCACGGCCCCACCTTGGCCTTCAAGGATTTCGCCATGCAGCTCATCGGTCAGATGATGCAGGCAGCCTTGGCCAAGACGGGTGAGCGGATCACCATCGTCGGCGCGACCAGTGGCGATACCGGATCGGCAGCGATGGAGGCCTTCAAGGGGTTGGCCAATGTCGATGTGTTCATCATGTATCCGCATGGCCGCGTCAGCGACGTGCAGCGCCGCCAGATGACCACACCGTCTGAGGCGAACGTCCATGCCCTTGCCGTGGACGGCGACTTTGACGACTGTCAGGCCAATGTGAAAGCGATGTTCAACGACTTCGCCTTCCGTGACGGGGTGCGGCTGGCGGGGGTGAACTCGATCAACTGGGCGCGGGTTCTGGCGCAGGTGGTTTACTATTTCAGCAGCGCCGTGTCCTTGGGCGCACCGCATCGGTCGGTGTCCTTCACCGTTCCCACTGGCAATTTCGGCGACATTTTCGCGGGCTACATCGCCAAGCAGATGGGTCTGCCGATTGATCAGCTGGTGGTGGCGACCAACCAGAACGACATTCTTCATCGCGCGCTCTCGGCAGGGGATCACCATACGAATGGCGTGAAGCCCTCGATCAGCCCGTCGATGGATATCCAGGTGTCGTCGAACTTTGAACGCGCGCTCTTTGACGCGCTTGGGCGCGATGGCGCGGCGGTTGTGGCGCTGATGGCGCAGATGAAATCTGGCGGCTTTGCCATTCCTGCCCCGGCCTTGCAAAAGCTGCAGGCCACCTTCGCCTCGGGCCGCTGTTCGGAAGGTGAGACATCGGCCACCATCTCCTCCAGCTTGGCCGAAACGGGTGAGCTTCTTTGCCCCCATTCGGCCATTGGCGTAAAGGTTGCCAATGAACATCTGGGCCAAACCCCGATGATCACGCTGGCCACCGCGCATCCGGCGAAATTCCCCGATGCCGTTCAGGCCGCTACCGGGATCCGCCCCGGCCTGCCGCCGCGCATGGCCGATCTCTTTGATCGGCCCGAGCGTGTCACGCGGGTCAAGAACGACCTCTCTGCCATTCAATCCCTGATCCGTGAAAGGCTTGCCCGTTGACCACCCGCCTGACCACCCTGTCCAATGGGTTCCGAATCGTGACCGAACACATGCCCGGCCTGCAATCGGCCAGCGCAGGCATCTGGGTGATGGCGGGAGGGCGGCACGAAACGGCGGCGCAGAACGGGATTGCCCATTTCCTTGAACACATGGCCTTCAAGGGCACAAAGCGGCGCACGGCCTTGCAGATTGCCGAAGAGATCGAGGATGTGGGCGGCTATATCAACGCCTATACCTCACGCGAGATGACCGCCTATTACGCGCGTATCCTGAAGGATGACGTGGCGCTGGCCTTGGACGTGATCGGCGATATCGTGTTGAACCCGGCCTTCGATCCCAAAGAGATCGAAGTAGAACGCCATGTGATCTTGCAGGAAATCGGGCAGGCGCTGGACACGCCCGACGACATCATCTTTGACTGGCTGCAAGAGGTCTCTTACCCGGATCAAAGCTTTGGCCGCACCATCCTGGGGCCTGCGGACAATGTCGCAGGCTTTGCCCGCGCCGATCTTCAGACCTTTGTCAAAGACAATTACGGC
Source organism: Alphaproteobacteria bacterium (assembly GCA_016869835.1). Lineage (GTDB taxonomy): Bacteria > Pseudomonadota > Alphaproteobacteria > Rhodobacterales > Rhodobacteraceae > Tabrizicola_A. Next base: position 7,090 of record VGDH01000110.1, read on the forward strand.
CCGGCCCAGATGATCCTGTCGGCGGCGGGCGGTGTCGATCATGACGCCATCGTGAAGCAGGCCGAGGCGATCTTTGGCGGTTTGACCGCACGGCCGCAAAAGGCATCACAACCGGCCACCTTCAAGGGGGCCGAACGGCGCGAGGTCAAGGATCTTGAGCAGGTGCATTTCGCCATGGCCTTTGATGCACCGGGTTATCGCCACCCCGATGTCTATGCAGCCCAGGTCTATTCCATGGTGATGGGCGGGGGCATGTCCTCGCGCCTGTTCCAGAAGATCCGCGAGGAGCGGGGCCTGTGCTATTCGATCTTTGCGCAGTCCGGCGCTTATGAGGATGCGGGGCAGATCACCGTTTATGCCGGTACCTCTGCCGAAGAGATCGGCGATCTTTGCCGCCTGACGGTTGACGAGATGAAACGCGCTGCCGATGACATGACCGAGGCCGAGGTGGCGCGCGCACGGGCACAGATCAAGGCGGGGATGCTGATGGGGCTGGAAAGCCCCTCTTCCCGCGCCGAGCGCATTGCGCGGCTTCTGGCGATCTATGGCCGGGTGCCCGACATTCAGGAATCAGTCGCCAAGATTGACGCCGTGACCACCGCAGATGTGCGCGGCTATGGCGAAGGGCTTTGTGCTGCAGACAATGCCATGGCACTTTATGGCCCGGTCGACGCGGCCCCGACGCTGGAGGAAATCCGGCAAAGGCTGGCCGCCTGATGCTGAAGTTCCGCCGTCGCCCCCGGATCGAGGCAGAGCGGCTGACGCTGCGCCTGCCCGAACACGGCGATTGGCGGGCTTGGGCGGCGCTGCGCGAGGCATCGGCCAACCACCTGATGCCGTGGGAGCCGGTCTGGGCGCATGACCATCTGTCGCGCCGCGCCTTTACCAACCGGGTCTATTGGGCGCAGCGGGCAGAAACCCAGGGCACCGCGCTGCCCCTGATGCTGATCCGCCGCGCCGACCAGCAGCTTCTGGGCGCGATCACGCTGGACAATATCCGCCGCGGTCCGGTGCAGGCGGGGACACTGGGGTATTGGATCGGCGCACCCTTTGCGCGCCAAGGCTACATGCGCGAGGCGATCCTGGCCACGGTGCATCATGCCTTTGCGGTGATGGACCTCAGCCGGATCGAGGCCGCCTGCCTGCCGGAAAACGCCGCCTCGCGCGGGGTCCTGGAGAAATGCGGCTTCAAGTATGAAGGTGTGGCGCAAAGCTATCTGCAGATCAACGGTCGCTGGCGCAACCACGTGCTTTACGCCAACCTCAGGAATGACCGGCGCGGGCGCACCGACGTCGGTTGACCGGCCTCTCCTCGTGCGCCTACGGCTTCTCGTCGCGCCTGCCCGCACGACGCGCGGCGAAGCCGACAAGGAGTGCAGGTGACAGGCGCAGAAATCGCGCTATCCTTTCGGCGATGCGTTCGCTTCTTGCCCTTGCCCTGATGACAGCACCGGCCTTGGCCGATGCCCCGCGCGACAGCGCCTGCATCGCGCTTGCCGCCGGCGAGGCGCGGGTGATCCCGGCGGCCTTTGGTGATCCTCTGGCGCAGGACAGCGTCCGCATCCGCTTTCTTGGCCATGCCTCGTTTGCGCTGGAAACGCCCGGGGGCAAATCGGCTGTGACCGATTACACCGGCTATCTCGGCAATCCAGATGTGGTGCCCGATGTGGTGACGATGAACATCGCGCATGACACCCATTACACCGATACCCCAGACCCCCGGATTCCCCTTGTCCTTCGGGGCTGGGGAGATCTGGGCCAGCCCGCACGGATTGACGAAGAGATTGGCGATCTTCGGGTGCGCAATGTCACCTCTGATCTGCGTGGCCCGTTTGGCGAGGGCGGGCGCAAGGATGGCAATTCGATCTTCATCTTCGAAGCGGCGGGCCTGTGCATCGGGCATCTGGGCCACCTGCATCAGGTCTTGTCGGATGCCCAGCACGCGGCCATTGGTCGGCTGGATGTGGTGATGGTTCCGGTGGACGGCGGCTTTACCATGGATCCCGACAGCATGGCCGCCGTGGTCAACCGGTTCCGCGCCCGGCTGGTCTTGCCGATGCACTGGTTCTCGGCCGATGGGCTGGTGTCCTTCATCAAGCGGATGCAACCGAGTTTCGAGGTCGAGATTGCCGAGCGGTCGGAGGTGGTGGTTTCGTTGGATAGCCTGCCGCGCCGGCCGACCATTCTGGTGCTGGAACCGGCGCTCATCCCCTGAAGGGTTTATTCCGGGCAGGCCCCGGGTTAGGAAGGCGGCAGAGGTGCCCCGATGCTGAACCCCGCCGATCCCGCCTTTCTTGCCGATCTTGCCGCGCGTCTGCCCGAAGGCACGCTGCGCGCCCCCGAGCCGCGCGATCTGGAAGAGCCGCGCGGTCGCTGGCAGGGGGTGGCGGGGGCCGTGGCCCGGCCCCGCACGACCGAAGAGGTGGTGGCGATTGTCCGCGCCTGTGCTGCAGCGCGGGTCGGCATCGTGCCGATGGGCGGTGGCACGGGCCTTGTGGGCGGGCAGATCATGGAGCGGGGGCCGCTGCCGCTGATCCTGTCGCTGGAACGGATGGCGGCGGTGCGTACGGCCTATCCTTTGGAAAACGCTCTGGTGGTTGAGGCGGGGATGGTCCTTGCCACAGCGCAGGCGGAGGCGGAAAAGATCGACCGGCTCTTTCCCCTGTCGCTGGCCTCGCAAGGTTCGGCGCGGGTTGGCGGGCTTTTGGCCACCAATGCAGGCGGGGTCAACGTGCTGCGCTATGGCAATGCCCGTGATCTTTGTCTGGGGATCGAGGCGGTTTTACCGGATGGCAGCGTGCTGCGGGGTTTGAAGCGGCTGCG
>VGDH01000111.1 GCA_016869835.1 Alphaproteobacteria bacterium
CCTGAACGGCGGGAGCGGCGCCGACACGCTTTATGGCGGAGCGGGAAATGATGTGGCGACCTATGCCGCTGCGACGGCGGCGGTCAACGTCAGCCTTGCCACCGGTCTGGGCAGCGGCAACCACGCAACCGGCGATGTGCTGTTCGAGATCGAGCATCTGATCGGGTCGATTCATGCCGACACGCTGACGGGCGACGGCGGGGCCAACAGCCTGTTCGGCGGGGCGGGCAACGATTCGCTTGTCGGTGGTGATGGCAATGACACGCTGATCGGCGGGGCAGGCTCAGACCGGCTTTTCGGCGGCAACGGCTTTGACAGCGCCGATTATAGCACCTCGACGGCCGGGGTCTCGGTCAACTTGACGACCGGGCTGGGCAGCGGCGGCTATGCGGCGGGCGACACGCTTGCCGGGATCGAGGCGGTGATCGGTTCGGGTTTTGCGGACACGCTGATTGGCGCGGCGGGTGACGAATCTCTGGTCGGCGGCGCGGGCAATGACAGCCTGACCGGCGGCGCGGGGGCCGATACGCTGGACGGTGGCGCGGGCATCGACTGGGCGAATTATGCCAGCTCGGGCGCGGCGGTGAATGTGAACCTGGCGGCAGGCACCGGTGCGGGCGGCGATGCGGCGGGGGATCTTCTGTCAGGGATCGAGAACCTGGAAGGTTCAGCCTTCAACGACACGCAGCAGGGCGACGGGCTGGCCAACAGCCTATCGGGCGGGTCGGGCGATGACCTGCTGATCGGCGGCGGCGGGGCAGATACCCTTGTGGGCGGCCTTGGGATCGACACCGCCGATTACAGCGCCTCGGGCGCGGGGGTGGATGTCGCGCTGACCGGGGCGCTTGGCCTTGGTGGCGATGCGGCGGGCGACAGCCTGTCAGGGATCGAGAACCTCACGGGATCGAGCCTGAACGATACGCTGACCGGGGATGGCGCGGCCAATATCTTGGACGGCGGCGCGGGCAATGATCTTTTGCAAAGCGGGCTTGGGGCCGACACCTTGCGCGGCGGCATTGGCAATGACACGGCCACCTATGCAGCGGCGACCGCGGGCGTCAGCGTCAATCTGGCAACCGGGGCCACGGGCGGCTTTGCCACGGGCGACACGCTGGACAGCATTGAAAACCTTGTGGGGTCGGGCTTTGACGACACGCTGAGCGGCGATGCCGGTGCCAATCTTCTGGACGGTGGCGCAGGCAATGACGTGCTGGCCGGAGGAGCGGGCGCGGATACGCTGATCGGCGGGGCCGGGCTGGACAGCGTGGACTATTCGGCCTCGAACGCGGCGGTGACGGTCAATCTGGCCACCGGCAGCGCGACGGGGGGCGATGCGACCGGCGACGTCCTGAGCCAGATCGAAAGCATCCTCGGCTCAAGCTATGCCGACCTTCTTACCGGGGACGGCAACGCCAATACGCTGACCGGCGGGGCGGGGGATGACAGCCTTTACGGCGGCGCGGGCAGTGACAGCCTGTTTGGCGGTGACGGAAACGACTTTCTGCAAGGCGGTGCGGGATCAGACCGGCTGGAAGGCGGCGCGGGCATCGACACCGCCGACTATTCGGATTCGACCGCTGCGGTGAACGTCAACCTTGCCACCGGGCTTGGATCGGGCGGCTCGGCGGCAACCGATACGCTGGTTGGCGTCGAAAACCTGTTTGGGTCGGCCTTCAACGACAGCCTTTACGGCAGCACCGGCAACAACTTTATCCGAGGCGGGCTTGGCAACGACCTGATCGAAGCGGGCAATGGCGACGATATCCTGAACGGCGGTGCGGGACGCGATTCGCTTTATGGCGGTCAGGGGATGGATTACCTTGACTACACTGACAGCAATGCGGCCGTGTCGATCAACCTTGGCACCGGGGCCGCCTCGGGCGGGCATGCGACGGGCGATGTGCTGACCGGGGTTGATGGAATCTTCGGGTCGGTTTTTGACGACACGCTGATCGGTTTTGACAACCAGGGGCTGGTGGGCGACGTCTACACGAACGTCTTTTTCGGCGGTGGCGGCAACGATTACATCGACGTCGGTGGCGGCGATGACATCGCCTTTGGCGATGAAGGCAATGACACGATCTTCGCAGGTTCAGGCGATGACATTGCCAGCGGCGGCGAAGGGAATGACGCGCTTTACGGCGGCTCAGGCAATGACACGGCCGATGGTGACACCGGCGATGACTTGATCGATGGCGGCACGGGCAATGACAGTGTCACCGGCGGCGAGGGCAATGACAGCCTTTATGGCGTGGCGGGCAATGACAGCCTTTTCGGTGGCGATGGCAATGACCTGATCGCAGGCGGCGCTGGTGCCGACAGTCTGGTCGGCGGGGCGGGGTCCGACACGTTTGTCGGCGGCATCGGTGATACGGTCGTCGGCGGCGCGGGCGACAATGACGTGCTGGACCTGTCGGGTGCGGGCCCCTACCGCATCATCAAGACGCCCGGAGATCGCACGACAGGAACGGTCGAGTTTCTGGATGCCTTTGGCAATGTCATCGGCACCCTGTCTTTCAGCGGGATCGAGGCGGGTGTGGCCTGTTTCACCCCCGGTACGCGGGTGGCCACCCCAGAAGGCCCCCGCGCGATTGAAAGCCTGCGGCCCGGCGACAGTGTCCTGACACGCGACCGCGGCTATCAGCCGATCCGCTGGATTGGACACAAGCGGTTCGAGACCAACGATTTGCAGGCCAATGCCGCCCTGCAGCCGATCCTGATCCGCAAGGGCGCGCTTGGCCGGGGTCTGCCCGAACGGGACATGAAGGTCTCGCGCCAGGATTGCCTTTTGCAAGGCGGCTCGCGGGCGGAACTGTATTTCGGCGAGGATGAGGTCTTTGTCCGCGCCCTGCACATGGTCGGCCAGCCCGGCATTGTCGAGGCGGTGGTGCAGGAGGTGACCTATATCCACCTGATGTTCGATCATCACGAGGTGATCCTGGCAGATGGCATCTGGAGCGAAAGCTTTCAGCCCGCGGCGCGCAACATCGGCGGGCTGGACGATGCCGCCCGAGATGAGCTGTTTGCCGTCTTTGCCGAGATGTCGGAACCGGCCAACCCCGAGGCTTATGTTTCGGCCCGCCTCACCCTCAAGGCGCATGAGGCGCGGCTTCTCCTCAGCCCCGAGGCGGGTCATCGAAAGCTTGGGCAGCGCCGGGTGGCCTAATGTGCCTGTGACAGCGCGGCGCACAGGCTGGCGCGGTTGTCGACGCCCAGTTTCTGATAGATCGCCTGCGTCTGGTTCCTGACCGTGGCAGGGGCGAGGCCCAGAAGGCGCGCCACTTCCTTGTGGCTGTGGCCGTCAGACAACGCATGGGCGACCTCACGTTCACGCGGGGTCAACATGTCGATCCGGGTCAGGCGGCGCAGCGTCAGGCGGCGCAGGCCCATGCCTTGAAAACGCGGCGTGGATTCGACTGTCACCACCAGATCCCGGTCAGGCAGGATATGGGTGCCGGGGCAGCCGATCAGCTGCGCAAGCTGTTCGGGCAGATGATCGCCCGTCCAGCGCGGCCAGACCTCGCCGAATTCTTCGCGCAAGGCGGTCAGTCCCAAAAGCCCGATCCCGCTTTCGCAGGCAAGGATCGTCACCGTGCCGGGCCGGTTCGGCCGCCCGGGTTCAGCCGATGTCAGCTTCATCGCCGACGAAAGCTGATCGACCGCGCATTGCAGATAGTCACGTTCCGTCTCGGACCAGTTGCGCGCCTCGGCCCCCATCCGGTAGGAGGAAATGTAGAACGAGGCATAGTCGCAGTAATGGCCGTTCATTGCCGTGGTCATGCGCCGCAGCCCGAATTTGTCTGACAGGCTGGCCATGCCATCGGTCTGGCGCGGCTGGCGGCGGTCATAGATCGCCACCTTACCCGGATTTTCGATCATGTATTGCGCCAGAAGGTCCTGATCCGACATCGTGCGCCAATAGTCATAAAACCCGTCGGGCAGGTTCAGGCTGGCATTGGCATAGACCTCAACCCCTTCGGGGCGCAGCTTGGCCCAGCCATACCAGGCCGCATCAAAGCCGATGGTGTGTGAAAGCTCTCCAACCGCCCAGCGCGCAAGCTCTTCGGCATCCGCCTCGCGGGTGCGGTCGTTCATCTCGGTGATGAACCGGGAAAAACTGGCAATGCCAAGTCCCATGGGCGCCCCCCCTTTGCACGTCAGGTCAGCGCCACAGCTTTTCGTCACCCTTGAAGGTGGCGCCGGGCAGCTCTCCTTGTGTCAGGAACGCATTCAACACGTTTCGCATGATTCGGGCCACGTTGTTTTCGCCACCCTTGCAAGGGAGGGCCTGGCTCCAGGCGATGGAGCCTGCCGCAAAGCAGGCGCCGTGGTTGGGCGTGGTGAAATAGATCATGTCGCCGCGCACCTGCGCGTCCTGCGTGCCGCCCCGACCGGGGAAGGCATAGGTGACTTCCTCGCTGACCAGGGGGTAGTTGTCGGAATGGCCGATGGTCGCGGCCAGCAGCATGGTGTGGGGCGGGGTGCCCAGACCCAGCTCATAGCGGTCAAGCTCCACCCCCCCTGCCCCGCCGCAGGCCAAGCCGAAATCGCCGATCAACTCTTCCTCGCCGATGCCTTCCATGATCCACGACACCCGGCGGTGGAAGCTGTCGGGCATCCGCTCAAACGGCTCGGAGGCGTCCATGCCTTCGGTAGTAAACCCGAGCCCCACGATCTTTTGCGGCGCCCGCCCCCGGTTGCGCCACAGGCCCGAGCGTTGGCCGGTTGAGGCAAGATAGCCTTCGCCCGGCTCGGCCTGCCAGGCGCGCGAACCGGAATCGAGCTTGCGCACCTCGATGCAGGCGGGGTCGCCGGGCCTTGTGCCGGTCACCCAGTAATAACCGTTTCCGCCCAGATACATGACGCGCCCGCCCATGCCCAAATAGGCCTCGGTCGCGTCCATCATCTCTTCGGAGTAGTATTCCGGATGGGTGCCATTGACCACGCAGGCATAGGGTTTCAGGCAATCGAGCCCCTCGGCATGCAGGTCGTGGTCGGTGATCAGGTCATAGTCATAGCCCGCATGTTCCAGCCACCAGATCAGCGACAGATCGGCGGGCAAGGCCCAGGGGAAGTTCATTGCGGGCAGGCGGTAGCGCGGACGCAACGTGATGATCGGCCGTTTCCACGACGAATAGCAGCACCCCGCCCCGTCGGTGTGGTGGTCATAGGTCGAAAGCCCGAATTCATCGAGCTTCTTGTATTCGAGGTCTTCGGCCACGATCACCGGGGTATGGGCGGTGATGGCCTGGGCAATCGGGGCCTCGTAGGAAAGGTGTTCGTTGCCATAGGCCAGATAGGTGAAGGTCGGCAGCAGGAAGGCCAGTTTCGCCCGTGGCGTCTTGGGGCGCACGATGAAGGGGATGGAGTCTTCCCCGCCGCCGCCCGAGACTTTCAGGCAATAGACCCCGGATTTCAGATCATCCGGCAGGGTCAGGCTGTGGGTCACCTCCCACCGGCAATCGGTCATGGCGTCGTCGTGGAAATGTACCCCGCCAAAGGTTTCGGGGGCAAGGCGATAGCTGTCCTCGCCCTTCCAGTTGACCCCGGTCATGCAGCGGACGGGACGGTTGACGCCCTGCATGTGCAGCCCATGCGGGCCGGTGTCGGGGATGGTATCGCCCACCCCGTCGCGCGCGAGGTTCGCCGTCGGGTCCCAATAGGCCAAAAGGCCATCATGCGCAGGGGCATCCCCACGCGCCAAAGCCTCAACCTCGGGCCGGGTCAGGGGGCGGGTATAGACGCCGGACCGGTCAATCTTGCCATTGAACAGGAAGGCTCCGTAATGCCCGCGCACCGGGTTATAGGCGGTGGCCGAGGCGAGCTTGAAGCTTGCCGCCCCCGCCGTCGCCCCCGGCCCGTGGCGCAGCGTCTCCTTGATCCAGCTGTCACCTTCAAACGGCACCACGGTGGAAATCCGGCTGTTCCACTGGGTCACGCAGTTGATGACATGCAACTCCGCCTGTTTCGTGCCCGCGTCATAGCTGGCTGCGACGAAGTACCAGCAGCGCGGCACCAGCGTGATCTCGGTGCGGATCTCGTCCACCCCGGTGCCATCGCCCACCCACATCGCCACATGGCCGTCGGGATCAATCCCCAACCCGAACCCTTTGGACCCCTCAATATCCCACCGCCCCAGCACCTGTTGGCGTTCCGCTTTTGGAAGCGTGGGAAAGACATGGGCAAACAGGGTGAAACTAGCCAAGCCGTCCAGCCGCCCCTCCGGGTCATCTGCGCGGGCGAAACTGCCGACCTGGGTGAACTGGCGCTTGACCTTCAGGCTGGCGGGCAGCGCGATATCGACCGCTTCTTCGACATATCCCGGCCCTTCGGGATTTTCGTCGCCATGCAGCACGCGCACCAGATGCGCCTTTACCTCGTCACGGCCCTCGACCGAGATCATGAAATCGACCGAAGAACCAGCGCGGGCGCACAAAGGGTCGGCATAGCCGAAAATGCGGGTATTGGTCATCTCAGGCTTCCATCAGGTCATTGACACGCAAGAGGAACACCGCGTGATAGGCCTCGTTGATGTCGTAATAGGTGCGGTCATCCACCAGACGCGGCGGGGCGCCGCGCACGCCAGAAAAGGCCACGATCTTATAGGCATGGAACGCCTCGGGCTGGCGCATGATGGCGTATTTGTCGGCCACCTCGGCGCGACGGAAGTGATTCAGCACGCGGCCAAGGTTGTCGGAATGATGGCCCAAGGGGTTGCGCCGATGCTCTACGATCAGCTCGGGCGTGATGAGCGTCTTGAGCCGGTCGCGAAGGCGCTTTTGAAAGCGGCGATAGTAGATTTCCTGCTTGTCGGCGATTTCAATGGCTTCTTCGGGCATGACCTCACCCCCCTTTTCGGTGCGGCGCGCGCGCGCCTCGGATTGCATGCGACGCCGCCAGCCGCGGAACTGCTCGCGCGCGCCGGCAAGGCCGTTGTGAAGGAAAAGCGTGACCGCCAGCATGATCGCGGCCACCAGAAGGATGCGGACCGGGCCAAGGTTCAACAGGCCCTTGTCGATCAGAACGACGATGGCGGTGCCGATCACCGCGCCTTCGCTGCGGCCCAAGCCCCCGATGACAATCATGGCAAACAAGAGCATGAGTTGATCGAGGCTGAACACCTGCGGCGAGATGGAGTTGTAGAACTGCGCGTAGAACGCCCCGATCACCCCCAGCCCGGCCGAGGAAATCAGGAACACATGCAGCCGCGCCCGGCGGTAATCGATGCCGGTGGCCTCGGCAAAGGCCTCATCCTCACGCGCTGTTTGCAACAGCATCCCCAGCCGTTCGGAATTGACGATGCGGAACACCAGAAGGGCAAGAAGGAGAAGCACGAAGGCCCCGGCAAAGCCCAAGAGAAGCCCCGGACGCTGCAATTGCCATTCGTCGGGGATGAAGCTGGCCACGTTGTTGATCGACCCGTTCTGCGGGCCAAGGGGTTTCAACTGCTGGACAAAAACCCGGCAGATCTCGGCAAAGCCCATGGTCAGAAGCGCATAGTATAGCCCATCCAGCCGGGTAGAGGGCAGCGCCAGAAAGCCGCCCACCACCAGCCCCGCCAAGCCCCCGGCGACAAACATCAAGGGCCAGGGCAGACCGAGATAGACGTTCAGCGCCGCCGAGACATAGGCCCCGATCCCGACAATGGCGAGGGTGGCCAGCGAAAAGATGCCCGCCGTGCCGATGATCAGCGTCCAAAGCACGTTGATCGCCGAAAAGATGCAGAAGATCGCCGCAATCGTCAGCATGGGGTTTGACAGGAAGGGCGCGGTCAGCGCCAACGCGCCCAAGGCCAGCACCCACCACAAAGGCCGCTTGTCGGCCAGCATCCGTTCCTGTTCCAGCGTCTTGGCGTTCAGCCGAGAGCGCCATTTGAACCAGTGCCGCCGCGTGAACGGCAGGCGGCGGCGCACCAGCGGCGCATCGCCGGACGGGTGCAGGATCACCTCGGCCGGGCGTTGGCCGATCTCATAGAACTTTTTCTCGGTCATTTGCGGGCCTCATCCAGCAAACCGCCAATCCCGCGTGGGCGGATGATGAGAACGACGATGATGAAGAGGAAGGTTGCAAACAGCACATAGCGCTGACCAAGGAAGGGGATCGCGCCCACGATGGCCTCAAGAAACCCGATGATGACGGCCCCCGCCACCGCCCCGGGAACCGACCCAAGGCCGCCCAGCAGCGCAATGGTCAGCCCCTTGATCAAGGGCATGGTGCCCGAGGTGGGCGAGACAAAGATCGTCTGGCTGAGAAGCACGGCCGCGAGCCCCGCCAAGGCGCCCGTCAGCATGGTGACCGGAAGCGCCGTCCAGCGCACCGAAATCCCCGAAAGCACCGCCCCTTCGGGGTTTTGCATCATGGCGCGGATTTCCAGCCCCTTGCGGCTCATGCGCAGCCACAACAGCACCAGCCCCAGGATCACCACCGTCGAGACAATCGCCCCGATCTGGTCATAGCGCGCCGAGAGGGGGCCGATATCCAGCTTGCCCGTGCCAAAGATCTTCGGCAGGTTCTTCTGCTTGGGCCCGAAATACCACAACAGAAGCTGCACCGTGGCCAGGTTGATCGCCAGGGTCACGATCAGGCTGCGGACCGGAAAGTTCGGCTTGTCGTGAATGGGCAAGAAGGCCAGCGCGTAGATCAGCGCGCCAAAGAGCGCCCCCATGGCCGCCCCCGTGGCCAGCGTCACCCCGGCCATGGCAGCCGTGCCCATCACGGTCTTGCCAAAGGCCGCAAGCAGGATGGGCTTCATCAGATCGGCCACGAGCCAGGCCGCATAGCCCGACACCGCAAAGGTCGCGCCATGGGCCATGTTGATCATCCCGATGGAGGACCACAACAGCGAAATGCCGATCGCCATCAGCCCGTAGATCGCGGCAAGGTTCAGCGCATGAACAAGGGTGACAAAGATATCCATCAGTGCAAACTCACATGACCGACGTCACCGCGGATGCGGCCGGCGTGCATGCCGACCATCCGGTCGACGCGGCCCGACAAGAGCGCCACATTCTGTTCGGCAATCACCATGGCGCGACCATCCTTCGGCAGGGCGAACAGCGCCTCGATCACCGATGCGCTGATCTTCGGCGCAAGACCCAGGGACGGCTCGTCAATCAGGTAAAGCGACGCCTCAACCATCAACGCACGGCCAACGGAGACCATCCGCCGCTCGCCCCCCGACAGGCGGCCGACCAGCGCATGTTCCAGCTTGCGTAGGGGCGGGAAGATGTCGAACACCATGTCCCGGCGCGCCTTGCGGTCTTTCCACGCTTTCGGTGTATAGGCCCCACAATCCAGATGCTGGGCCACCGTCAGTCCCGGAAAAATCGCATCGCCCTGCGGTGTCATCGCCAGCCCTGCCCGCACGATTGCGGGCGTCTTGCGCCCCGGCCCGGTTGACCGCGTGCCACCGATTTCCTGCCCGTTGAGCAGGATCGACCCCGACTGCCAGCCGACCAGCGATGAAATCGCGCGAAAGAGCGTGGTCTTGCCATGGCCATTCAGGCCCACAAGCCCCACGCGTTCCCCTTCGGCGACCTTGAAATCAATCTCATGCAGCACCCGCAAGGGGCCATAACCCGCTGTCAGGCCACTGACCTTCAACACCTCGCCACCAGACTTAACCATGCGCGGGCTCCTCGAAATAGGCGGCCAGAACGCGCGGTTTTTCAAAGACTTCCTTCGGCGTGCCGGTGGCGATCACCTCGCCCATGTCGAGAACCAC
>VGDH01000112.1 GCA_016869835.1 Alphaproteobacteria bacterium
CGAACGATCTCTCCGCGGCCATAGACATCGACCAGAAAGGCGTTCAAGGCCCGCGCGCGCTGCTTGATCCCGCGGTCAAGCTTGGCCCATTCCTGCCCCGTGAACACACGCGGGAACATGTCAAAGGGGATCAGCCGGTCAGGATCGCCCCCTTCGCCATAAACGGCAAAGGTGATGCCGATGCGGCGAAACAGCGCCTCGGCCTCGGCCTGTTTTTCCAGCCGCCGGTCGGTGGGCATCGAGGCCATCCAGTCCGACAGCCGCGCATAGGGCGCGCGCACACGCTCTCCCTCATACATCTCGTTGAAATAGCTGGTCATGGGCAGCACCTTGTCCCGCGTTTGCCCCAGTAAAGGCAGGGGTTTTGAAATGGTAAAGCGCTTCCCGAACGGAAACTGCATTTTTCCACGGCATCTGCCCAAAAAGCAGGCATTCACGCCCCCCCTTGCCGTTCCCCCCTTGCCCCCCCTAGATGGGAGGAAAGGATTATGAGGTTTTTCATGCACCCCCTGCCCCGTCTTGGCCACAAAGCGCCGGTTTTCGATGCCCGCAGCGGCTCTAACGCCTTCGGCGATCTGCCGGAATGGGACCTTAGCGACCTTTACCCCAGCCCTGACGCCCCCGAGGTGGAGCGCGACATGGCTTGGGTCGAGGCCGAAACGGCGCGGTTCGAGGCCAGATACAAGGGCAAGCTGGCCGGGTTGTCGGCGGCCGAGATGCTGGCCTGTGTTGAGGCTTATGAGGCAATTGACGTCACCGCCGGGCGGCTGATGTCCTATGCGGGTCTGCGTTATTACCAAAACACCATGGACAGCGAACGCGCCAAGTTCATGGCCGACGCGCAGGATCGCATCACTAATGCCACGACGGCGCTGGTGTTTTTCTCTCTGGAATTCAACCGTTTGTCGGATGATCTTCTGGCGCGACTCATGGCCGAGAACACAGCCCTTGCCCGCTACAAGCCGGTCTTTGACCGCATGCGCGCCATGCGCGCGCACCAGTTGTCGGATGAATTGGAGACCTATCTGCACGACGCATCCGTCGTGGGGGCATCGGCCTGGAACAAGCTGTTCGATGAAACCATGGCCGGGCTGATGTTCAAGGTCGAAGGCGAAGAGGAGGAGCTGAACCTTGAGGCGACGCTGAACCTGTTGACCGATGCCGACCGGGCGAAACGCGAAGCCGCCGCGCGAGCGCTGGCGGTGGTTTTCGACAAGCATATCAAGCTTTTCGCACGGGTTCACAACACGCTGGCCAAGGAAAAGGAAATCGACGACCGCTGGCGCAAGATGCCCTCGGCGCAGCATGCCCGCCATCTGTCGAACCATGTTGAGCCCGAGGTGGTGGAGGCGCTGCGGAACGCCGTTGTCGCCGCCTATCCGAAGCTTTCCCACCGCTATTACCGGCTGAAGGCCAAATGGCTGGGGCTGGAGCGTTTGCAGGTCTGGGACCGCAACGCGCCCTTGAACCTCGAACCGCCGAAAACCGTCGGTTGGGCCGAGGCGACCGAGACGGTGCTGGGCGCCTATGCCGCCTTTGACCCGGAAATGGCGCGCATCGCCAAGCCCTTCTTCACCGATGGCTGGATTGACGCAGGCGTCAAACCCGGCAAGGCGCCAGGCGCCTTTGCCCACCCCACCGTCACCACGGTTCACCCCTATGTGATGCTCAACTATCTGGGAAAACCCCGCGATGTCATGACCTTGGCCCATGAGCTTGGCCATGGCGTGCATCAGGTGCTGGCGGCTGGGCAAGGGGAGCTTTTGTCCTCAACGCCGCTGACCCTGGCCGAAACCGCCTCGGTCTTTGGCGAGATGCTGACCTTCCGCCGCCTTCTCGACAATGCGAAAACCAAGGCCGAGAAAAAGACCCTGCTGGCGGGCAAGGTCGAGGACATGATCAACACGGTCGTGCGCCAGATCGCGTTTTACGACTTTGAATGCAAACTCCACGCCGCGCGCCGCGAAGGGGAACTCACCCCCGACGACATCAACGCGCTGTGGATGTCAGTGCAGGCCCAATCACTGGGCGATGCCTTTGAATTCATGGACGGGTATGAAACCTTCTGGGCCTATATTCCGCATTTCGTGCATTCGCCGTTCTATGTCTATGCCTATGCCTTCGGCGATGGCCTCGTGAACGCGCTTTATGCCGCCTACGAGGGTGGCTTGCCGGACTTTCAGGCCAAGTATTTCGACATGCTCAAGGCGGGCGGGTCAAAGCACCACAAGGAATTGCTCGCGCCCTTTGGTCTTGATGCGTCGGATCCGAAGTTCTGGGACAAGGGCCTGTCGATGATCGCGGGCTTTATCGACGAGCTGGAGGCGATGGAGGACTGATCCTCCTCCCGGCCCACCTCCTCGTCGCCTGCGGCGCTCGTCGGGGAAACGCGACGAGAAGCCGAAGGCGCCCGAGGAGATGCGGGTTAAAGCAGGTCATACCCCTGCGCCGCGACCCTTGCGATGAAGCGGTCGATGAAATCGGGCGCGGTGGGGTCAAGGCACATCTCGCCATAAAACCAGCGCAGATAGGCCTCAAACGGCCAGTCGCCTGCCGCCTTGCGCGCCTCGGCGCGCGCGATGCGCGCCCCCATCCCGTCGCGGCTTTGCACGGTTTCGCAGATATGGTGAAAGTCGGCCGATCCGCACAGGACGACCGGCACACGGTGCAGCATCGCCTCGATGCCGACCGCCGAGTTGGTCGTGACGACAACATCGGCCCGCGCCAGCATGTCATGGATGTTGGCCGGCAAAACCTGCAACCGGGCATCCTTCTTGGCCTGGTGGGCCAGCCAGCCGTAGGTATCAAGGTCCATGTCGCGCGGATGGGGTTTGACGACAATGGGGCGCGGATCGTCGCGCGCCAGAAGCGCCTTGATCATGTGGCGCATGGAAAGATGGCAGGTCTCACCCACCTTGCGGTAGGTTTCGCTTTGCAAGAACACCGCGATGCACCGGTCGGGGATATCCAGAACCTCTTCGGGCTGGTCATAGCGGGATATCCGGCCCGTCACATAGCGCGCTTGCAGTACCTGCAAGAAGACCTGCGCCTGCGCCGGGTCTTGGCTGCCCGCATCAAACCCTGCCGCCCCGATCGAGGCAAAGCCGCGCACCCCTTGGGGGTCCATGTAGCGGAAGGGCAGCAGATAGGCCGAGGCCGAATTCAGCGCCCTTGGGTGCTAGATGCGGCCATGGTCAAAGATGTGGAAGGCGTCATCCGCCTCAATCTCGGCCAGCGCGGTGTCGCGGTTGTGCAGGACCATGCGCGTCTTAATGCCGCGCGCCCGAAGCGCGCACTGGAACGGGTGATAGAACCGCTCTCCCCCACCATTTCCAGCCAGAACCGCGCTGGGCACATGTAACACAACCCCGGGCATGATGCGGCTAAAGCCGAACCTCCTCGGCCACACGGTAGGCCCAGTCGATCATCGCCTGCGTGCCCTTGGCGTTTTCCAGACTCCACGCAAACGGCGCGCCGCTGCGGACCGAGGCGCAAAACGCCTCGACCTGAAGCTGGTATTGGTTGACGGTCGGGAACCGTTCCACCAGCACCCGGTTCATGCCCTGATGCAGCTCGATCTCGGCCATGTCATGCACCCCGGCATTGAACGGCCCGCCTTCCAGCCGGATCATGCCCTTGGTGCCTTGGAATGTCACCACCTGCCGGTTAAAGGCGCGCATCGTGGTCATCGAATTATAGGTATAGCGCCCCTGCGGCCCCGCCATCGTGGCGGCCACTTGCGCCCAGATTTCAACGTCATTTTCACGCACCACGCGCGAGGACAGATCCACCGGTTCGGCCCCGGTGACAAAGCGGGCCGAACCAAAGGTGTAAACCCCGATGTCGCGCAAGGACCCGCCGCCGGTTTCGTGGCGGTTGCGGATATTGCCCTTGTCGTCCTGATAGAAGGAGAACTGCGCATCCACATGGCGCAGCGTGCCGATCTCGCCGGCCGCCACCCATTCGCGGGCGCGCTGCCATTGCGGATGATGCACGATCATATAGGCTTCGGCCGCCACCAGCCCGGTCTTGTCGCGCGCAGCGATCAGGGCGTCGATCGCTTCAGCCTGCATCGCAACAGGCTTTTCGGTCAGCACATGCTTGCCCGCAGCCAGGGCCTTCAAGGTCCATTCGACGTGAAGGTGGTTGGGAAGCGGGATATAGACCACATCAACCGCCGGATCGGCCAAAAGCGCCTCATAGCTGGCCAGATGGCGGGCAGCGGGCGCATAGGCCTGAAATCCTGCCACCTTTTCCGCGCTGGACGAGGCAACCGCCACAAGTTCCGCCCCATGGGCCGCATGGATCGCCGGGCCCATCCGGTTCAGCGCGAAATTCGACGCCCCAAGGATCCCCCATCTGACCGATGCCATCGCCTGCCCTCCGCTTGGTGTGGCTTCAGCTTAGGCCAGCCCCTTGGGGCAGACAACCACCCCCGAGGTCTAACGCCGCACAATCAGTGATTTGCCATAGGCCCAAAGCAGCACCGCCGCATAGCTGACGGTGACGCCCGACATCACCGCCCAGGGATAACGCAGAAGCAAGACCACCAGCGCGATCCCCGCAATCACCACAAAGGCCGCCCGGTCGGTCGGCACCCGCACCGCCTTGAGCGAGGGGGTCGGCAGCTTGGATATCATCATCAGACCGACCAGCACCATCCAGCCTGCCAACACCGGCCAGGGGGCCATGGGCAGGCTTGGGAACTGCCAGGCGATGTAAAGGGGCGCCATGGCCAGCATCGCCCCGGCCGGCGAAGGCACCCCTTGAAACTTGCCCTGACGGGCAAGGCCCGCCGCCACCTCATTGCCAACGTTGAAGCGCGCCAGACGCAAGACAGTGCAGACCACATAGATCAGGACCGCCCCCCAGCCAAAGTCATTTCCGGCCGGGAAGGCCCAGTAATACATCAGCATCCCGGGGGCCACGCCGAAATTCAGGAAATCGGCCAGCGAATCCAGCTCGGCCCCGATCGGGCTTTCACTGCGCAGAAAGCGGGCCAGACGGCCGTCCAGCCCATCCAGAACGGCGGCCAGAAGGATCATCACCACCGCCGCCGAAAAAGCCTCGGCCGCCGAAAAGCGGATCGAAGCCAGGCCCGCACAGATTGCCGCCACCGTCAGCATATTGGGCAAAAGCTGCACGATGGACATGTCACGGCGCGGTGCGACGGGCCAGCGGCTGCGGGCCGGGGTGGGCTTTTCCTCGGTCGGCGGCAAGGCACCCATCCTATTCGCTCCGCGCCAGTCGCGGGCCGGCCGCGCGCGTCAGATCGGCAATCACCGTCTCGCCCGCCACCATGGTTTGGCCCAGCGCCACCTGCGGCTCCACCCCCTCGGGCAGATAGACATCCAGCCGCGAGCCGAACCGGATCAGGCCGAAACGGTCGCCCATGCGCAGGGTCTGGCCGTCGCGGGCAAAGCAGACGATCCGCCGCGCCACCAGGCCCGCAATCTGCACCACCGCCACCTTGCGCCCGTCCGCCATGCGAATGGCCAGCGAATTGCGCTCATTGTCGGCACTGGCCTTGTCAAGCGAAGCATTAAGGAACTTGCCCGGCCGATAGGCGATGGCGTCGATCTGGCCCGCAACCGGCATCCGGTTCACATGGCCGTTGAAGACATTCATGAACACCGACACACGCGTCAAAGCCTCGGGGCCCATGCCAAGCTCGACCGGCGGCACGGCGCGTTCGATCAGCGAGATCACCCCATCGGCTGGCGAGACGATCAGCCCCTCATCCAGCGGCACCGAACGAACCGGATCGCGGAAGAAGTAATAGCACCAGACCGTCAGCCCCAGACCGATCCAGCCCAAGGGCTCCCACAGCCAGAACAGGACCAACGTGACCGCCCCGAAAATAGCGACAAAGCGCCAGCCCTCGGGGTGCATGGGTTTGACAAAGGTATCCAGCATGTTCATGGCACATAACCTCTCATTCTGGGCAGGGTCCTAGCGGTGAACGGCGCGCGGGGCAAGAAAAACCCCACCGCAAGGCCTGGCGCGGAATTTGACGCAAATTCCGGCCCGATTTCTGGCGCAGAAATCGGCACCTGCCGTTGATCGGCAGGACTGCGCAGAGTTTGCGCCGAACTCTGCACCGATTTCCGCGTCGGAAATCGGGTCCCGAACTCAGGCCGGAACCACGATTCCCTTGGCCTTTGCCAGATCCCGCATCCGGGCCTGCAGCTTTTCAAAGGCCCGCACCTCGATCTGGCGGATCCGCTCGCGGCTGACGCCATAGCTTTCGGACAGATCCTCAAGCGTAACCGGATCATCCGACAGGCGGCGTTTGACCAGCACATCGCGCTCACGCTCGTTCAAGGCCTCCATCGCCTTGGCCAAAAGCGACAGCCGCATCTCCATCTCGTCCTTTTCGGCATAGGCGCCGGCCTGATCGCTGTCCTCATCCTCAAGCCAGTCTTGCCACTGGCTGCCGCCTTCGCCATCGCTGCCCACCTGCACGTTCAGGCTGGCATCCGAACCCGAAAGGCGGCGGTTCATGTCTACCACCTCGGTTTCGGTGACGCTCAGATCCTTGGCGATCCGGGCCACGGTCTCGGGGTGCAGATCCCCCTCTTCCAACGCGCCCAGCTTGGCCTTGGCCTTGCGCAGGTTGAAGAAAAGCTTCTTCTGCGCAGAGGTCGTGCCCAGTTTGACCAAGGACCACGACCGCAGGATGTATTCCTGGATCGAGGCGCGGATCCACCACATGGCATAGGTTGCAAGCCTGAAGCCTTTTTCGGGGTCAAAGCGTTTGACCGCCTGCATCAGTCCAACATTGGCCTCTGAGATCACCTCGGCCTGCGGCAGGCCATAGCCGCGATAGCCCATGGCCAGCTTGGCCGTGAGGCGCAGGTGGCTTGTGACCAGACGATGTGCGGCCTCGGGGTCCTGACGTTCGGCCCAGGCCTTGGCCAGCATGTATTCTTCTTCCGGTTCCAGCATCGGGAACTTGCGGATTTCCTGCATATAGCGGTTCAGCCCTTGTTCCGGGCTGGGTGCAGGCAGATTTGCGTAGGTGCTCATGTCGACGCCCCTTCCATGTTCATCGGGTCCGACTGCGGCCCCCGAAGGACCGAATTCTATGCCCGACGCGCTGCGCATTCAAGGTTTGCGCTATCACGCATTGATGATCGCAAGATGTGCATGGTTCCGTCGCGGCGTAAGGATTGTGACAAAGACCTCACGCTTTTGTCAGGAATTGTCGCACCGAGGCCGCCGTGGAGCCCCGTATGGCGGGGTTCACCCTACCGTGGCGCGTGGCTTGATCGTGGCGGGGTGAACCCCGCCCTACGGCCCGCGCAGCGCGTCCAAGAGCCCAGCCATATCCGCAGGAAGCGGGCTTTCGAACTCCAATTCCTCACCCGTCACCGGATGCTCAAAGCCCAAGGTCGCGGCGTGCAGCGCTTGGCGGGGGAAGCTGTTGGCCAGATCCGCCGCCAGCGGGCCAAACAGCTTTTCCGGCAGTCGGCGCTTGCCGCCATAGGTCTGATCGCCAATCAACCCGTGGCCGGCATAGGCCATATGGACGCGGATCTGGTGGGTGCGGCCCGTCTCCAGCCAGCACTCCATGAGGCTGGCCGCGCCCTTGAAATCCTCGATCACCCGGGCGCGGGTGATGGCGTGGCGGCCTTCGTTCCAGACCACGGCCTGACGCTGGCGGTCGGTCTTGTGGCGGGCAAGGTGGGTGGCGATCTTGACGATCCCGCCCTGTTCGAAACTCACCCCGCGCAGGCCGCGAAGGCGCGGGTCATAGGCATCGGGGCGCCCATGCACCACGGCCAGATAATGCCGGTTGACGGTATGGGTTTCGAACTGTGCCGCCAGCCCATGATGCGCCCGGTCGGATTTTGCCACCACCAGCAGGCCCGTCGTGTCCTTGTCGATGCGGTGCACGATGCCCGGCCGCCGCTCGCCGCCGATGCCCGACAACGTATCGCCGCAATGGTGCAAAAGCGCATTGACCAGCGTACCCGATGGCGTTCCGGGGGCAGGATGCACCACCATCCCGGCGGGTTTGTCGATGACGATCAGATCGGCATCCTCCCAGACAACCGTCAGGGGGATATCCTCGGCCTCCAGATGCTCCAACTCCACCGCAGGGGCCAGCCGCAGGGCATAGACCTGCCCTTGGGCCACCTTGGCCTTGGGGTTTGTCACCGCCTGCCCGTCCAGAAACACATCGCCTTCGTCGATCATCTTCATCAGGCGTGAGCGTGACAGCGCCGCTTCCTCTGGCATAAGTTCGGCAAGCGCCTTATCAAGGCGCGCAGGCGCATCCGCCATGATGGTCAGGTGCAGCCACCCAACGGGCGAAGGGATCGACATGACGAACACTCCTGACGGCGAACCCGACCTGCCGCCGAGCCTGCGCTTTCTGAAAGGGCTGGTGATCACCTTGATGATCACCATGATCGTCGGTGTCATAACGGTGGTTGGCCTGCTTGTCACCCGCATGCCCGATGCGCGAAGCGCAGCTCCGGTTCTACCCGAGAACCTGACGCTGCCCGAAGGGCTGACGGCCGAGGCGGTGACCTTTGGCAAGGGCTGGATTGCGGTGGTGACGACCAGTCAGGAGATCGTGATCCTTGATCGCGAGGGCCAGATGATCCAGCGCGTCGCGGTGCAGACGGATGCTGGCCCGTAAGCGCCCAAGCGTCAGGCTCGGCCCCATGCGACCTGCTGCCGATCAGACCCGCTTTCCGGCTTGACGCCCTGCCCGGCCTTGGCCCTACTGGGCGCAACGGCCCCCCTTATCTCCGCAAAGGATCACCATGCCCCTGCCGGACAAGGCAGATCTGCTTGCCAGATTGTCCACCATCCCGCATGACGAGCTGGTACGGCAGTATCAGCTCTTGTCCGACGGCGCGACGCTGCGCGCCATACTCACGACCCTTGTCTATGCGCTGGCCCTGTTTTTCGTGGCCTGGCCGGTGGTGTTGATCTGCATGGTCGCAGATTTCACCGCCGAGCGTCTGGGCATGGGCTGGATGAAGGGGCTGCACCCGGCCCGCCAGCCCTGGCGATATCTGGCGACCATCGCGGCGGGAATGGTATCGCAAGGGGCCTATGCTCTGGTGCTGGCCTTTGCCTACCAGTCCAGCCTTCCCCTGGCCCAACCCTTTGCCGCAGGGGCTCTGACGCTGACCATGTTGCAGATGGCCTCGGTTCGCATCATCCATGTGCCTTGTGCCATTTCGGGGCTGTCGGTGGCCTTTGTGCTGGGCGTGGCGGCGGTGTTGCACGATTTGCAAAGCCGGACCGGTCCTGCAGGTCTGGCGCTGAGCCTTGTGGCGCATTGCGCGGCCGCCTATTTCATTGCAGCCATCGTGCGGGGAAACCATACGCTGCATGATGGTATCGCCCGCGAACGCGCCAGCGCCCGCACGGCTGATGAGGCCAAATCGCGCTTTCTGGCGCAGATGAGCCATGAGTTGCGCACGCCCTTGAACGCGATCTTGGGCCTTGGCCATGCCGAGCTGGCGCGGGCCACCGATCCCACCTCGCAGGAACGGCTGCGGCTTGTCACCGATGCCGCACGCGGGTTGGCGTTGATTCTGGACGATATTCTGTGGCCTGCCCCCTGAAAAGTGGTCCTCCCTGAGGTATGGTTTTTGAGCCATTTGGAGGATGAAGGAATGCCCCAGAAGAAGCACAAGCCGGAGGAGA
>VGDH01000113.1 GCA_016869835.1 Alphaproteobacteria bacterium
ACCCCCTGATCGATCCAGCGCACGACATAGCCAAGGATGCCTTGGGCGTTGTTTTCGACCTCGCGGATCACCTGATCGTCGCTCCAGCGGCGATAGGTGGCAAGCGGGATGTCCAGAACGGCATCGACATGGGCGCGCCGCCCGCCCTTGGCGAGTTTGGCCTGCACCGCCATGACGTCGATCTTGTGGTAATGCAGCGCATGCAGCGTCGCGGCAGTGGGCGAGGGGACCCAGGCGCAATTGGCGCCTGCCTTGGGATGTTCGATCTTCTGTTCCAGCATGGCCGCCATCAGGTCGGGCATGGCCCACATGCCCTTGCCGATCTGGGCGCGGCCGGAAAGGCCACATTCCAGGCCGATATCGACGTTCAACACCTCATAAGCGCCGATCCAGCCCTTGCGCTTGATGAAATCCTTGCGGCTGAAGGGGCCGGCTTCCATCGAGGTGTGGATCTCATCCCCCGTTCGGTCCAGAAACCCGGTGTTGATGAAGGCCACGCGCGATTTGGCGGCACGGATACATTCCTTGAGGTTCACCGAGGTGCGGCGCTCCTCATCCATGATGCCGAGTTTCACCGTATGGCGCGGCAGGCCAAGCACGTCTTCGACCCGGTCAAAGGTTTCAGCAGCAAAAGCCACTTCCTCCGGCCCGTGCATCTTGGGCTTGACGACATAGACCGAGCCTTGGGTCGAATTGCGCAGACCGGCCGTCTTGCGCAGGTCATGGCAGGCAATCAGCGTGGTGATCATCGCATCCATCAGCCCCTCGGGCACCTCGGACCCGTCGGGCAAGAGGATGGCCGGGTTGGTCATCAGGTGGCCGACATTGCGCACCCACAAAAGCGCGCGGCCCTTGATGGAAAGCGGCTTGCCATCCGGGGCGGTATAGCTGCGGTCGGGGTTCAGCCGGCGTTCAAGCGGCTTGCCGCCCTTGACGAAAGTCTCGGTCAGGTCACCGCGCATCAGGCCCAGCCAGTTGCCATAGGCTTGCACCTTGTCGGCGGCATCCACGCAGGCGACCGAGTCTTCGCAATCCATGATCGCCGACATCGCGCTTTCGATCTGCAAATCGGCCAGCAGCGCCTGATCGCGGCCCCCGATGAAATGGGCGCGGTCAAAGACAAGTTCAACGTGCAGGCCATTGTTTTTCAACAAGATCGCATCGGGTGCCTTCGGGTTGCCCTTGTAGCCGACGAATTTGGCCGGATGGACCAGTGGCATGTCATCGACCAAAAGCACGCCGTCCTTGACGATGTAGCGGCGGGCATCGGCGTGGCTGGTGCCGTCGATCGGGAAGGCCTCGTCCAGAAACACACGCGCCCGGGCAATGACACGGGCACCGCGGCCGCGCTCATAACCGCCTGCCGGGGGCGCAGAGCCCATGGCATCGGTGCCGTAAAGGCAATCGTAAAGGCTGCCCCAGCGGGCATTGGCGGCATTCAGCGCATAGCGCGCATTGGTCATCGGCACTACAAGCTGCGGGCCGGGGACCAAGGCGATCTCGGGGTCGACATGGGCGGTGTCGATCTGGAAATCGGGGCCTTCGGGCAGAAGATAGCCGATTTCGGTCAGTAAGGCCTTGTAGGCCGAGGGGTCATGCAATTGCCCGCGACGGTCGCGGTGCCATTGGTCGATCTGCGCCTGCAACGTCTCGCGCTTGGCCAGAAGCGCGCGGTTCTTCGGCGCGAGGTCGGCCAAGAGGGCGGCAAAGCCCTTCCAGAAGGTCGCCTTATCCACCCCGGTGCCGGGCAGAGCGCAGGTGTTGAGGAAATCGGCAATGCCCCGGTCCACCTGCAGACCTTCGATCAAGATACGTGCGACCATGACATCCTCCTTGCGGCAATCTTTCGCAGGTTAGGCCGCTTAGGCCCGGCAAACAACGAAAAGCGGGGTCTGATTTTCGCGCCAGCCCGAAAAGCAGTTTCTTGCAGGGCTAGATAATGTAACTTCACCACTTGGCTAAATTTTTGCTTTCCCGACTCATGCCCGGCTGATAGCTAAAGCGCATGGCACAGCAAGACCCAGCCCTTGACCTGATCTTTCAGGCGCTCTCTGATCCGACCCGCCGCGCCATGCTGGCGCAGTTAGGCAAGGGCGCGGCCCCGGTCAGCGTCTTGGCCCAGCCCACGGGGCTGGCGCTGCCGACGGTGATGAAACACCTTTCGGTGCTGGAATCCGCCGGGCTGATCGCGACCGAGAAAACCGGCCGGTCGCGGGTCTGCCATGCCCGGCCCGAAACCCTGACGCTGGCCACCGATTGGCTGGCCGAACAGCGCGCCCTGTGGGAGGGGCGGCTTGACCGGTTCGAAGCCTAAGTTCAAACGCTCATGCAGGAAAAACGCGATGACTGATGACCTTGACCCGACCCTTGATCTTGTGCTGGAGCGCGAAATCGTCGCCCCGCGCGAGCTGATCTACACCTGCTGGACGACGCCTGAACATCTCGTCCATTGGTTCGTGCCGATACCGCACAAGGTGACGGCCTGCACGCTGGATGTCCGCGTCGGCGGGGCCTGCAACACGACCTTCGAGGTCGAGGGCAACATCATGGAAAACAACGGGGTTTATCTTGAGGTGATCCCGAATGAAAAGCTCGTGTTTACAGACAACTACACCGCTGGCTGGAAGCCCGCGCCCGAACCTTTCATGACCGGGATCCTGACCTTTGAAGATGCCGGTCCCGGCCGCACCAAATACCGCGCCGTGGCGCGGCACCGCAACGCCGACACCGCCAAACAGCATGCCGAAATGGGGTTCTATGACGGCTGGGGCACCGTCGTCACTCAGCTTGAGGCTTATGCCCAAGGTCTGATGAAAGCCTGACCCGATGGACCGCTTTGCCACATTGACCTTTGACCGCACTGTCGCCGCCCCTCTGGACACGCTCTGGCACGCTTGGGTTACCCCCGGCGCGCGGGTCATCTGGTCGGCACCCACGCCCGAGGTCACGGTGGAATACCTCAGCCACGCGACCCAAGTTGGCGAACAGGAACGCTCGCTCTGCAAGGTTGAAGGTGAACCGGTGATCACGGTGGATGCGGGCTGGCTGGACTTGCTGGCCAACACCCGCAGGGTGAACTATGAGGTCGTTTCGGCCGAAGGCACCACGCTATCGGCCGCCCTTGTGACGGCGGATTTTCATGCTGTGGACAAGGGCAGCCGGATCACGGTCACCGTGCAACTGTCGTCCTTGGCGCAGGTTATGGCCGACGGCTATCGCCACGGCTTTGGCGGCGGGCTTGCCAACCTTGCCGAACTTGCGGCGCGCTCCATGGTCATTCACCGCACCATCAAGGCCCCGGTCGCTACAGTCTGGGGCGCATGGATGAACGCAGACACCTTGCCGCAATGGTGGGGGCCGGATGGCTTTTCCTGCAAGACCCGCCGCATCGACCTGCGCACGGGCGGCGAGTGGGTGTTTGACATGATCGCGCCCGATGGCACGGTCTTTCCCAACCACCACCGCTATACCCGCCTGACCCTGGAAAAGCGCATCGATTACGCGCTGCTTTGGGGCGAAAACGGCCCGAAACACGCTGATGCCTGGGTCGAGTTTACCCCGGTTCTCGGCGGCACACGGGTGACTTTGGGCATGGCCATGGCAACGGTTGAAGAATTGCAAAACGCCAAGGGCTTCGGGGCCGAGGCGCTGGGCCTGCAAACGCTTGGCAAGCTCGCCCGCTTCATCGGGGTCGATTAGCCCCATCCGCGCTGCACAAACGCCACAGGGCGGGCGTCAGCCTGCCCGCATGGGGGGCGATCCGTCTGACGCTGAAGCGCCCCCCTTCTTCTTGCGGCAGCGGTCCGAGCAGTATTTCACCTCGTCCCAGACCTTGGCCCAGGCCTTGCGCCAGACCATCGGGCGGCCGCAGGCTTGACAGGTCTTTACGGGCAAGTCGGATTTGCGGCGCATCTTCACAGCTCGAAACTCAATTGGGCGCTTGGCCGTGCCTTGCCCCCGCTACGCGCGGGCGAAAAGCGGCGCGCACTGCGGCTGGCGTGGCGGTCGGCAATGGCGCTGGCTTCGTCCTTGTGACCCGGCGCGCGGCGCAAGGCCCAGACCGCGTCGCGCGCGGCCCGCTGGGCGGCGGCCGGGTCGATGATC
The DNA here is from genome assembly GCA_016869835.1 of Alphaproteobacteria bacterium. Classification (GTDB taxonomy): domain Bacteria; phylum Pseudomonadota; class Alphaproteobacteria; order Rhodobacterales; family Rhodobacteraceae; genus Tabrizicola_A. Next base: position 4,105 of record VGDH01000113.1, read on the forward strand.
GGTTCGGGGTAACGTCGGCCGGCCAATGTCGCAAAGCCCGGCCATTTCCACGGTTCCTGCAAGAAGGCATCGGGAACCGATGCCAGTTCAGGAAGCCAGCGCCGGGTGAACACGCCGTTAGGGTCCTGCTCCAGCCCCTGTTTCACCGGGTTGTAGATGCGCGGTGTGTTGATGGCGGTGACACCCGACTGCATCTGCACCTGCGGCCAGTGGATGCCGGGCTCGTAATCGGCGAAAAGCCGCGCCAGCACCGGCCCCGTCGCCCGCCAATCCAGCCAAAGATGATAGGACGCCGTTGCCATCACCATGGCCCGCATCCGGAAATTCAGCCAGCCCGTCGCCACCAGATAGCGCATGCAGGCATCGAGAAACGGCAATCCGGTTTCGCCCGATGCCCAGGCGGCAAGGCGGCTGGCGTCGGGAATGCGCGGGCGAAGGGCTTCGGCCGCCTGCGACAGGCAATCGGTTTCAATTGTTGGCTGATCCTCCAGCTTTTGCATGAAATGGTCGCGCCAGGCCAGACGGCTTTGGAAACTCGACAGCGCGCCGCCCCATTGCCCGCCCGGCCGCGTGGCCTGACGCGCGGCGGTGGCCTGCACCGCCTCGCGGATTGACAGCGTTCCAAAGGCGAAATGGGGTGAAAGCCGCGAACAGGCGCGCTCGCCCGTCTCGGGTGAGGACATGGCAGCACGATATCTCTCGCCGCGCTGCGACAGAAAACTGTCCAACAGGCCCAACCCCTCATCGCGGCCGCCACGCTGGCGGTGGGGACAGCGATCCTCGGCCAGGCGCAGGGCGCGGGCGGTGGGGATCGGCCCGGCCTCGACCCCGTCAACCCCGCGCAGCCCCTGCGGCAAAAGCAGCACCGGCCCGGCCATGAAGCCATCACGCCGCGCCTGCCAGCCATCGCGGCTGGGCAGGCGGCGGATCACGCCGGATTGCGGCACCTCGATCCAGTCTATCCCCTGATCCCGCGCCCAGGCCGCGACGCGCCGGTCGCGCGCAAAGCTCCACAGATTGCCGGTTTCTTCATGGCTGATGATGCGGCTGATGCCATGGCGGGCGCAAAGCCGGGCCAGCACCTCGACCGCATCGCCCGTCCGGATCGCCAAAGTCAGGCCCAGGGCGGCACTGTCGGCGCGCAAGGCTTGCAGACTTTCGGCGATAAAGCCCCAGTGCCGGGCCGCCGCATCATGCTGCGCCCAAAGCTCGGGCTCGACGATATAGACCGGCAAGACCGGGCCCAGCCCCGCCGCCAAGGTCAGCGCCGGGTGGTCATGCAGGCGCAGATCGCGCTTGAGCCACATAAGAACATTCATGGAACATTTATCTAGCCTTTGCGCAAGATTCGTAAAGCCCCCCAGCGCAGCTTCTGCCGTTTTGAGCCCTTGCAACTGCCCCCCCATCGCCTAGCTTGGCATCAAAGGAGTGTCCCCCCATGTCCGCCCCCATATCTGCCCAGCCAGCCGCCGATCCCCGTACCGTCTATCTGGCCGATTACCAGCCCTATCCCTTTGTTCTGGGTCAGGTTCATCTGACCTTTCGCCTTGCCCCTCGGGCCACCCGGGTGCTGGCGCGGCTTGCCTTCGCGCCCAATCCGGCGCGGCCGGGGCGGCATGACCTGCGGCTTCATGGTGAAAGAATTGTGCTGATCTCGGCCCGGCTCGACGGGCAACCTGTAACGCCCGCCCTTGATGCCGAGGGGATGACGATCGCCGCCGCCGATCTGCCTAATGGCGCGTTTGTTCTGGAAACCGAGGTGGAGATCAGCCCGGAAACCAATACCGCCCTTGAAGGGCTTTACATGTCGAAGGGCATGTATTGCACCCAATGCGAGGCCGAGGGTTTCCGCAAGATCACCTATTACCCTGACCGTCCTGACGTGATGGCGCGGTTCAAGGTTCGCGTTGAATCCGATCTGCCCGTCCTGTTGTCGAACGGCAATCCGGTCGGGCAGGGGCAGGCTTGGGCCGAATGGGACGATCCTTGGCCGAAACCGGCCTATCTTTTCGCGCTGGTGGCGGGTGATCTGATCGCCCATCCCGGCGAATTCATCACCCGTTCGGGCCGCAAGGTGGCCTTGAACATCTGGGTTCGCCCTGGGGATGAGGACCGCTGCGCCTGGGGGATGCAGGCGCTGAAGGCGTCGATGACATGGGATGAGGATGTTTATGGTCGCGAGTACGACTTGAACATTTTCAACATTGTGGCCGTGGATGACTTCAATATGGGCGCTATGGAGAACAAGGGGTTGAACATTTTCAACTCCAAGGTGGTTCTGGCCAGCCCTGACACCGCGACCGACGATGACTTTGCCCGCATCGAGGCGATCATCGCGCATGAGTATTTCCACAACTGGACGGGCAACCGCATCACCTGCCGCGACTGGTTCCAGCTGTGCCTGAAAGAAGGGCTGACGGTGTTCCGCGATCAGCAGTTTTCGGGGGACATACGGTCTCATGCCTTCAAGCGGATCGAAGATGTGCTGATGCTGCGCGCCCGCCAGTTCCGCGAGGATCAGGGGCCTTTGGCCCACGCGGTGCGACCCGAAAGCTTTGTCGAGATCAACAATTTCTACACCGCCACCATCTATGAAAAAGGTGCCGAGATCATCGGTATGTTGAAACGTCTGGTGGGTGATGCCGACTATGCCCGCGCGCTGGATCTGTATTTCCAGCGCCATGACGGGCAGGCGGCCACCATCGAGGACTGGCTGAAGGTGTTTGAAGACACCACCGGCCGCGATCTGACCCAATTCAAGCGCTGGTATTCCGAGGCGGGCACGCCGCGCCTTGGCGTGCATGAGGCTTGGGCGGCGGGCAGCAAGGGGGGCACCTATACGCTGACCTTTACCCAAGTGAACCCGCCCACGCCGGGGCAGCCGGACAAGGGGGCCAAGGTCATTCCCATCGCCGTGGGGCTTTTGAACCCCGATGGCGATGAAGTGGTGCCGACCACGGTCCTGGAGATGACAAAGCCCGTGCAGAGTTTCGCCTTCGAAGGGTTGTCCGCCCGCCCAATCCCCTCGATCCTGCGCGGGTTTTCCGCGCCCGTCGTGCTGGAGCGCGAGGTTCCGCAATCCGAACGCGCCTTCCTTCTGGCCCATGACACTGATCCCTTCAACCGCTGGGAAGCGGGCCGCGCGCTGGCCAAGGACGTGCTGGCGCGCATGGTGACAACAGGGGCGAAACCCGCGTCCGACCTCTTGGAGGGCATGGCGCGACTGGCCTTTGACGACAGCCTTGATCCGGCCTTCCGCGCGCTGGCGCTGCGCCTGCCGTCCGATGACGACATGGCGGCCACCCTGCACGCCGCAGGCCATGTGCCCGACCCCGCCCGCATCCATTCCGCCCGTCGCACACTGGGCTTGGCCTTGGCTGAAACCCTGGCGCCGGGGCTGGAAAAACTCGAATCCGCCTGCCGGACCGAGGGCGCCTTCTCGGCCGAGGCCGGTCCTGCGGGCAAGCGCGCGCTGCGGCTGGCGGCCTTGTCCTTCCTGACGCGGCTTGATGGTGGCACGGCGGTCAAAGCGGCCTTTGCACAGGCGTCTAACATGACCGAAAGCTTTGGCGCGCTGGCGATCCTTTTGGAAAACGGCCATGGTGTTCAAGAGCTTGCGGCCTTTGGTTCACGCTGGTCCGGTGACCGGCTGGTGATGGACAAATGGTTTGCCGTGCAGGTCGCCATGGCCTCGCCGCACGCGGCCGCCGACACGGTGGACAGCCTGACCCGGCGGCCTGACTTCGACATGAAGAACCCCAATCGCTTTCGCGCCGTCCTTGGGGCCTTGTCAGCCAACCATGCAGGCTTCCACCACGAAAGCGGGGCGGGCTATCGCAGGCTGGCCGATTGGCTGATCCGGCTTGACCCGCTCAATCCGCAGACCGCCTCGCGCATGTCGACCGCCTTTGAAACCTGGCCGCGCTATGACGCCGACCGGCAGGGGATGATCCGTGCCGAACTTGCCCGCATTCTGGCAACGCCCGGCCTAAGCCGCGATCTGTCGGAAATGGCGGGGCGGATGCTGCAGGCCTGAGCTGCGCCTTTGCACAACGTCCCAAGGCCAGGGGCCGTGCGACAGGCAAGCCCCTACTGGCAATAGCTTTGTGCCGAGGTCCCGGCCGCCATTTCGCGGCGCTTGTCGCCTTTGCGCAGCGGCATCCAGTCGCGGCCAATGCCCCGGTTGCCCTTGCCCGCCACCTGCTCGTCGCGGGCAACGTGATAAGAGATCATCTCGACCGCACATTCCAGGTTGGCCGCACCATCCTTGAGCGTGGCGGCTTTGGTGGCCGAACAGCCATAATTCCGGGCCGACCGTGGCGAGATCTGCATCAGCCCGATATAGCGCCCCCCCGCGCCAGATGCGGCGGGGTTCCAGGTGCTTTCATATTTCGCAACAGCCGACATCAGCGCGACCCAGAAGGCGCGACGCTCAGCCAGGGAATTCTCCTCATATCCCGGGCACCAGGCCTGAATGTCGGCGGGAACCTTCGCGGCCAGCACGGCATCCTTGGCGGCAACGGCGGCAAGGCTGCGGGTCGTCCATTCCGCCGCCTCGGGGCGGTGGTCCCAGCGCATCGCCGGCGGTGCAGAGGACGGCATCAAAGCCTTCAGATCGGTGACCTTGGCCGGAACACAGGCCGAGAGGAACGACACGGCCAGAACGGCACACAGGGCAAAACGGTTCAAAGGATGGCTCTGACTTGTTTCAGACCGCATGGCGATGCCCGGCGAAGGGCCGGTTTGTCCAGCCTTCCTGCCCGCCCGGCTTGAAATAGGCAGAAACCCGCGCAAGGCCCGCCCTTGCCGTGGCGGGCCAGTTTGCCTAAGACAGGCCAAAGCCAGAAAGAGGTTTCCCCATGCTTGACCTGACCTATACCGCGCCGAAACCCAAGGTGATTGCCGGGGCCAAGCAGAATTGGGAACTGGTAATCGGCATGGAGATCCATGCCCAGGTGTCGTCCAACGCCAAGCTGTTTTCGGGCGCCTCTACCCAGGTGGGTGCCGAGCCGAATTCAAACGTCGCCTTCGTCGATGCCGCCATGCCCGGCATGTTGCCCGTCATCAACGAATTCTGTGTCGAACAGGCGGTGCGCTCGGGTCTGGGTCTGAAGGCGCAGATCAACCTGCGCTCGGCCTTTGACCGCAAGAATTACTTCTACCCCGACCTGCCGCAAGGCTATCAGATTTCCCAGCTTTACCACCCTATCGTGGGGGAGGGTGAAGTGTTGGTTGAAATGGGCCCTGGCGTGGCGCGCCGTGTGCGGATTGAACGTATCCATCTGGAACAGGACGCGGGCAAGTCGATCCATGACATGGACCCGACGATGTCATTCGTCGATTTCAACCGCACGGGCGTGGCGCTGATGGAGATCGTCTCGCGCCCCGACATTCGCGGC
>VGDH01000114.1 GCA_016869835.1 Alphaproteobacteria bacterium
CGCGCCACCTTTGCCCGCATCCGCACCGTGGTGGAAGATGATGCGGTGGAAAATCACCATGCTCAGCTGACTGTGAAGCAGGCGAAATCCTATCTGGCCGATCCGCAGATCGGCGATGAGATCGTCGACGAGGTTCCGCCGGTCGATCTGGGCCGTATCGCCGCGCAATCGGCCAAGCAGGTGATCTTGCAAAAGGTCCGTGAGGCCGAGCGCGACCGCCAGTATGAGGAATTCAAGGACCGCAAGGGCTCGATCATCAACGGTCAGGTCAAGCGCGAGGAATACGGCAATGTCATCGTCGACATTGGCCGCGGCGAAGCGATCTTGCGCCGCAATGAAAAGATCGGGCGTGAGGCTCACCGGCCCGGCGACCGCATCCGCTGTTTCATCAAGGACGTGCGCCGCGAACCGCGCGGCCCGCAGGTGTTCCTCAGCCGCACCGACCCGCAGTTCATGGCGGAACTCTTCAAGATGGAAGTGCCGGAGATTTACGACGGCATCATCGAGATCAAGGCCGTCGCCCGTGATCCGGGGTCGCGCGCCAAGATCGCGGTCATTTCCTATGACAACTCCATCGACCCGGTCGGTGCCTGCGTTGGTATGCGCGGCAGCCGCGTGCAGGCCGTGGTGAACGAGTTGCAGGGCGAAAAGATCGACATCATTCCGTGGAATGGCGATCAGGCGACCTTCCTTGTGAACGCGCTGCAACCGGCCGAGGTGTCCAAGGTCGTGATCGACGAAGAGGCCGGCAAGATCGAGGTTGTCGTGCCGGATGAACAGCTGTCGCTGGCCATTGGCCGCCGTGGTCAGAACGTGCGTCTGGCCAGCCAGCTGACTGGCCTTGATATTGATATCATGACGGAATCCGACGAATCGACCCGCCGTCAGGCGGAATTCGCCGAACGCACCACGCTGTTCATGGACACGCTGGACGTCGACGAGATGATGGCGCAGCTTCTGGTCGCGGAAGGCTTCACCAATCTTGAAGAAGTCGCCTATGTCGATGCCGATGAACTTCTTTCGATCGACGGGTTCGATGAAGGCACCGCCGAAGAACTGCAGGCCCGCGCCCGCGACTATCTGGAAGAGCAGGCCCGCAAGGCTCTGGAAGCGGCCCGCGCCATGGGTGTGGAAGAAAGCCTTGTCAATTTTGAAGGCCTGACGCCCCAGATGCTGGAAGCACTGGCCAAGGACGGCATCAAGACGCTGGAAGACTTTGCCACCTGCGCCGACTGGGAGCTGGCGGGCGGTTGGACCACCGAGAATGGCCAACGCAAGAAGGACGAGGGCGTGCTGGAAAAGTTCGACGTCTCGCTGGAAGAGGCGCAGCACATGGTCATGACCGCCCGCGTCATGCTGGGCTGGGTGGACCCGACCGAGATGGAACCCGCCGACGAGGGCGCAGCCAACGAGGAGGCCGGGGCCTGATTTCAGGCCTCGGAGGGAACGCCCGTGACACGCAGCGGCCGGGAAAAGGATCAGGACGACCCCGAACGCAAGTGCGTTGCGACCGGGGAAAGCCAGCCCAAGGCGGGTCTGGTGCGGTTTTGCATCGGGCCTGACAACTCGGTGGTGCCCGATGTTCTGGGCCGTCTGCCGGGGCGGGGCATCTATGTGGCGGCAGATCGTGCCGCCATCACCAAGGCCGCCACCAAGGGGCTGTTTTCCCGTGCGGCACGGCAGTCGGTCAAGGTGCCCGAAGGCTTGGCCGATCTGGTGGAAAGCCTGCTGGCCCGCCGGGTGGTGGATCTGATCAGCATGTCCCGCAAGGCCAATGCGGCCGTGACGGGTTATGAAAAGGTGAAGGACTGGCTGCAGTCGGGCAAGGCACGGGTTCTTGTGCAGGCCTCGGACGGGTCAGAACGCGGCAAGACCAAGCTGCGCCCCCCCGAAGGCGAGGGCTGTTTCATCGGCCTTCTGACCGCTGGGGAATTGGGTTTGGCTTTCGGTCGCGAACGTGCGATACACGCGGCGCTTGGCGCTGGCATGCTCACGACGCGTGTTGTAGAGGAAGCGGCAAGGCTTGCCGGGTTGCGAATTGCGCAGCCAGACAGGCAGGACGGCGGCGAGACCGCCATGAAGGATATGTAGGACGCATGAGCGATACTGACGGCAAAAAACCCCTCGGCCTGGGTGGTGCACCGCGTTCCGGTTCGGTGAAGCAAAGCTTCTCGCACGGCCGGACGCATGCTGTGGTGGTTGAAACCAAGCGCAAGCGCGTTGTGGTGCCGACGCCGGGCAAGCCGGGGTCTGCCTCGGCGACGGGAGCAGGCGGAACGCCGAACTTGGGCGATCCGTCCAAGCGCCCGGCCGGGATCACCGATGCCGAGATGGAGCGTCGTCTGTCTGCCTTGCGTGCCGCCAAGGCGCGCGAGCAGGAAGATGCCGCCAAGCGCGCCGAAGAAGAGCGGGCGCGCGAAGAAGACCGGATGCGCCGCCGCGAGGAGATCGAGGCGAAAGAGCGCGAGGATCGCGCCCGCGAGGCCGCGCTGCGCGCCAAGCTGGAAGAAGAAGAGCGTGTCCGCGCCGAAGCCGCCGCCGAGGCGGCCGCCCGCGCCGAGCAGTGCAAGGCCGACATCCTTGGCACCCAGCGCCGCAAACCGGCCTCGGCCGAACCGGCCGAGCCTGCCCCTGCCGCCGATGGCGCAGCGCCCGCGCCGCGCAGCGCCCGTCCCGTTCCTGCGGGCATGGATGAGCGCGGCCCGGCCAGTGCCAAGCCCGGCCTGCCCACCCCGCGCAAGACCGACCGCGAACGCGAAGAGCGTGAACGCAATGCCAAGGCCAAGGGCGACGAGGGCCGTCGTTCGGGAAAGCTGACGCTTTCGTCGGCGCTGGATGGCGAAGGCGGACGCACCCGCAGCCTTGCCGCCATGAAGCGCAAGCAGGAAAAGGCCCGCAACAAGGCGTTGGGCTTTGGCCAGAAGGCTGAAAAGCAGGTGCGCGACGTGCAGCTGCCCGAAACCATTGTGGTCAGCGAACTGGCCAACCGGATGGCCGAACGCGCCGCCGATGTGGTCAAGACGCTCATGAAGATGGGCATGATGGTCACGATGAACCAGGCTATCGACGCCGATACCGCCGAACTGGTCATCGAGGAATTCGGCCACAAGGCTGTGCGCGTGTCAGATGCCGACGTGGAACAGGCCATCGAAACGGTCAAGGATGCCGAGTCCGATCTGGTCAGCCGTCCGCCGATCGTCACGATCATGGGCCATGTCGACCACGGCAAGACCTCGCTTCTGGACGCGATCCGCAAGGCCAATGTGGTCTCGGGCGAAGCCGGGGGCATCACCCAGCATATCGGCGCCTATCAGGTGAAAACCGAAAAGGGCCAGGTCCTGACCTTCCTTGATACGCCCGGCCACGCGGCGTTCACGTCGATGCGCGCCCGTGGGGCGAATGTCACCGACATTGTCGTTCTGGTGGTGGCCGCCGATGACGCGGTCATGCCGCAGACGGTTGAGGCGATTGCCCATGCCAAGGCCGCCAAGGTACCGATGATCGTGGCCATCAACAAGATGGACAAGCACGGTGCCGATGCGACCAAGGTGCGCACCGATCTCTTGCAGCACGAAGTGGTGGTCGAAGCCATGTCCGGCGATGTGCAGGATGTCAAGGTGTCGGCCAAGACCGGCATGGGTCTGGACAACCTGCTGGAAGCCATTGCGCTTCAGGCGGAAATCCTTGAGCTTAAGGCCAACCCGAACCGCAGCGCCGCTGGTGCCGTGATCGAAGCGAAACTGGATGTGGGCCGCGGCCCGGTCGCCACTGTTCTGGTGCAGAACGGCACGCTGCGCAAAGGCGATATCTTTGTCGTCGGCGAGCAGTGGGGCAAGGTGCGGGCGCTGATCAACTCCAAGGGTGAGACGATCCTTGAGGCGGGCCCCTCGGTTCCGGTCGAAGTGCTGGGCCTTTCCGGCACGCCTTCGGCGGGCGATACGCTGAACGTGGTGGAAACCGAAGCCCAGGCCCGCGAAATCGCCGATTACCGGATCAAGGCCGCCAAGGACAAGCGCGCCGCCGCCGGTGCGGCCACCACGCTGGAACAGCTGATGGCCAAGGCCAAGGCCGATCAGGACGTGGCCGAACTGCCGGTTCTGGTGAAGGCCGACGTGCAGGGTTCTGCCGAGGCCATCGTGCAAGCGCTTGAAAAGGTTGGCAACGAAGAGGTGCGCGTGCGTGTCTTGTCCTCGGGCGTGGGCGCGATCACCGACACCGATGTGTCCTTGGCCGAAGCAAGCAAATGCCCGATCATCGGTTTCAACGTGCGCGCCAATTCCAGCGCGCGGAATTCGGCGCATCAGAAGGGCGTCGAGATCCGCTATTATTCGATCATCTATGATCTGGTGGACGACATCAAGAAAGCCGCATCCGGCCTTCTCAAGGCCGAGATCCGCGAAACCTTCATCGGTTACGCGCAGATCAAGGAGGTGTTCAAGGTCACCGGCGTTGGCATGGTTGCGGGCTGTCTGGTCACCGAAGGGGTTGCCCGTCGCTCGGCCGGGGTGCGCCTGTTGCGCGACAACGTGGTGATCCACGAAGGCACGCTGAAAACGCTCAAGCGCTTCAAGGACGAGGTGAAGGAAGTCATCTCGGGTCAGGAATGTGGCATGGCGTTCGAACGCTATGAGGACATCCGTCAGGGCGATGTGATTGAAATCTTTGAGCGCGAGGAGGTCCAGCGCACGCTCGACTGACGCCTGCTTGCCGCACCAAAGGCTGTGTGAAAACGAAAAAGGGCCGGGAGAGATCCCGGCCTTTTTCAATGTCGCGAAGGTTCAGGCAGCGCGAACGACCGGAACAGGAACGCCGACAAACGTCTTGTCATCGACCTTGACCATGATCTTTCCGTCCGGCGTTTGACCGACCACAAGGCCCTGAACCGAAACGCAGCTTCCAACCGTAATCGTGCGCAGCATGTGCCAATCCCCCAATCAGCATGTAGCGGTTAATCTAAAGCCGATTCGTTAAAAAAGCATCACAAATTCACGCCATGACCGGGACCAATTGCCGCTTTTGTCGCGATCAAAGCCAATCGCGCAGGATCGGGATCAGCGGGATGTCGGCGGGCGGCATCGGATAGTCGCGCAGCCGTTCGGGCCGCACCCAGGCCAGCGTCTGACCCTCGCGTCCGGTGGCGATCCCGTCCCAGCGGCGACAGGCGAAAAGCGGCATCAGAAGGTGGAAATCCTCATAGCTGTGGCTGGCAAAGGTCAGGGGCGCAAGGCAGCTGGCCTTGGTCTCGATCCCCAGCTCTTCGCGCAGTTCCCGGATCAGCGTCGCCTCGGGCGTCTCACCCGGGTCTACCTTGCCGCCGGGAAATTCCCACAGGCCCGCCAAGGATTTGCCTTCGGGGCGCTGGGCCAGAAGCACCCGACCATCGGCGTCGATCAGGGCGACGGCAGAAACGAGGACGATCTTCACGAGCGGTAGTCGGCGTTGATTTCGATGTAGCGGTTGGTCAGGTCGCAGGTCCAGACCGAGCGGCTGGCCTTGCCCAGCCCCAGGTCGACATGGATCAGAAGCTCGGGGTTCAGCATATAGGCTGCGCCGTCCTCTTCCTTGTAATCGGGGTTCCGCCAGCCCTTTTCGGCCAACAGAATATCGCCAAACTTAATGGTCAGGCGGTCGCGGTCGGCCTCGGCGCCTGATTTGCCGATGGCGGCGACGATGCGGCCCCAGTTCGGGTCTTGCCCGGCGATGGCGGTCTTGACCAGGGGCGAATTTGCAATCGCCAGCGCGGCCTTGTGGGCGTCGGCATCGGTTGCCGCACCGGTCACCTGGACCTCGACAAACTTTGTCGCGCCCTCGCCATCGCGCACCACCTGATGGGCCAGGTTCATCATCACGCCGCGCAGCGCGGCCTCGAAGGCTTTGGCGACGGGGCCTTTCACTTCGGCGGCGTCAGACTTGCCGGTGGCGGCAATCAACAGCGTGTCGGAGGTGGAGGTATCGCTGTCAACGGTGATGGAGTTGAAAGTGTCATCCACGTTGCGCCAGATCATCTTCTGCAGGTTCGCCGCCGAGATCTTGGCGTCAGTGAAGATATAGACCAGCATCGTCGCCATATCTGGCGCAATCATGCCCGAGCCCTTGGCGATGCCCGAGATGTGGATCGGGCCGCCATCGCCCTGCAACACAGCCGCCGCCCCTTTGGGGAAGGTGTCGGTGGTCATGATCGCCTCGGCCGCGCCCTGAATGGCTTCTTCCGAAAGCTCGCCTGCCAGCGCGTCAATCACCGCGGTAATTTTCTCGAAGGGCAGGGGTTCGCCGATGACGCCGGTCGAGGAGGAGAACACGCGCGAGGCTGGAATGCCCAGCTTGTGGGCCACTCCGCCGGTGACTGCGGCCACGGCCTGATCGCCAATGGCCCCGGTAAAGGCGTTGGAATTGCCCGAATTCACGATGATCGCGGCGCCCGCGCCTTCGGGAACCTTCGTGGCCAGTTTGGTCTGGCAATCGCGCACGCAGCCTGAACGGGTGGTGGAGCGGGTGAAGACCCCGGCAATGGCGGTGCCGGGGGCAAGCCGGACCAGCATCACATCCTTGCGGTTTTGATACTTGATGCCCGCGCCGATGGCGGCAAACTCGGCCCCCTTGATTACGGGAAGGGTGGGAAAGCTGGCCGCTGCAAGCGGCGAGACGGGCTTGGCCGGTTTGGTTGCCTTGACCGGTGTTGCAGCCGGATCGGCCGCCCCCCGCAGCGCTTTCAGTTTCTTCTTCAGCGCCTTTGCCTTGGCTTTCCAGGCTTTCTTTCCCATGATCTACCCCCCAATCCTGTGCTTACTTGTCCAGCAAGGAAAGATCGCCCAGCAGCGCAGGGTCAATCCCTTCGCCGGGTTTTTCCACCTTGGCCGCATCGGTCACCTCGGTGACATGGGCCTCGATGGCCTGCTGTTCAATCTCGGCCGCCAATTCGTCGCGGATATCGTCCAGCGTGGGCTGTGCGGCGATGCGGGTTTCCTTCACAAGGATCAGGTGAAAGCCGAAATCGGACTGCACCGGACCCGCGACCTTACCCACCTCGGCGGCCACCACGGCCTCTTCAAAGGGCTTGACCATCATGCCCAGACCGAACCAGCCCAGATCGCCGCCCGCAGCCCCCGATCCGGTGTCGGTGGAATGGGTCTTGGCCAGCTCGGCAAAATCGGCCGCGGCTTCGAGTTCGGCCAAAAGCTCTTCGGCCTTGGCCTCATCGGCCACGAGGATATGGGCGGCATTATACTCGGTCTGCGGTGCGGCATCCTTGAAGCGTGCCTCATAAGCGGCCTGCAGCGCCTCATCTGTCACCGCGCTTAGCACCACCGCCTCAAGCGCGCGGGCCGAGACATAGCCGCGCTTGTCATTTTCCAGTCGCAGCGTGTCGCTGCGGGTCAGCTTGCCCTCCATCGACTGCTCAAGCGCGGTCTGCTGGACAAGCTGGTCAAGGATGCCCTTGAAAAGCACATCCGCCGGCAGCGCCTTGTACTGTTCGGGCAGCGCATCGTGGGCCACGATCATGTGGCCCAGCGTGATGGCCGTACCGTTCACCGTGGCGACAACCGTATCGGCGGTCGGGGCCTCCTCGGCCCAGACCGGCAGGGCCAGCGTGGCGGCAAGTGCCGCTCCTGCCAGAAACCGCATCGCTTTTGCCATCTCACTTACTCCTGATCGTGCCGCGCACCCGCGCGACGTTGACTATCCCGGTCCTTCCCCTTACATCGCACGGGTCGCGTGCGACAGGGCCGCCCGGTCTTGACTGTCCTTCTAGGGAAGGCCGCAGGGGCGGGCAAGGCCAGAGCCTCACACGATCCGCGGAAACAATGACCAGTCGGAGATAACATGCTCGGTTTTGGGGCTCTCACGCGCAAGATTTTCGGCACGCCGAATGATCGCAAGGTGAAATCGCTGCGCCCTTTGGTGGCGAAGATAAATGCGCTTGAGGCGGAATTCGCCGCGCTGTCGGATGAAGGCATCATCGAAAAGACGCGCGAATTTCAGCGCCGCGTGCAAGAGGGCGGCGAGGCGTTGGACGCGATCCTGCCCGAGGCTTTCGCCAATTGCCGCGAGGCCGCCAAGCGCGCCCTTGGCCTGCGCGCCTTTGATGTGCAGCTGAAGGGCGGGATCTTCCTGCATCAGGGCAACATCGCCGAAATGCGCACCGGTGAAGGCAAGACGCTGGTTGCGACCTTTCCCGCCTATCTGAACGCGCTGACCGGCAAGGGTGTGCATGTCGTCACGGTGAACGACTATCTGGCCAAACGTGACGCAGACTGGATGGGCAAGGTCTATGGCCAGCTGGGTCTGACGACCGGTGTGGTCTATCCCTATCAGCCCGATGCCGAGAAACGCGCCGCCTACCGCGCCGACATCACCTATGCCACCAACAACGAGTTGGGTTTCGATTACCTGCGCGACAACATGAAGGGCAGTATCGAGGAAATGGCCCAGCGGGGGCATTTCTTTGCCATCGTGGACGAGGTCGACAGTATCCTTGTGGATGAGGCGCGCACGCCGCTGATCATTTCCGGCCCCAGCCAGGACCGCAGCGACCTATACCAGAAGGTCAACGCGCTGATCCCGCAGCTGAACGAGACGCATTTCAAGATCGACGAGAAAACCCGCAACGTCACCTATACCGAGGACGGCAACGAGTTCATCGAACAGGTCCTGCATCAGTCGGGCCTCTTGCCCGAGGGGCAAAGCCTTTATGATCCTGAAAGCACCACGCTGGTGCATCACGTCAATCAGGCGCTGAAGGCGCACAAGCTTTTTCACCGCGACCAGCAGTATATCGTCCGCGATGGCGAGGTGATGCTGATCGACGAATTCACCGGACGCATGATGAAAGGCCGTCGCCTGTCCGAAGGCCTGCATCAGGCGATCGAGGCCAAGGAAGGTGTGGCGATCCAGCCCGAAAACATCACGCTCGCTTCGGTGACCTTCCAGAATTACTTCCGCCTTTATGAAAAGCTGGGCGGCATGACCGGCACCGCAGCGACCGAGGCCGAGGAATTCATGGAGATCTATGGCCTGGGCGTTGTCGAGGTTCCCACCAACCGCCCCGTGGCCCGGATTGACGATCACGATGCCGTCTATCGAACCGCGCGCGAGAAATACGAGGGCGTGGTCAAGTCGATCCGTGAGGCACATGAAAAGGGTCAGCCGACCCTGGTCGGCACCACCTCGATCGAGAAATCCGAATTCCTGTCGGGCCTTCTGAAAGAGGCGGGCATCCCGCACAGCGTCTTGAACGCGCGCCAGCATGAGCAAGAGGCGCAGATCGTCGCCGATGCGGGCAAGCTGGGGGCGGTGACCATCGCCACCAACATGGCCGGTCGCGGCACCGACATCAAACTGGGCGGT
>VGDH01000115.1 GCA_016869835.1 Alphaproteobacteria bacterium
ATCATCCGGTTGGTGGAGCAGTCGCATCTGCCTGTCAGGCGCACATTGGCCAAGATAGGGATCCCACCGACTACATTCTATCGGTGGTATGACCGCTTTGTGGAACATGGGCCTGAGGGGTTGGAGGACAAGCCCTCTTCCCCTTCCCGGGTCTGGAACCGCATCCCAGATGCGGTGCGGGACCAGATCGTGACCCTAGCGCTTGAGGAGCCCGATCTGTCGCCGCGTGAACTGGCGGTCCGGTTCACCGATACAGAAAAGTATTTTGTATCAGAGGCTTCAGTTTACCGCCTGCTCAAATCCCACGACCTCATCACCAGCCCGGCCTATATCGTCATAAAGGCTGCGGATGAGTTCAAGGACAAGACCACGGCGCCGAACCAGATGTGGCAGACCGGCATCGCTTTTGACGCCGCCGATGCCCTTGTCTTTTCGTCGGACGCCGAGGGCCGCTGCCTGCGCTGAGCAAGGCGCGGCTCAGGCCGCCTCGGGCTTGCCCAGAAGGTTCAAGCGCGGCACCAGAAGGGCAAAGAGCTCGGCCTGAGAGCTGATGTTGCATTTGGCGTAAAGCTGGCGGCGAAAGACCTTGACCGTCTGGGCCGACAGACCCAGCCGCAGCCCGATCGAAGGCGTGGAATGGCCCTGCAGGATCATCAGCGCCACTTCGGCCTGCCGTTGGCTTAGCCGGATGCCATGTCGCAGCGCCAGCGCGTCCTGCACCCCGGCAGTGATGTCATCGGCCCCACCCGCCGCCGCAAGCCCGGCCCAATGCTGTTCGATCAAGGCCGTCAGAATCGGCGCAAGCCGTTGGGCCATCGCGATTTCGGCGTTTGAAAAGGCCCGTGACGAGGTGGCGTCGCGCCCGAGGCAAATGTTCAGCGACACCCCGGGCTTCGGATAGGCGATGAAGGTCACTTCATCCAGAAGCGTCGTCTGCTGGTAATACTCGGTAAAATACTGCGACCGTTGAAAGGCATCCGGGGCGACATCACGCAGCCGGTAAACCCCGGCGGCCACCCGCGCGCCATGCAGCGCGTGATAGGGGTCGAGCAGATAGGCCCCGGCCAGATAGGTCTGGTCCAGCTGGGCAAAAACCTGCGGGCTGTCGGATTGCCGATACAGCACCTGTGGCGGACCGGCATCGCGATAGGCCAGTACGATCAGATTGTCCGGCGCAAGACACCGGCGCAACCAATCGTGCAGCACGCTTTCAAAGTCGGGCCCGCCCAGACGGCGGATGACATCGGCCAGTCGGCTTTCGGCGGAATTGGGCAGCGGCCGCATGATACCTCTTTGGGGGTATATACCCCCTTGATGCAGACTTCTAACGTGAATGGGAATTCTGGGGGGTATGCGCTGGATGTCAACGGCCATCGAGATTCGATCTGCAGTCAAGCGCTATGGCACGACCACAGCGCTGCATGCCGTCTCGCTTGAGATTGCTGACAACGCCTTCTTCACGCTGCTTGGCCCCTCGGGCTGCGGCAAGACCACGCTCTTGCGCTGCATCGCGGGATTTGAGGATCTGAACGAAGGCGAGATCCGGCTGTTCGGGCAGGACATTGCCCGGCTGGACCCGAACCATCGCCCAGTGAACACGGTGTTTCAGCATTATGCGCTGTTTCCGCACATGACGGTGCTGGAGAATGTGGCCTTCGGTCTGAAGATGATTGGCGTAAGCCTTGACGACCGCCGGGCGCGGGCCGGGCGGATGCTGGAGATGGTACATCTGTCCGCCTTTGCTGACCGGATGCCGACCCAGCTTTCGGGCGGCCAGCAACAGCGCGTGGCGCTGGCGCGCGCCTTGGCCCCCGAACCGAAGGTGCTGCTTCTGGACGAACCCCTTTCGGCTTTGGATCTCAAGCTGCGGCAGGCCATGCGGGTCGAGTTGAAAACCCTGCAGGAAGAGACCGGCATCACCTTTGTCTTTGTGACCCATGATCAGGAAGAGGCGCTGACCATGTCAGACCGCATCGCGGTCATGTCGCAAGGGCGGGTGCAGCAGGTCGGCAGCGCCCGCGAGATCTATGAGGCGCCGGTCAACCGCTTTGTCGCCGATTTCATCGGCGAGACAAACCTGATTGAAGTCACCGTCGAGCGGATCGAAGGCGACTGGGCGCGCGTCATCCTTCCCGGAGGCCATGTCATCCGCTGCGCTGCTGCGGGCACATCTCCGGGCAAGCATCACCTGTCGATCCGGCCCGAACGCCTGTCACTGGCCAAGACGGGCGAGCTTGTCGCCACGATCGAGCGTGTCGTCTATCTGGGCACGGACCTGCAGCTTCTGACACGGCTGACGAGTGGCGAGGCGATTCAGGTCCGTCTGCAAAACTCGGCCCGCACCGAAGTTCCCGCCCCCGGCACGCAAGTGGCGCTGCATCTTGAGGAAGGCGCGGCGCGCCTGCTGGCAGACTGATGGCCGGGCTTACCCCCTCAGGCCAGGGCAACGGGTCCGGCTATCGGCGGATCGTCGCGCCTTTGCTGCTCCCGACCTGGCTGATGATCGGCATCTTTCTGGTGCTGCCCGTCCTTCTGATGGCGATCTACAGCTTTCTGACCAAGGAATTCCGCGGCGGGGTGATCTGGGATTTCACCCTGGCCTCGTATGACCAGTTCTTCCTGAACCGGGGCCTCTTCGGCGACGAGCCCCCGGTGATCGAATGGACCTATATCACGATCTTCTGGCGGTCGATCTGGCAAGCGGCCGTGGCCACGCTGATCTGCCTTGCCATCGGCTTTCCAACCGCCTGGTTCATTGCCACACGGCCGCCGAGATCCCGCGCGATCTGGCTTTTCCTGATTACCATCCCCTATTGGGTGAACCTTCTGATCCGCACGGTCAGCCTGAAATTCCTGATCCGCGACAATGGGCCCTTGAACGAGCCGCTCATGGCGCTGGGCCTCATCACTGACCCGCTGCCTTTGGTGAACACCAACCTTGCCGTGCAACTGGGTCTTTTCTACAGCTATCTGCCCTTCATGGTGCTGCCGATCTATGCCGCCGTGGAGCGTTACAACTTCGCGCTCTCCGAGGCGGCGGCCGATCTTTACGCCTCGCGCTGGGTGACGCTGTGGGAAATCGTGCTGCCGGTTGTCAAGCCGGGCATCATCGCGGGCTGTATCCTGGTCTTTGTGCCCTCGCTTGGGGCCTTTCTGGCACCTGACCTGCTGGGCGGGGCCAAGACCTTCATGATCGGCTCGCTGATTGACGAGCAGTTCCGGGGCTCGCAAGGCAACTGGCCCTTCGGAGCCGCTGCTGCGATGATCTTGATGACGCTCGTCCTGATCGTTCTGATGTTTTATGCCCGCGCACAGGCACGGGAGGGGGCGCGATGAAAGGGGTGCGCCATTATCCCGGCTTTCTGACCATGGCGGTGGCCTGTCTGGTAATCCTTTATGCGCCGCTGATCGTGGTGACGGTCTATAGCTTTAACGCCTCTACCTCGATCACCACCTGGGGCGGGTTTTCCTGGCGCTGGTATGGCGATGTCTTCACCGGCCCCGAGGCGCCCCGCTTCAAGGCGGCAGCGTGGAATTCAATCACCATCGCGGTGCTTGCGGCATCCGCCGCCACCACAATTGCGGTGGCCGCCAGCCTTGCCATGATCCGGGGCGGGCGGTTCCGGGGCAAATCGGCAACCTTCGCCCTGATCAACCTGCCGCTCATGGTGCCTGAAATCGTCACTGCGGTGGCCACGCTGATCTTCTTTTCGGCCATCGGGCTGGTCACGGGCTATATGACCATCCTCATCGCCCATATCGTCTTTTGCATCCCCTTTGCCTATCTGCCCATTACGGCGCGGCTGCAGGGGATCGAGGACAGCTATGAACAGGCAGCCCGCGATCTTTACGCCACCCAATGGCAGGCCTTCCGGCTCGTCCTCTTGCCGCTGATGCTGCCCGGCGTGATCTCGGGCTTTCTTCTGGCCTTCATCATCTCGCTCGATGACTTCATCATCACCAATTTCGTCAAGGGCGCCGGGATGGAGACCCTGCCAACCGCGATCTTTGGATCGGTAAAGCAAGGCATCAAGCCCAACATCATGGCGATCTCGACCATGATGCTGGCCGTTTCAGTTCTTTTTGTCACCCTGTCCTACCTCGTCAACCGCATCGGGCAAAGAACCCGATCCTGAACCCATAAGGGAGTTTACCATGAAGAAGCTTCTGTCTACCGCCACCGCCTTTGCCCTTCTGGCAGGCGCGGCCCATGCCGAGGGCAAGCTCTCGGTTTACCACTGGTTCGAATACATCCCGCAAGAGTTGGTGGACAAGTTCACCGCCGAGACGGGCATCGAGGTGACCATCGACACCTATGACAGCAATGAATCCATGCTGGCCGCGCTGAAGGCGGGCAAGCTGGGCCAGTATGACGTGGCGGTGCCGGGCGATTACATGGTTGAGATCATGGCCAAGGAGGGGCTGCTGGACAGCTTCGCGCCCGCAGATCTGCCGAACTTTGGCAATATCGCCCCGGAATGGGTGGATGTGCCCTTTGACCCCGGCCGCAAATCCTCGATCCCCTATCAGTGGGGCTCGACCGCGTTTTCAGTGAACCGCGATGTCTATCAGGGCGACATCAACACGCTGGCCATGATCTTTGATCCGCCGGCCGAATTGCAGGGCAAGATCAACGTGCTGGACAGCCAGGGCGAGGTTCTGGCGCTGGGGTCCATCTATCTTGGCATCCCGCAATGCTCGACCGACAAGGAACAGCTCAAGGCGCTGAACGACATGCTGATCAACGCCAAGCAGCATTGGGCCTCGTTCGGGTCTGACACGGCCAAGGATGTGCTTGTGTCGGGCGATGCAGCGGCGGGCATGATCTACAACGGCTTTTCCGCTAAGGCCCGCGCCGAGGGGGCGAATGTGGAATATGCCTACCCGAAGGAAGGCTTTGTCGTCTGGATGGACAACGTCGTTTTGCTGAAAGACGCGCCCAACCGTGACAACGCGCTGAAGTTCATGAACTTCCTTCTGGACCCGGAAAACGTGGCTGCCGTGACGAACTATGCCGCCTATACCTCGGGCGTTGCGGGGGTAGAGCCCTTCCTGGACGAGGCGATCAAGTCGAGCCCGGAAAACAACCCGCCGGCAGATGCGCCGAAGGGCAGCTTCATCCAGGTCTGCGACCAAGAGACCCAAACGCTTTATGATGCGATCTGGACCAATCTGAAGAAGTGATCCGAAAGGGCCGGGGCAGCCCGGCCCTTTCCCCCCCCTGATCAGAGGTCCCATGTCGCTCAACATTGCGCTTTGGCAAGGCCCCTCGCCCGAGGGGTCAGACGACCGCGCCTTTGCTGCCCTTGACGCCGCGCTGACGGCAGCGGCGGCCATGGGGGCGGTGACGCTTGTCGCGCCCGAGGTCTTTTTTCCCGGCTATAACCAGTCCGACATCCCGGCCAAGGCACAAGTCAGGGGCGGGCCGTGGCATCAGCGGCTGGCCAAGCTTGCCCGGACCCATGGTTGCGGCATCGTCATAGGCTATGCCGAGCGGGAGGGCGGGGCGATCTACAACTCTGCCGTGGCCTTTGATGGCCAAGGCCACGAGATCGGCCACTACCGCAAGGTCCAGCTTTTTGGGCCGCGCGAAAAGGCGATCTATGCGCCGGGCGATGCGGTTTCGACCTTTGACCTGCAGGGCATCCGGACGGGGATGCTGATCTGCTATGACATCGAATTCGCGCCGCTTGTCCGCAAACTGGCCGAGGCGGGGGCAAAGCTGGTGCTGGTACCCACCGCCAACCCTGAGCCGAACACCCATGTCAGTCGCCTTGTGGTGCCTGCACACGCCATCAACCATGGCCTGACCATCGCCTATGCCAATTACAGCGGGACCGAAGGCGATATCACCTATTGCGGCGCCTCGGTGATTGCGGCGCCCGATGCGGCCGTTCTGGCCGCCGCAGGCCCCGGCCCTGTCCTTCTGGTGACCGACATCGCCCGCGCGCCAGACCCCGCGCTCTTGCAAACCCAGCTTCAAGACCACCGACCGATCTAAGAAAGCCACCATGCCGAAAGATTGCCGCGACAGCCGCTATGATGTTCTGTTCGAACCCGTTCGCATCGGGCCGAAACTGGCCAAGAACCGGTTTTATCAGGTCCCGCATTGCAACGGCGGCGGCTATCGCGACCCCTCCGCCGTGGTGGAAATGCGCCGCACCAAGGCCGAGGGCGGCTGGGGTGTGATCTTCACCGAACAGACCGAGATCCATCCCACCTCGGAAATCACCCCCTTCATCGAACAGCATCTCTGGGACGACCGCGATATCCCGGCCTTGGCCCGCATGGCAGAGGCGATGAAATCGCATGGCGCGCTGGCGGGTATCCAGCTGGCCTATTCCGGCATCAATGGCCCTAACCTTTACACCCGCGAAGTGCCCCTTGCCGTCACCGGCGGGCCCATCCTTACCTTTACCTCAGACCCGGTGCAGGCCCGGACCATGGACCGCGAGGATATCCGCGATCTCCGCCGCTGGTTCCGCAATGCCTTTCGTCGCAGTCAGACCGCTGGCTTTGACCTGATCTGCCTTTATGGCGCGCATGGCTTTGGCATCTTGCAGCATTTCCTGTCGCGCAACACCAACCACCGGACCGACGAATACGGCGGCTGCCTTGAAAACCGCGCCCGGTTTCTGCGCGAAATTGTCGAGGAAGCCCGCGAGGAAACGAAGGGCGAGTTGGCCATTTCGCTGCGTTTGTCGCTGCATGAGGCGGGCGAGATGGGCTTTTCCAACGCCGAGCTGCGCGATTTCATCGAGATGCACGGCGAATTGCCCGATATCTGGGATCTGGCGCAGGGCACATGGGAGGCCTGTTCCGGCACATCGCGGTTCAAGCCCGAAGGCGCGCAGGAAGATCTGGTCAAGGGCATCAAGGCGCTGACCTCAAAACCGGTCGTGGGGGTCGGCCGTTTTACGTCGGCCGATGCCATGGTGCGGCAGATCCGGACAGGCGTCCTTGATTTCATCGGGGCGGCCCGCCCCTCGATCGCCGATCCCTTCCTGCCGAAAAAGATCGAAGAAGGCCGCTTCGACGACATCCGCGAATGCATTGGCTGCAACATCTGCGTGTCGGGCGACATGACCCAAGGCATTTCGCGCTGCACCCAGAACACCGCCTTCATGGAGGAATGGCGCAAGGGCTGGCATCCCGAACGGGCGCGGCCCAAGGGCAAGTCTGAAAGCGTGCTGGTCGTCGGCGCGGGTCCGGCGGGGCTTGAGGCGGCGCATGTTCTGGGCAAGCGCGGCTATCAGGTGACGCTGGCCGAGGCCACCACCATCCTTGGCGGCCGCGTTGCGCGCGAACGCGCGCTGCCGGGCCTGTCGGCATGGGGCCGGGTGGCCGATTACCGCGCAGGCCAGATCGCACCCATGGCCAATGTGCAGACCTATCTCGACAGCCGGTTGACCGCCGAGGACATCCTGGGCTTTGGCATCCAGCATGTCGCCATTGCCACCGGCTGCCACTGGCGGCGCGATGCAGTGGCGCGGCTGCACCTGCACCCGATCCCGACCGATGCCGCGATGCCCATCCATACGCCCGACGATCTCATGGCAGGCGCGGGGCTGATGGGCGGCACGGTCGTGCTTTACGACGACGACCATTTCTACATGGGCAGCGTTCTGGCCGAGCTTTTGGTTGCGCACGGCTGCACGGTGCATTTCGTTACCCCCGCCGTGAAAGTGGCCGAATGGACCGACAACACGCTGGAGCAATCGACCATCCAGCGCCGTCTGGCCGAAATCGGCGTTCACATCCACCTGTCGCATGCGCCCGAGGCCATACACGCAGGCGCGGTTGATCTTACCTGCACCTGGAGCGGGCAGAGCAGCCAGATTGCTTGTGACGCGGTGCTGATGGTGACCTCGCGTATCCCCAACGACGGGCTTTTCCACCAAATCAAGCCGTTGGACTGGCAGGGCGCGGGGATCGCCTCGCTTAAGCTCATCGGCGATGCCGCAGCCCCCGGCCCCATCGCCTGGGCCACTTATGCCGGCCGGCGCTATGCCGAGGAACTGGACGCGCCCGACCACGGCGATGCCCTCTCGTTCCGCCGCGAGATCGCGCATCTGCAACCCGGCCCCTCGCTTCTGCCATAAGGGAGACCCTGATGACCGACCCGGCCCGCTTTACCCATGCCGAGTGGCAGGCACGTGCCGCGACGCTGCGCCTGCGCGATCAGCTATGGATCAACGGCCGGCCTTGCCCAGCCTCGGACGGTCGGCGCTTTGCCACGATCAATCCCGCCAATGGCCAGACGCTGACCGAAGTCGCACGCGGCACGGCGGCCGATATTGACCGCGCGGTGGCGGCGGCGCGGGCGGCCTTCGAGGATGGCGCTGGTCGCGGCTTGCACCGGGGACCCGCAAGGAAACGCTCTTGCGCCTTGCCGCGCTGATCCGCGACCACATCCCCGAGCTTGCGCTGCTGGAGAGCCTGGACATGGGCAAGCTGGTGCGCGAGGCCGCCACCATCGACGCCCCCGGCTCGGCGCATTTCTTTCAATGGCATGCCGAGGCGATCGACAAGCTTTACGATGAAGTCGCGCCCACCGGGCCCGGCGATCTGGCCCTGATCCGCCGCGTGCCGCTGGGGGTCATCGGCGCGGTCGTGCCCTGGAACTTCCCCTTGGACATGGCCACCTGGAAACTGGCGCCCGCCCTGGCCACTGGCAATTCGGTGGTGCTGAAACCGGCCGAGCAATCTCCGCTTTCGGCCCTGCGGCTGGCCGAGCTGGCGGCCGAGGCGGGGTTGCCCGATGGCGTCCTCAACGTCGTGACCGGCTATGGCGAAGAGGTGGGCGAGACGCTGGGCCGTCATCCGGACGTCGACGCCATTGCCTTCACCGGTTCAACCCCTGTGGGCAAGCTTTTTCAGCGCTATGCAGGCGGGTCCAACATGAAACAGGTCTGGCTGGAGACGGGGGGCAAGTCTCCAAACCTTGTCTTTGCCGATGCCGACCTGGACCGCACCGCCGATATGGCGGCCTTTGGCATCTTCTTCAATCAAGGCGAGGTCTGTTCGGCCAACTCGCGCCTTCTGGTGCACCAGAGCATCGCCGAGGAGTTGGCCGCCCGCATGGTTGAACGTGCGGTGCATTGGCCTGCCCCCTGAAAAGTGGTCCTCCCTGAGGTATGGTTTTTGAGCCATTTGGAGGATGAAGGAATGCCCCAGAAGAAGCACAAGCCGGAGGAGATCGTCGCCAAGCT
>VGDH01000116.1 GCA_016869835.1 Alphaproteobacteria bacterium
AGGCCACTTCACAAGTAGTGAAGACCTTCACCAGCGCTTCGGGCAATGGTGCCTTAGACAGGGGCTGAACGTCTGGACGCAGCACACGCTGGTTAAGGACTTAAAAAACCGAGGCTTCGAGGCTACCAAAAGCAACGGGCGGCGTGGGCTGAAGGGGCTGAAGCTGCGGTGACAGGGACAAAAGGGACAAATCAGTAACTATCGACCGTAGGAGAAACTCTCTCGTTTTTCCCTATACGCTGGATAGAGTAAGGTTTGTCCCTTTTGTCCCTGTTTGCCCTTCGTGACGAGGCGGGTGAACCCAAAGGTTCATGTAAAACTTGCGGCCAAAGGGCAAAGTGAGCTTATTCGTCGGAAAAAGGCGCTTGAAACTATTCAGTCCCTTCTGGGGAGACGAAAATGAGTTTTGTCACAAATGTCCCTTGCGCATACGTCACAGGGGGCAGAAATCACCCCTTCACTGATAGCTGCCAGTTCGGTGGACGCGCGCACAAGGGACAATGGTGACAAGCCTTCTGGTCGTTCGCATCGTTGATGTTCCGGCCAGACGGCGCTCTAGCTTGTGTACAACCTAAAGTTTTAGCAATCGCAACAGGCACAACCAAAGATTGTTTTCCGTCCATGGACGGATACAGGTGATCCACCGCCGCCTCCCACGTTTCCAGCATGCTGCGCGCTGTGGCATCGGCCATGCGTGACAAAGAAGTTGTTCAATTTCAATAGGTTGAACCTATTGGCCGTCGCGCGACGGCCAATAATCTACCGCCACTTCCCACGTTTCCAGCATACTGCGCGCTCGTGTTTGCATGGAAAGCAACTTTAAGGACTGCGACTGAAGCAAGGGCTAGATTGATGGGTCCTCCCGCCAACCCGCTGATGCGAGTGGTTCTCGCCGCTAGGGTCATGCAGAGACAGAATTTCCAAAGGGGATTGTAACATCAGCGGCCATGTGACGTCACAGCTCGAAGTTCACGTCCTTCGCCTAGGCCGATCTGATGCAACGGGTCGGCAGCCGGATCTCTATGTGGGGCAAAGGTCGCTGCTTTGACAACATCTTTTCTGAGCGCCTGTGGCGGTCCTAGAAGCATAAATGCGTCTATCCGCACGCCTGGAAAACCTGATCGCAGGCACGGGTCGGCATCGGGCGCTGGATCACCTTCTACAACCACCAACGCCCTCAATCTGCCGATGGCGGCCAACCGCCCGCCGTGGTCTACTTCAATGCAATCAAAATTGGTCAGCAGGTGAAGGCCGTAGCTTAAACATCCCGAAAAACTGTCCAAGGTTCGGCGAGTAGCTCACCAAACGCGCTACGAAGTTCTAGATCGTTTAGTTGGCAACTTTAACCCACTCTACGTCCCTGCACCCATGTGCCACGCAGCGCCGCCGTTCCACCTACTCTGGCCACCTGGATCACGTCTGCGCGCGCGCCGATGGCCAGATGCCCGCGATCCGTCAAGCCCACCGCTTGGGCCGGGGCAAGAGTGACCGTTCGTACGCCACGCGCAATGTCGCCCCAAAGGTCGCCCAGCATGAGGGCAGCCGAAAGAAGCGCCGACGGCACATAATCGGAAGACAGAATATCCAGAAGGTCCGCCTCAGCCAGCTTGTGTGCGGCCACATTGCCGGAATGCGAACCGCCGCGGATAAGATTTGGTGCGCCCATCATCACCTTGATCCCGTGATCATGACAGGCGCGTGCAGCCTCGACCGTTGTTGGGAATTCGGCAAACTGGGCGCCGTGACGGGCCGAAATCGCGACCTGTTCGGCTGTGGTGTCGTCGTGACTGGCGAGCACGGCGCCAAATCGCTGGGTCTCGGCCACCGCCGCGGCCTCATGCAGGGCCCCAAGACGTTGGGACAGCGCTACCTGATCGGCGACATGGCCTTCAAACTCGCTTTCGGACAGTCCGTGCTTGCCACAGACATAGGCGCGCAGCTGGGTCAGGTCGCGGAACTGGCGCTGCCCGGGGGTGTGGTCCATCAGGCTGACAATGCCGATGCGGTCTTCGGGCCCGAACTTGGCCAACTCGGCGGTCAGGGTTTCCGAACAGACTTCAGCGCGCAGATGCAGGAAGTGACTGATGCGCAATGCCCCCTTGCGCCGCAGATCCAGAATTTCATCGGCCAGATGACGGGCATATTCGCCGTAACTGGCCTTTTTGTTGGACACGACCGACCCTACTCGTAGCGCATCGAACACGGTCGTTATGCCCACGCTGGCCAACTCGGCATCATGGGCGATGATGGCGCTGGCATGGGGCCAGTTGACGCGGGGGCGCGGCTCGATATGGCGTTCCAGATTGTCGGTATGCAGTTCTATCAGGCCGGGCATGAGCAAATGGCCTTCACAATCGATGGCGCCGTTTGGCACGGACGATCCTTGATCCATGTCCGTGATCTTGCCGTTCTCGATGCGGATTGCGCCATGGATCACTTCGTCAGGCAAAACAAGCATAGCATTGGCGAGGAGGGTTTCGGTCATGAGACTTGCCTTCAGAAAAGTTTGATTTGATGTGACAAGGATCTGTCACAAGCATGTGACAATCCGCGGGTAACCGGTCCGGCATGGAGCAGATGAAGCGCTTTGCGATCTACTACGCGCCCCGAGAAGGGGCCTTTGCCGATGCGGTGGCGGCTTGGCTGGGCTGGGATGCCCGCATTGGCAAGACCGTGGTGCAGCCCGATGTTCCGGGTATTGCCGATCTGACGGCAGCCCCGCGCCGCTATGGTTTTCACGGCACGATCAAGCCGCCCTTCCGCCTGCCCGACGGCATTCCGGCGCGGGCTTTGGCCGATGCGGTTCACGCCCTTGCCGCTAACCTGCCTGTGGTGACGCTGGACCGGCTGGCCATGGTCCGACTTGAGGGGTTCTTGGCCTTCATCCCCCAAGGCGATACCGCAGGCCTTTCCGATCTGGCCGCCCGTGTGGTCCAAGGGCTTGAGGCGTATCGTGCGCCCCTGACCCCTGCCGAAATTGCCCGCCGCCAGCCCGAAACGCTGACCCCGCGCCAGCGCCAGTTGCTGGAGGTTTATGGCTATCCTTATGTCATGGAGGAATTTCAGTTCCATTTGACCCTGTCGGATCGACTGGAAGGCCCTCATGTTCCGGCTTTTGAAGCCGCAGCCCAAAGCCATTTCACGGGGCTCTTGCCGCAACCCTTTGTCGTGCAGGATCTGTGCCTCTTTGGCGAAGATGAGGACAAACGGTTTCATCTTCTGCACCGCTATCCCCTAAGCGCCTGAAGCAGGCGGGCGATGCCCACCTTGGGGGTGGCGTCATTCATAACCTCAACCACCGGCAGGCTATCGGGGAGGGCATGGTTGGCACGTGCCAAGCGCGCGCCAATCTCGGCGCGGCTCTCGCGCCCACGCGTCGCCAGACGCTCGGCCAAGATGTCCAAAGGTGCGATGATGTGCAGGACGATCAGCCCTGGAAATGCCGCCTGTGCATTAGCCAAAGCGGCGCGCGATCCGTTCAACAACACGTCACGGCCCTGCGAAAGCGCGGCAAGTTCAGCCTTTGGCACGCCGTAGCTCAGGCCATGTGCCTGCCAATGCAAGGCAAAATCGCCCCGCGCCAGACGCGCAGCAAACGTTGCTTCATCGACGCCCTCAAACGGCTCGCCCCCGGCAGATGCGGGCCGAGTGATGACACGCCGCGCCCAGTGCAGGCGCGGATCGGCCGCAACGGCGCCAGCCAAAAGCGTGTCTTTGCCCACACCTGACGGGCCAACGATGACGAACAGCCGCCCCATCAAGCTGCCTTTGGCGTATAGGCGCGCACATCCACCACCCGATCACAAACCCGGTCGCGCGCCACCTCGTCATGAAAGATACCCAGGATGGCCGCACCGCGCGCCTTGGCCTCTTCGATAAGGGTCAGCACCACCTCGCGGTTTGCGGCGTCAAGGCTGGCTGTGGGTTCATCCAGAAGAAGCGCCGGATAGGCATGGGCAAAGCCGCGCGCGATGTTGACGCGCTGCTGTTCACCCCCCGAAAAGGTGGTGGGCGACAGGGACCACAACCGTTCGGGGATGTTCAGCCGTGACAGAAGGGCGGCCGCGCGGTTGCGGGCCTGATCGGCCTGCACACCAAGGTTCAGCAAAGGTTCGGCAACAACATCGAGCGTCGGCACGCGCGGCACAACGCGCAGGAACTGGCTGACATAGCCCAGGGTATCGCGCCGTAGGCGGATGATCTGGCGTGGCTCGGCCGATGCGACGTCCACTTCGCCCACCCGGATCGATCCCGAGGCGGCAAGGTAATTGCCCCAGACCATGCGCATAAGCGTGGATTTTCCCGCACCCGAATTGCCGATCAGGCCGACACATTCGCCGGAGGCCACGGTCAGCGCGGCGCCTGCCATCACCGGGATCACAGCGCTGCCCTGATTGTGCAGCGTGAAGCTTTTGGAAAGATTGCGAATTTCGATCATTTCACACCTGCAAGACAGAGCTGACCAGAAGCTGGGTATAGGCGTGCTGGGGATCGTCCAGCACTTGATCCGTCAGACCCTGTTCCACCACATGCCCACCCTTCATCACCATCAGCCGGTCTGCCAGAAGCCGAACGACCGCCAGATCATGCGTCACGATGATGGCAGACAGCCCCATTTCGCGCACAAGCCCGCGCAAGAGGTCCAGCAGACGGGCCTGCACCGAAACGTCAAGGCCGCCGGTGGGTTCGTCCATGAAAACCAGACGTGGCCCTGTCACCAGATTCCGCGCGATTTGCAGACGCTGCTGCATCCCGCCGGAAAAGGCGCGTGGGCGGTCGTCGATGCGGTCGGCGGCAATCTCTACCCGGCCCAGCCAATCATTCGCCTTGTCGCGGATGTTCCCGTAGTGGCGCGCACCCACAGCCATCAGACGCTCACCGACATTGCCGCCCGCGCTGACGCCCATGCGCAACCCATCGCGTGGATTTTGGTGGACATAGGCCCAATCGGTGCGCGCCAAGCGGCGCCGTTCAGCTTCGCCCATGGTCACGGTGTCGCGCGGGCCTTCGGCGGTGTCAAAGATCACCCGGCCAGTGTCAGGAGCCATGTGGCCCGCAAGACAGGACAGAAGAGTGGACTTTCCAGACCCACTTTCTCCCACGATCCCCAGCACTTCGCCAGGGTAAAGGTCAAACGACACATCGGCACAGCCGATACGACTGCCGTAGTATTTTGACAGACCCTGCACCTGGAACAACGGCCGGTCGGGGGAGGGGAGCTTACGATCGAACGCGGTCATTCTGCGGCCTCCTGCGCGAGATCCGGCGCTCCCAGACGCCCAATATGCCCTGCCGCCACGCGGCCACGACAAAAGTCGGTATCCGAGCAGACGAACATCCGCCCGCCCTCATCATCGGTAATCACCTCATCCAGATAGCTGTCCGATGCGCCACAGAGGTCGCAATCATGGGGGGCCTTCGACGCCTCAAAAGGGTGATCTTCAAAATCCAGACTGACAACCCGCGTATAGGGCGGCAGCGCATAGATGCGCTGCTCGCGGCCCGCCCCGAACAACTGGATTGCCGGGCAATCCGACAGTTTGGGGTTGTCAAAGCGCGGGATGGGCGAGGGGTCCATGACATAGCGTCCCTCCACCTTGACCGGATAGGCATAGGCAGTGGCGATATGGCCGTGGCGGGCGATATCCTCATAGAGCTTCACATGCATCAGCCCATATTCTTCCAGCTCATGCATCTTGCGGGTTTCCGTCTCGCGCGGTTCGAGAAAGCGCAGGGGTTCGGGGATTGGCACCTGATAGACCAGGATCTGCCCTTCGGTCAGGGCCGCCTCGGGAATGCGGTGGCGCGTCTGGATGATCGTCGCCTCGGCAGTCGCCTCGGTTACGGCAACGGCAGCGGTGCGCTGAAAGAACTTGCGGATCGAGACGGCGTTTGTCGTGTCATCTGCGCCTTGATCAATGACTTTCAGGGTGTCATCCGGCGTCAGACAGGCGGCCGTTACCTGCACTCCGCCTGTGCCCCAACCATAGGGCATCGGCATTTCGCGGCTGGCAAAGGGAACCTGGTAGCCCGGCACGGCAACGCCCTTCAGGATCGCGCGGCGGATCATCCGCTTGGTCTGTTCGTCCAGATAAGCAAAGTTGTAATCCTGAGCGGTCATTCTGCGGCCTCCTTTTGGGCCATCGCCTCGGCGCGCAGACGTCGGATCAGCTCTAGTTCAGACTGGAAATCCACGTAATGCGGCAGCTTGATATGTTCGAGAAACCCCGTCGCCTGCACATTGTCGGCATGCATCAGAACAAACTCTTCGTCCTGCGCGGGGGCGCCGACGAAGTCCTCGCCCAACTCGCGCCAGCGCAGGGCGCGGTCGACAAGGCTCATGGCGATCGCCTTGCGCTCGGTCTGCCCAAAGACCAACCCATAGCCGCGAGTGAACTGCGGCGGTTCGGTCTTTGAGCCGGTGAATTGATTGACCGTTTCGCATTCGGTCAACTCCACCTCGCCGATCTCAACGGCAAAGCCGAGTTCGGGAATGTCCATTTCCACCGCGACCGTGCCGATGCGCAATTCGCCCACAAAGGCATGCGTGCGCCCATAGCCGCGCTGGGTGGAGTAGGCGAGTGACAGGATGAACCCTTCATCGCCCCGTGTAAGCGACTGCAGCCGTAAGGGCCGGCTCGCGGGCAGTTCCATCGGTTCGCGCGTCAGATCGGGCGGCGTGGCGTCGCCTGCCGCATCGGTTTCGATCAACCCATCGCGGTTCAGAAAGCTCATGACATGAGGGATTTGCGGCGTGGCAGCCCCCCCTCCCCCCTGTGGGGAAGGGATGGGGGTGGGGGTGGGCGGCGGCGATCCGGCAGCCTCTCCCTCGGCCATCAGCGCAAAGTCCAAGAGGCGATGGGTGTAGTCGAAGGTCGGCCCAAGAATCTGCCCGCCTGGAAGATCCTTGAACGTGGCCGACACGCGCCGGCTCACAGCCATCTTGGCTGTATCGACTGGGACTGAGGCGCCAAAGCGCGGCAATGTCGTGCGGTAGGCGCGGATCAGGAACACGGCCTCGATCAGATCACCGCGCGCTTGTTTGATCGCAAGGGCGGGTCATAAAGCGACCCCTCGGCCATGACCCGGTTGACTGCCAGCGCCAATTGTTCGCGGATCTGTGCGACCGACAGAGCGGGAATGCAGGTGTCACCCCGCCGCTCGTCGGCAAGCCATTCATGGGCGGCATCAATCGCGCGCTCGCCCCCTTTGACGGCCACATACATCAGCAGTCCTCCACCCGGGTTGAACGGGGCAGGCCAGCCACCTGAACACCCGCAGTAAGAAAACAGTCAAACCCCAGCGGGAAAAGCGCAGCGTTATCGGCAAAGGCGGTGATTTCGGGCAGCGACAGCCGCACGGCGCCCTTGATGCCCGGCCCGGTCAGGCGCGGGCCACCAGCACAGAGCTGGTCCATTTCCACGATCAAGGTTGCGCTGCGATCAGGATAGTCAGGCTGACCAATGGCAAAACGGGCAACCGGGGTCAGCGCGGCCCATGTGCCGATGGCAAACTGCGCCTGCTCAGCGCAAACCAAGGGCGCGCCAGTGTGAAAGGTGATCCAGTCGCGCAAGGCAGCGCAATCATGCGCACCCGCCAAATGCACCGGCGTCGTTGGATCGCACAGTGTCAGGATCAGGCCCCCTGCCGCCACCGACAAGGGCTCCGGCGGCTCTGCGCCGGGCAAATCCTCAATCCGACCGGGCCGCGCCATCACTTCAAGCGCGGCGCGAAAGGCATGGGCGGCATCGGTCGAGGGATGGGCAAAACCGCCCAACAGTGATTGGGGTGTCATTGGTCTTCCCCCCGAACGAGTGTGAAGAATTCAACTTTGGTGCCCGCTGCACGGGCTGCGCGCGCACTCCGCATTGCGGTTTCCTCGGCATGAAGCGGCTGCAACACCTCTTGGCGCACACGTTCGGCATCCGGGCCAGCCATAAGCGCATCGATCACTGCGGCGCGGGTGGCATGAGCCTTGTCGCGGCCTTGCACATGAGCATGACCCACTTCGCCTGTGTTCAATCGCAACACGCAACGCGTCACTGTCATCTCGCCAAGATTGAAGGGCTGGCCTGTGCCGCCCAAGCGCCCACGCACCATGACCGAGCCAGTTTCGGGCGGGCGGAGCATGTCGTGCGGGGGCAAATCGGCGCATAGCTTGGCCAGGCGCGCGGGCGCGCTGCGGGCCAAAAGGCCCATCCAGCCCGGGCGGCTGTCAATCGCGGTAGGGGTGGTCATGGAGGATCCCGACATCTTGTGAAGTTGTCCAGTTATCTATACAACTAGACAACACTTAGTGCGATTCGGCACCCGATACACGTGAAGTTTTGGTGACACATGCCCCGCGAACCGATCTGGCGCGCCATCGCGAAGACCGTTCAGGCCGAAATCGGCGAAGGGCTTTACTTGCCGGGTGACAAACTTCCGACCGAAGCCGAATTGGCAGAGCGCTTCGGTGTCAACCGTCACACGGTTCGTCAGGGACTGGCCAATCTTGCCGAGGCCGGGATCGTGCATGCCCGCCGTGGCTCTGGTGTCTTTGTCGCCGCGCGCCCCACTGACTATCCTTTGGGTTCAAGAGTGCGCTTTCATCAGAATGTAACAGCCTCTGGGCGAACGCCGTCGCGCAAGATTACCAGGCTGGAAACTCGTCCTGCCCGCAGCATCGAAGCCTCTGCTCTGGGGTTAAGCCCGGGCGATCCGGTCCATGTCATTGACGGGATATCGCTTGCCGATGGACAACCGCTTGCGCTGTTCTCATCGGTTTTTCCCGCCGCAAGATTGCCCGGATTGCTGAAGGAGATGGCGGTGCAGAACTCGGTCACACATGCCTTGGCAGCCTGTGGTATCACCGACTATACGCGCCGTGAAACGCGTCTGACCGCCAAATCGGCCGATGGGTTGCAGGCCCTCGCGCTGCAACTACAACCGGGTGCGCCCATTTTGCGGTCCGTTGCGCTGAACGTCGATGCGGGGGGCCAGCCTATTGAATATGGCACGACATGGTTTGCCGGAGACAGGGTGACGCTGACTGTTACCCCCTGAGACCGAAGCCGACCCGACTGTCACATCTGCGTAACGAAGCCGCGCTAGCCCGACCTCGACAGGAGGTCCCATGCCGCAGATTGCCCCGCTTCGCCTGACCCGTGCCCAGACCCTTATTGACGGTGCGTTGCACGATCATCCGCTGACCGTCGCGGA
>VGDH01000117.1 GCA_016869835.1 Alphaproteobacteria bacterium
GGCTGATGCTGGGCCTCTTCAACCGCCGCCCCCGCCCCGATGCCGAGGCCGTGGCTCGGCTGAAAGGCTGGATCACCGGCCTCATGTCTCTGGGCGAAAAGGATCATATCGCCATCGCAGAGCTCGCCTGCCATGAACCCGGCTGCCCCGATCTGGAAACCGTCGTCACCGTCACTCTTGCCGACCGCCGCCGCTTTGTCCTGCGGTTCCCCTCGGCCGTGGCCGCAGTGACAAAGGCCGACGTCGCACTACTTGGACCGCAGGTCCCCGCCCGGTGACGGTCTACGTGCATCTGGTTGAAGGTGACATCGCGGCAACCCGCCTTGCCCGCGTTGCGCAGCTATCAAGCTCCTCTCGCCATCCGGTGATCGTTTTCGCC
Organism: Alphaproteobacteria bacterium; assembly: GCA_016869835.1. GTDB lineage: Bacteria > Pseudomonadota > Alphaproteobacteria > Rhodobacterales > Rhodobacteraceae > Tabrizicola_A. The sequence continues at coordinate 380 of VGDH01000117.1, forward strand.
GAGACCGGCAAGCCAGCCTGCAGCCCACTGGACTGGCTGCTGGGCCCCGGCTGCACTTGCTGCTTGCCCACGACTCACCCGCGCCACCGCCTTTTGCAAGCCGCCAGCCAACAGGGAACCGTTCGGATCTTCATCGACGCCGGTCCCCCCGGCGTAGCAGACCGGATCATTGGCCTGTTGCGCGCCTTGCCAGTTCCACTCTCCATCAATCTGATGAGCGCATAGCAGATAAGTGGTGTTCGAACTGCCGCTCCGTAACCGCACCTAGAACTTTTTGCCATTCTTCGTGAGGCTGCTTTGGGCCGAACACGTCGACGTGTCGCTCATTCTTCACTAGCCCGCCGGACCTGCTCCCCCCAAGCATCCCCCGCCAGAAAACACAGATCATACAAGCTGACCGCGGACGCCTCGCACCCACAGGTCAGTCGCTTCAGCACCTCGGGTGCAAGATATGCCAACCGCAACTGTCGGCTGACATGGCGTTCTGCCAGTCCAACAGCTTCGGCCAGTTCTTGGATCGTGGCGATCTCACCTGCCTCCATGCGCCGCCGCCACCCATCTGACCGCACTTGAGGGGGTCGAGGTCAAGCTGACCGCAGGCGTGCGCTATATCCACGTGATGTTTGACCGTCACGAGATCATTTGTGCCAATGGCGCATGGACCGAAAGCTTTCAGCCCGCCATGCGGATGCTGGATGCGATGGAGACCGCGCAGGCCGAGGAGGTCAAGGCGCTGTTTCCCGAGTTGGCCGGCGAGGAGTTCGATTACCCGGCCGCGCGCATGACGCTCAAGGCGCATGAGGCGAAGGTGCTCTTGCGCGCCTAATCGGTTTGCGCGGCCCGCCAGCGCGCCCAGTCCTCGGGCGTATCAAGATCTGTGGTCGCATGGGCGCCGGGCAGGCGGACCAGTCGCAGCCTTGCGGGGTGGCGCGCCAGAATGGCGCGGGCGCCTTCGTCGCCCGAAAGCGCCATGAGTTCAACCCGCAAATCGGCGGGGAAGCCGACCGGATGCCCCGGCCTGCCGTTTTCGTCGGCCCCGCGCGGGATTGCTTGCGGATCGTCGGCCCAGACCGCGAGGCAGGCTTGCAGATCCTCGGTGGTCAATTCGGGCAGATCGGCCAGCAGCAGCAGCACCGGAGCGGTGGCGGGCAGCGTGGCGAGACCGGCGATCAGGCTGGCGGCCATGCCCTGGCCGGGGTCGGGAACGATGACGCGGCTCAGGGCCAACCCGTCAAGTGCTGCCAGCCGTGCAGGGCGGTCCGGGGCCAGCGCCACGGTGACCGGCCGACCAGTGGCCAGCGCCCGCCGCGCCACGCGGCGCAACAGGGCTTCGCCCGCGATGGGCTCAACAAGCTTGTCGCCTCCGTGCATCCGCGAGGCCGAACCGGCAGCGAGGATCAGGATTTCGGGTGTCATGCAGACCAAGATGACAGCAAAAAGGGGGGCTGTCTGCCCCCCTGGCCGTCTTTGCAGGCAAAGACGGCCTCCCCCCGAGGATATTTGCCCCACATTAAAGGTGGCAAGATCGGAGAGGGCAGAGAATCAGGCCCGCATCCGGCCGCCGTCGTCCCACAAGGGGGCGAGGTGGACGGTCGCACGGCGGCGTTCCCCCAGGATCTCGATCTCACATTCGAGACCATCCTTGACCCGATCGGCCGGAAGAAAGCCCTGAGCGACCGATTTGCCCGTCCAATGGCTGTAGCCGCCAGACGTGCAGAAGCCCACGACCGCGCCGTCAAGCCAGATCGGCTCCCAGGCCACGACGTCGGATTCGTTGGCGTCGACCACGAAGGAGACGAGCTTGCGCGACGGACCTGCCGCTTTTTCGGCGGTGGCGGCGGCCTTGCCGATCCAGTCTGCCTCTTTGTTCCAGCGGATGAAGCGATCAAGCCCGGTTTCGCAGGGCGTGTAGTCGGGCGAGAACTCGCGGCTCCAGGAACCGAACCACTTGTCCAGACGCAGGGACATCATGGCGCGCATGCCGAAGGGGCGCAGGCTGAGGTCTTTGCCATGGGCGTTGAGCGTGTCCCACAGGTGGCGGACCGAGTGGATGTCGCAGAAAATCTCATGCCCCAGATCGGCGGTGTAGGAGACACGCTGCACGATACAGTTTGCCATGCCCACGGTCATGCGCCGCACGTCCATGAACTTGAACGCCTCGGACGAGACATCCGACCGGGTGCAGCGGGCCAGAAGCTCACGTGCTTTGGGGCCTGCGATCTGGAAGCCCGAGAGGCTGTCGGAGATATTTTCGACTTGCACACCGTCCATCGGGTTCATCTCGAACCAGCGTTGGTGCCAGCCTTGGGCGCCGTAGCTGGCGGTCAGCTGGAATTCGGTTTCCGACAGGCAGGATACGGTGAAGTCACCGATGATCTTGCCGGAATGGGCCAGCATCGGCGTCAGCGACAGGCGGCCCGGTTTCGGGATGGCGCCTGCCATGATGCGGTCAAGCCAGGCGCGGGCGTTGGGGCCCTTGACCAGATACTTGCCAAAGTTCTGCAGCTCGTTGATGCCGACGCCGGTCCGCACTGCCATCACCTCTTGCCGCGTCGCTTCCCAGGCGTTGGAGCGGCGGAAGGTGGGTTCTTCATAGCGCGGCTCGCCGGGAAGCGCGTGGTAGTTCACCACCTCAAGCCCGTATTGTTGGCCCCAAACGGCGTTCATGCCGTCAAACACCTCATACATCGGGGTCGTACGGAAGGGGCGGGCGGCCGGACGCTCTTCATTCGGGTAGCTGACCGAGAAGCGCATCTGATAGTTCTCGATGACCTTCGGTACGGTATAGCCGGGCGAGGTCCAAGTGCCAAAGCGCGAGACGTCAAAGCCGCGCGGGTCGCGTTCGACCTCGCCATTGATCATCCATTGCGCCAGGGCAAGGCCCATGCCGCCGCCCTGAGAGAAGCCCGCCATCACGGCGCAGGCCGACCAATAGTTGCGCAGGCCCTGCACAGGGCCGATCAGCGGGTTGCCGTCGGGGGCAAAGGTGAAGGGGCCGTGGATCACCCGCTTGACGCCTGACCGCTCCAGCACCGGGAAGCGGCGATAGGCGAAGTTGACGGAATCCTCGATCTTGTCGAACTGCTCGTTCAAAAGCTCATGGCCGAAATCCCACGGCGTGCCGTCAACCGACCAGGGCTCACAGGGCTTTTCGTAAAAGCCGATGCAGAGGCCCCGGCCTTCCTGACGCAGATAGCTTTCGCCGCCCGGGTCCATCACATGCGGGAATTCGCGGCCCGATTTCAGGATGTCCATGATTTCGGGGATGTCATCGGTGACCAGATACTGATGCGCCATCGGCAAGAGCGGCAGGTAAACCCCTGCCATAGCGCCGATTTCCCGCGCCCAAAGGCCGCCTGCGTTCACCAGATGCTCGCAGGTGACAGTGCCCTTTTCCGTCACGACATCCCAGCCGCCGTCGGCGCGTTGGGTGGTGGCGAGGACGCGGTTGTGCAGCACGATCTCGGCCCCGCCCATCCGCGCGGCCTTGGCATAGGCGTGCGTGGTGCCCGAGGGGTCAAGGTGGCCGTCCAGCGGGTCATAAAGCGCGCCGATGATGCCTTCGAGGTTGACCAGGCCGTCGGTCAGCTTGGCAATTTCCTCTGGCCCCAAGATCTCGGTGTCCAGCCCCATATAGCGGTGCTTGGCGCGTTCGGCCTTCAGCTGTTCGAACCGCGCCTGATTGTCGGCCAGCGTGATGCCGCCGACATGGTGCAGCCCGCAGGACATGCCGGTGATCTCTTCGAGTTCCTTGTAAAGCCGGATCGTATAGCCCTGCAGCGCCGCCATATTGGTGTCGCCGTTCAGGGTGTGAAAGCCCCCCGCCGCGTGCCAGGTTGACCCCGAGGTCAGTTCGGACCGTTCAATCAGCATGACATCGGACCAGCCGAGCTTGGTCAGGTGGTAAAGCACGGAACAGCCGACGACACCGCCGCCGATCACCACCACGCGGGCATGGGTTTTCATTTTGGGGGACTCCCTTGATCTGGTTTGTTGGCACAATGGCGAGGGAACCGGCCTGCTTCATGCGGTTTTGCGACAAATCATGTCGCAAATCAGGGGTGCCTGCCGCATATGCAAAAGCAAGGGGCCGGGAGGTGTCCCGGCCCCTTGGCCATCAGCAAAGCTGCCCTGCGGCGCTTGTCACTTTTCCGGGATCAGCCCACGCGGCGCAAAGCGCAAGACCAAAAGCAGCACGATCCCCAGCGTTACCAGGCGCATATGCTGGGCGCTGTCGATCAGGTGGGTTTTCAGATCTCCTGGCGGCAGGGCCGAGGTGACAATCTCCATCAGGCCGGGGCCAAGGTATTCCACCGCAAGCCAGAGCCAGCCAAGCAAGAGCCCGCCCAGCACCGCGCCCCAATTGTTGCCCGAGCCGCCAACGATGACCATCACCCAGATCAGGAAGGTAAAGCGCAGGGGCGAATAGACGCCGGGCACCAGTTGCCCTTCCATCGACGTGAGCATGGCCCCCGACAGGCCGACCACGGCCGAACCGATGATGAAGATCTGCAAGTGCCGCTTGGTCACGTTCTTGCCCATGGCCGAGGCCGCCACTTCATTGTCGCGGATGGCGCGCATCATGCGGCCCCAGGGGCTGTTCAGCGCGCGCTCCGACAGCCAGATAATCGCCAGCAGAACGGCACCGAACATGGCAAGGTAGAGAAGCTTCACAAGGATCGTCGATGAGGTGATCGGGCTCCAGCCCCAGCTTGTGACGAACTCGACATAGGCCGGGTTGGCTTGCAGGTCGACCTCATAGGGCACCGGCCAGGGGCGGGGCAGGTCGATGATGTTCTTCACCCCGCGCGCCAGCCAATCCTCGGACTTGATGACGACGATGATGATCTCGGCGATGCCCAGCGTGGCGATGGCCAGATAATCCGATCTGAGCCGCAGCGCCACCTTGCCGATGGCCCAGGCCGCCACGCCTGCCATGAAGGCCCCGACGGGCCAGGCCACCAGCGAAGGCAGGCCAAAGCCGCCGATATTGCCATAGGTGGCAGGATCAAAGGCCTCAACCGCCGCAACGCCACGGTCAAAGACCGCGCGATACAGGAAAAAGCCGCCGATCAGCACGGCCGCCACGGCAAAGCCGCGTGCGCGGCCGGGCTTCATGGCGCGGTAAAGCAGCGTTGCGGCCACGATGACGCCCACCCCGATGGCCAGGCCACCAAGCGTCATCCAGCCGCCTGCGGCAAAGGCTTCGGGCACCGGGCGGGCCGAGACCAGAACCACGGCAAGCCCGCCCAAGGCGACCGAGCCGACGATGCCGGTCGAGAAAAGGCCCGCATAGCCCCATTGCATGTTCACGCCCAGGGCCATAATGGCCGAGAGGATCCCGATGTTCAAGATCTGCAGGCTGAGGTTCCAGCTTTGAAACACCCCGGTCAGGATGAACAACAGCGCCACACTGGCGAAAAGACCAAGATTGCGTTGCGTCTGGGTCATGTCATTTCCCCTTGAAGATGCCGGTGGGCATGAAGATCAGCACGATGATCAGGATCGCAAAGCTGACGGCCGATTTGTAATCGGTGGTCAGAAGCTGCATCAGCCCATCGGGGGCCATGCTTTCGGGCAAGACATAGGTTGCTACCTTTTTCCAGGCATAGGTCATGATGACTTCGGACAGGGCCACGATATAGCCGCCCGCAATTGCGCCCAGGGGGCTGCCAAGCCCGCCCACCACGGCTGCGGCAAAGACCGGCAACAGTAGTTGGAAATAGACGAAGGGGCGGAAGGATTTATCAAGCCCGTAAAGCGTGCCGGCAATCACGGCAAGTGCTGCCGCGATGATCCAGGTCACCTGCACCACCCGGTCGGGGTTGATGCCGGACAAAAGCGCCAGATCCTCGTTGTCGGAAAAGGCGCGCATGGATTTGCCCGTGCGGCTCTTTTGCAGGAACCAGAACAGTGCGGCCACACAGATCACCGCGACGACGACGGTCACCGCCACCGTGGTCTTGATGACCAAGGGTTCGGCAAGGCCGGTCAGCTCTTTGAAGGTCTGCGCGCTCAGCACAAAACGCTCACCATCGACAAAGTTGCGTTCTTCGACCCCGATGATCAGGCGGACAAGCCCGTTCATCACAAACATGACCCCCGCCGAGACGATCACCAGAATGATGGGTGCGGCCTTCTGCACGCGGTAGAACCGGTAAATTCCGCGGTCGGTGGTCAGAACCAGCGCCGAGGTCACGGCGATGCCGAAGGGCAGGGCAAGAAGGGCCGTCGGCAAGGGGCCAAAGCTGATGCCCCAGCTTTGGAACAGCCAGGTGAACATGATCACGATCGCCGTGCCAAAGGCCATGGTGTCGCCATGGGCAAAGTTTGAAAAGCGCAAGACGCCAAAGATCAGCGTCACACCCAGCGCACCCAGCGCAAGCTGGCTGCCATAGGCCACGCCCGGCACGATCACAAAGTTCAACAGGGCCACAAGGGCGTTGAGGAAATCCATGTCTCAGCCCCCCAGGAAGGAACGACGGACCTCCGGATCGGCCAAAAGGGCCTGTCCGGTGTCGGTGAAGCGGTTGGCGCCCTGGACAAGGACATAGCCTTTGTCTGCAATATCAAGCGCTTGGCGGGCGTTCTGTTCCACCATCAGGATCGAGATGCCCGTGCGGGCAATCTCGATGATCCGGTCAAACAGCTCGTCCATCACGATGGGCGAGACGCCTGCGGTGGGTTCGTCCAGCAAAAGGACCGACGGCTTGGTCATCAGCGCGCGACCGACCGCGACCTGCTGGCGCTGGCCGCCAGACAACTCGCCTGCTGCCTGAAAGCGCTTTTGGCGCAAGACGGGGAACAGCTCATAGATCTGTTCCATGGTTTCCTTGATGCCCGCCTCATCATTGCGGATGAAGGCGCCCATCTCGAGGTTTTCTTCAACCGTCATGCCAGTAAAGATGTTGTGGGTCTGCGGCACAAAGCCCATGCCCTTCCGCACGCGGGCCTGCGGCGACAGCTTGGTGATATCCTCGCCGTTCAGTTTCACCGACCCGCCGCGCAGGTTCAGCATCCCGAAGGTCGCCTTCATGGCCGTGGACTTGCCCGCGCCATTGGGGCCGACGATGACGGCAATCTCGCCCTTGTTCACTGCAATGGTACAGTTGTGCAAGATGTCGACCGCGCCGTAGCCGCCGGTCATGTTCTCGCCAATCACGAAGGGGTCAGCCATGCGCGGCCTCCTTGACCTTGTTCTTCAACCCGGTGCCCAGGTAGGCCTCGATCACGCGCTCGTCGTTCTTCACTTCGTCCACGGTGCCTTGCGCCAGAACCTTGCCTTCGGCCATGCAGATCACTGGGTTGCACAGGCGGGCGATGAAATCCATGTCATGTTCGATGACGCAGAAGGTATAGCCGCGCTCTTTGTTCAGCCGCACGATGGCATCGCCGATGGTGTTGAGAAGCGTGCGGTTCACACCCGCGCCCACCTCATCAAGAAAGACGATCTTGGCGTCGACCATCATGGTGCGACCCAGTTCCAGCAGCTTTTTCTGCCCGCCCGAAATGTTGGAGGCGCGCTGATCGGCCAGATGCGAGATCGTCAGAAACTCCAGCACCTCATCGGCCTTTTCGCGCAAACGGCGTTCTTCGGCTGCAACCGCGCCACGGCGGAAACACGCGTTCCACAGGCTTTCGCCCGACTGGTTCGCGGGCACCATCATCAGGTTTTCGCGCACCGTCATCGAACCAAACTCATGGGCGATCTGGAAGGTCCTGAGCAGGCCCTTGGCAAACAGCTCATGCGGCGGAAGCCCGGTGATGTCCTCGCCCGCCATGGTCACCCGGCCCGAGGTCGGCGGCAGTCGGCCAGCGATGACGTTGAAAAGCGTGGTCTTGCCAGCGCCGTTCGGTCCAATCAGCCCGGTAATCGACCCGGTCTCGATCTTCAAAGAGGCCCCGTCAACGGCATGGAAACCGCCGAAATGCCTGTGAAGGTTTTCGACAACGATCATGTCTTCCCCCTGAAACTTCAAATGTCCTGTCACGTCTGGGCGCGCGGGCATCTTTCTTTAAGGCAACGGCCCGAGGCAGTGCCTCGGGCCGCGCGAAGGGTCCCAGATCGAAAGGATCAACGGAACTGGACGGTTTCGTAGACGCCGCCCTTGATCTCGAACTGCTTGTAACGACCGGCCGATTCACCGGGGCCGATCAGGGTCACGCCCGAGGCGCCATCATAGTCGATGGCGGTGCCGGCCGCGATCAGCTCAAGTGCCTTGCCCAACTCGCCCGGCATGATCTTGACGCCCGAGCCGTCAGCCGGGCCGTTGGCGATCTCGAGGATCTTGCCAGCGTAGACCTTGCTGTCGGTGGAGCCAGCCGCATGCATGGCCAGCATGATCAGCGCAGCCGCGTCATAGCTTTCCATGGTGTAGGGCGAGGTGGCGTCGAACGGGGTGGCCGCAGCCTTGCCCATTTCGGTCAGGATGGCAGCGCC
>VGDH01000118.1 GCA_016869835.1 Alphaproteobacteria bacterium
CATAAGCTGGCCCTTGTCATCCGATGCGCCTCGGGCGCGGATCACGCGGCCCTTGGGCGTGTCCTGCAGTTCGGGATCAAAGGGGTCGCGGTCCCAAAGCGACAAGGGATCAACGGGTTGCACGTCATAGTGACCATAGAACAGAAGATGCGGCCCGCTGGTTCCGCCATGTGCCACCACCATGGGATGGCCGGGCGTGGGGCATGCGCTGGCCTTGAAGCCAAGCGATGTCAGATCCGCAACCAGCCAACGGCGGCGCGGGCGCAGTCGGGCTTGAAGGCGGGGTCGGTGGAAATCGAAGGGATCCGCAAGAGCGCCATCAGACGATCCAGCGCCTGAGGCAGGGATGTCGATGTTTGTAAGCACGGCCTCGAGCGTCATCTTTGCGTCTCCAATACTGATGGGCGGGGGCGAGCCTATCAGGCGTTTCGGGGCTGTCCAGAGGGCAGCCGTTGCGCTACATGGCGCGTCATGGTTCACCCGTCAGGACTTCTGCCATGCTCTGCACCCGTTTCGCCGTTGCCTGTCTGACGACAGGCGCCACCCTTGCCGCCCCGGCCTTGGCCGAACCAATGGCCGGCACGGCCGCCAAAAAGCTGTTGTTCGCCCCGGTCAAGGCCGAGGTGGAAATCCTGCCCGAGGCGGGATTGCCGCAGGACATGGCCGATGCGCTGGTGATGGTCGGAGAGGGGCAGCCCTATTACGGCGCTGTGGCGATTGCGCCCGAAGAGGGGTTGATGTCCGAGGCCACCGTGGCGGCGGCGAATTTCCATGACACCGGTTCGGCCGGCGTTGCGGTCCTTGCCGAATGCAATGCAAAGAAGAAAACCGCCAGTGATTGCGTTCTAGTCGCCTATATCCGTCCCAAGGGCTGGGCCGAGGCCGGGTTTTCCCTGTCATCGGATGCAACGGCCGCTTTCAAGGAGTATGACATGAAGACCGGCGCTTTGGCGGTTTCACTGTCGACCGGTGCCTTTGGGATGGCCGATGGCGATGGGGCGGCCGAGGCCGCTTTGGCAAATTGTGCCGCCAAGAATGACAAGGCGACGGATTGTGCGCTGGTGGTGCAGAACTAGGTGGCCCGTGGGGCGGGAAAAGCTGTATCCTGCAGAGACAATTTGCCCCGTTGCCCCGCGCCGGGCTTGATGTACGTCAAAGCGCAGCCTTTATGGCCGTGCAACAGCTTTGAAAGTTTACACAGCCGACCCATATAAGGCCCCGTATACGGACCAAGGAACCGCCGCCCCCGTGAAAGGGGCGCGCGCGGCCCCAGGAGACGAAGATGAACTTTGACGCCGCCCTCGACACCGCCCTAAATCGCCTGCACGAAGAAGGCCGCTATCGCACCTTCATCGAGATCGAACGCGAACGCGGGCAGTTCCCCCATGCGGTCTGGACCCGGCCTGATGGCACGACAAAAGACATCACCGTCTGGTGCGGCAATGACTATCTGGGCATGGGTCAGCACCCAGAGGTGTTGGCTGCCATGCATGAGGCTCTGGATGCAACCGGGGCAGGGTCTGGCGGCACGCGCAACATTTCGGGCACCACGGTCTATCACAAGCGGCTTGAGGCCGAGATTGCCGATCTGCATGGCAAAGAGGCCGCGCTGGTCTTTTCCAGCGCCTATATCGCCAATGACGCGACACTGTCGACGCTGCCCAAGCTGTTTCCGGGCCTGATCATCTATTCGGACGCGCTGAACCATGCCTCGATGATCGAAGGGGTGCGCCGCAATGGCGGGGCCAAGCGGATTTTCCGGCACAATGATGTGGCGCATCTGCGCGAGCTGATTGCGGCCGACGACCCGGCTGCGCCCAAGCTCATCGCCTTTGAATCGATCTATTCGATGGACGGCGACTTTGGTCCGATCAAGGAAATCTGTGATCTGGCCGAAGAGGTTGGCGCGCTGACCTATATCGACGAGGTGCATGCGGTCGGCATGTATGGCCCGCGCGGGGCCGGTGTGGCCGAACGCGATGGCCAGATGCACCGCATCGACATCATCAACGCCACCCTTGCCAAAGCCTATGGCGTCTTTGGCGGATATATCGCGGCCAGCGCGAAAATGGTCGACTCGGTAAGGTCTTATGCGCCGGGGTTCATCTTTACCACATCCTTGCCGCCGGTGGTTGCGGCGGGGGCGGCAACCTCGGTTCGCGTCTTGAAAACCGCCCAGCATCTGCGCGACGCCCAACAGACCAACGCGCGCATCCTGAAGATGCGCCTCAAGGGCCTTGGGCTGCCGATCATCGACCACGGATCGCACATCGTTCCGGTCCATGTGGGCGACCCGGTGCATGTCAAGATGCTGTCGGACATGTTGCTGGATCAGTTCGGAATCTACGTCCAGCCAATCAATTTCCCGACCGTGCCACGCGGCACGGAGAGGCTGCGTTTCACCCCTTCGCCGGTGCATGATGCGCGTCAGATCGACCATCTTGTCGGGGCGATGGACAGCCTGTGGCGGCGCTGTGCGCTGAATCGTGCCGAGATCTCGGCCTAAGTTGTTTCTGCACATGCAGAATCGCTTGCTAAGTGTTAAAAGAATCCCCAATACGACAAAAAATGAGTCGCGCTGCGCTGCGGCTCTGGGGGACAGGCGCGGGAATGGAGCAGTTCGCATGATCGGTCGGTGGGCAAAACCCTCGGCACCCGAGGCCCAGGGGCCGATGGGGTTTGACGATTTTGACGTTCGGCTTGGCGACGTGATGCGCGGTGAACGCGCGACCATGGGCAAATCGCTTATTGACGTGCAGCGCGACCTGAAGATCAAGGCCAGCTATATCGCGGCGATTGAAAACGCGGATGTCTCGGCTTTTGAAGCGCCGGGCTTTATCGCAGGGTTCGTGCGGTCTTATGCGCGCTATCTGGGGATGGACCCGGATCAGGCTTTTGAGCGGTTTTGCCGCGAGGCGAATTTCGAGGTGGCGCACGGCATGTCTGCCGCCGCCTCTTCCAGCAGTCTGATGGCCAAGTGCAACCGTTCCGAAAGCCCGCGCGACAGCCTGGCCAACGGCTCTATCGTGTTTGGTCCGACGCAGGAAAGCTGGCTGAGCCGGGTCGAGCCCGGCGCGCTTGGGTCTTTTGCGGTGCTGGTCGCGCTGATCGGTGCCTTGGGCTATGGCGGTTGGTCAATCTTGCAAGAGGTGCAGCGCGTGCAGCTTGCCCCGGTGGATCAGGCCCCGGCCGTGGTGGCCGAGATTGATCCACTGAGCAAGGTCACCCCTGTGCCGCTGGAACCCACGCAGGAGCCTGTTTCGGATGTGGCGGCGGCGTCCGGTGTCATTGCCGACCCGCTGGATCGCATGGCGCGGCCGCAGGTTCTGGATGTGCCGGTCATGACCTCGCGCGATGGGCCGATTGCCGCCATTGACCGCAGCACCGTTGGCGCGATTGCAAGCGTCGATGCCGTTTCGCCCGCACCTATTCCCGCCACCGAGGCGGGCGTGCAGGTGGTGGCCGAGGCCAATCCAGGTGTTGAAATCCTGGCAGTGCGCCCGTCCTGGGTGCAGATCACGGCGGCCGATGGGACGGTTCTTTTTGAAAAGATCCTTGATGTGGGCGAGCGCTATCTCGTGCCGCCCTTGCAGGATGCACCGCGTTTGCGGTCCGGCAATTCCGGTTCGGTCTATTTCGTGGTCAATGGCCAGACCTTCGGCCCCGCCGCCCCGGGGGCCAATGTGGTGAAGGACGTGGCGCTTTCGGCTGAAAACCTGAGCGCGGCCTACAGGGTGGCCGATCTGACGGGCGACGCCGATCTGGCCGAAATCCTCAGCGTGGCCGATGCCACGGGGACAACCCCGGCGGCACCTGCTGAACCACCCCTGGAATAATCGTCCTGCACAGACTCCTTGGCCCCGGCGGCATTGCCCCGGGGCTTTTTGATCGTTATCTAGAACCCAGACAGAAAGGGTTTTCTTCATGACGCACAATCCCATCCGTCCCTGGCGCAATATTGAACGGCGTGTGTCGCGCCAGATCCGCGTGGGCAAGGTTCTGGTGGGGGGGGATGCACCGATTGCGGTGCAGACCATGACCAACACGCTGACCCATGATGTAGAGGCGACGCTGGACCAGATCCGGCGCGCGGCGATTGCGGGTGCTGATATCGTGCGCGTCTCGACGCCGGACGTGGAAAGCACGCGGGCCTTGCGCGAGATCTGCCGCGAAAGCCCGGTGCCGATCGTCGCCGATATCCATTTCCACTATAAGCGGGCCATCGAGGCAGCCGAGGCAGGGGCGGCCTGCCTGCGGATCAATCCGGGCAATATCGGCGATGCCAAGCGTGTCGCCGAGGTGGTCAAGGCCGCCAAGGACCATGGCTGTTCGATCCGCATCGGCGTCAACGCCGGTTCCTTGGAAAAGCACCTTCTCGACAAATATGGCGAGCCTTGCCCGGATGCGATGGTGGAGTCGGGGCTGGATCACATCAAACTGTTGCAGGACAACGATTTTCACGAATTCAAGATCAGCGTGAAAGCCTCGGATGTGTTCATGTCTGCCGCCGCCTATCAGCAGCTTGCCACGGTAACCGATGCGCCGATCCACCTCGGGATTACCGAGGCGGGAGGGTTGATTTCGGGCACGGTGAAATCGGCCATCGGGCTGGGCAGCCTGTTGTGGTTCGGAATCGGCGACACGATCCGGGTTTCGCTGTCTGCCGATCCGGTGGAAGAGGTGAAGGTCGGCTTCGAGATCCTGAAATCCCTTGGCCTGCGGACGCGGGGGGTGCAGATCATCTCATGCCCGTCCTGCGCGCGGCAGGGCTTTGACGTCATCAAGACCGTGGAGATCCTTGAAAAGCGGCTGGAGCATATCAAGACGCCGATCAGCCTGTCGATCATCGGCTGCGTGGTGAACGGGCCGGGCGAGGCGCTTATGACCGATATCGGCTTTACCGGCGGTGGGGCGGGCTCGGGCATGGTCTATCTGGCGGGCAAGCAGGATCACAAGCTGGGCAATGACCGGATGGTCGATCACATCGTGGAGCTTGTCGAGGCCAAGGCGGCCGAGATGGAAGCGGCCGAGAGGGCGGCAGCGGCCGAATGACCGCGGCCCTCAGGCCGGTTGGCTAAGGCGGCGGGTCAGGAAAAGAGCGCCCGCTGCATAGGCTGCAACCCCGAAAAGGAGCGGCACTTGGATGCCGTCAAACATCATCCCCACCGGCACTGCCAGCATCACCGAAGCCACCGTGGCAATCGCCGAAGTGATCGAGGCCGCAAGCCCCGCCACATGGCCCAAGGGCTCCATCGCCAGCGCATTCAGATTGCCCAGTGTCAGGCCCATCACGGCAAAAAGGACGACCGACCACAGGACATGAAGGCCAAAGCCTGCTCCCGGCGGCAGGGCAAATGCAAGGCCAAGATAGCACAGCGTCGCGGCCAAAAGCCCGCCATAGGTTGCCGTCACCATCCGTCGCATCCCCAGCCGCATCACCAGCCGGGCGTTCAGGATTGATCCGGTCATCGAGGTAAGGGCAATCACCCCGAACCACATGGGGAAGCTTTCGGCCCGGTCAAATCGGCTTGCAAAGATGCCCTCCATCGAGGAGAGCGTGGCAAAGAGCATCCCGAGTGTCAGCGCCTGCGCGGCAATGGAGATCTGCACCACCCGATGCGACAAGACCTCGACACTGGCGCGTGTCAGGGTGTGCAGGGCGAAGGGGCGTCGCGCTGCGCGGGGCAGGGTTTCGGGTTGGCGAAGCGTCAGCCAGCCCATGACCAGAAGGGCAAAGACGATCAGGGCAACAAAGATTGCCTGCCAGCCCGCAAGCGCAATCACCCCTTGGCCCATGAGGGGGGCCACGGCGGGAACAAGGGTGAAGATCATCATGGCAAAGGACATGATCTGCGCCATCTCGCGGCCCTTGAACATGTCGCGCACCATGGCGATCGACACCGTTCGCGGAAAAGCTGCGCCGATGCCCTGCACCACACGGGCGAGCAAAAGCGTCTCAAGGCTGGGCGCGGCCCAGCAGGCCAGCGCGACAAGAATTTAGAGCACGAATCCGGCAAGGATCATGGTCTTGCGGCCAAAGCTGTCCGAGAGAGGCGCTGCGAACAGCGTGCCAAGCCCCATGCCAAGCACAAAGGAGGTGATCACCAGTTGCGCCTTGTTGGGATCGCCGGGCGACAGCGCCGCTGCAATGTCGGGCAGGGCGAGCAGCATGGCGTCGATCGAAAGCGCGATGGTGGCGAACAAGAGCGCAAGAAGCGCGATGAATTCGCCGCGCGAGGGTGAGGACGGCATGGGTCACCTGTGGTGCCGCCGCAACGGCGCGGCCCAGCGCTTGTGCCCGTTTGGCGCAAGAAGGTCCAGAGCCCGGCGCCGTGCCGGACGGCGTTTGCGTGTCGTGGGGCGGGACCGGCCAGAATGACCGCAGGTCCGGTCGCACCTTGCCATCTCAGGTGCCGGATTGCTCCAGCAATTCGCGAATGACATTGCCCCAGACCTCGGGCGGTTGGGCACCGGTCACGACATAGTGCTGTGCAATCAGAAAGGTCGGCACCGAATTGAGGCCCTTCTGGCGGGCATCGGCATCGCGAGCGCGGATGTCATCGGCATCGGCGTCGCTTGCCAGAAGCCGCGCCGTCACGGCGCGGTCCATGCCCGCAGCGGCGGCGATATCGGTCAGCACGCCTGCATTGCCAATGTCGCGCCCCTCGCGCCAATAGGCGCGCATGATGGCCGATACCACCGCCGTCTGCCGTCCCTCAAGCCCCGCCCAATGAATCAACCGATGGGCATCAAGGGTGTTCGGCATCCGCTTGGGCGTGTCGGGGTCGATCTCGGCCCCCGCTGCTCGGCTGGCCTCTTTCAGCCGCAGGTGCATTTGCACCAGCCGGTCCTCGCCGAATTTTTCGGCCAGATAGCGATGTTTGTCCACACCACCTGCCGGCATGTCAGGGTTCAGCTGGAAAGGGTGCCATTCGATGCGGAACGGATGGGCGGGATGGGCCTCGAGCGCGCGGTCAAGATTGGCCTTGCCGATAAAGCACCAGGGGCAAACCGGATCGGAGAATACTTCAAGCCTGATCATCATGGGCCTCTTGCAAGGCCGCGCGCAGGGCGCGGCGATCCAGTTTCAGATTGGCATTGCGCGGAAGATGCTCGACCCGCCGCCAGATGCGCGGCTGTTTATAACGCGCAAGCCGGGCGGTGGCATGGGCGTTAAGGGCAGATTCCTCGGCCGACCCGATATAGGCGCAGGCCAGAACGCGGGTGCCAGGGGCAACCTCGACCTCGCTTACGGCGCAGTCGGTGACCCCGGGGCATGAGGCCATGGCGGCCTCCACCTCTTGCGGGGCGACGCGAAAACCCCCGGGGTTGAGGATGTCATCGGCGCGGCCCAGATGGCGCACCGCGCCCGCGTCGGTCATTTCCACCAGATCGCCGGTCAGAAACCATTCGCGCTGAAACCGAGCGGCGGTGTCCTTGGCTGCGCCGAGATAGCCGAGCATCAGCCCCGGATCGCGGCGATGCACGGCCAGAATCCCGGGCTCACCGGGGGGCAGTTGCCTGCCGCCCGGATCCAGAACCGCAACCCGACGGCCCGACTGGGCATAACCTACGGTGCCTTCGGGCGCGGGCCGGGCGGGGCTGCCGGAAATGAAGGTGGAACATTCCGTCATTCCCAGCGCCTCGTGCAGATCGGTGCCGGTTTCGCCCTGCCATTGCCGGCGCAGTTCTGGGGAAAGCGCTTCGCCCGCCGCGAGCCCGTGGCGCAGCGCGGGCATGGGCGGCAGCCCCTGTTTCAGCATCTGGCGGAAGACCCCCGGCGCTCCGGCGATGATCGTCGCGCCATGTCGCGCGGCAAGCTGGCCAAGCGTCGCAGGTGGGGTTCCTTGACCCGGCACCAAGGCCGTCGCGCCATTGAGCCAGGGGTCGAGAAGGCCCGTGCCCAGCGTGAAGGTCCAGTTCATGGCACCGCCGTGCAGAAGCCTGTCCGTCGCGCAGAGCGCCTCCCAACCCTGATGCATCATGCCCCGCGCGACAAGCGCGCGGTGGGCGTGCTGGACGGCAAGAGACTGGCCCGAGGTTCCCGAGGTAAAGACAATATAGGCCAGCCGGTCTGGCACGCCCATGTCATAAGGGCAGGTGGCCCGATCGCGCATCGCCATCAGATCCTCGGCCGTCAGCACCGGGGCGGCATGATCGGGCAGTGCGATGCCCGCATCGGCCACCACAAGGGCGGGGTCCACTAAAGCAGCCATTCGGCTGATCTCGGGGCCGGTCAGAGCAGCGGCTGTGGGAACCGGAACAAGGCCAGCGGCAATCGCCCCGAGATAGGCCAGCGGAAAGGCGGCCGAATTGCCAAGCCGCAGCAAGATCCGGTTGCCGGGCACCAGACCCAGCGCCAGAAGCCCTGTCCCGATGCCCCGCACTGCGGCCTCGATCTGGCGATAGGTCCAGACCTCAACCCGGTCTGGGTAAAGGATTTCCAGCGCCGGCTTTTCAGCCAGTGCGCGGGCATGGCGAAGCGCATGGGCGGCAAGGTTGAAAGGGCCTTGGGTGATTTCCATGCTTCCTTGCTAGCTTGGGCCCTGTCGGGCTTCAATGGTTCATGCAAAAGCAGTCAAGGGCCAGAGGCCAAGGCTCTTACCGCCAGCGCGCAACAGACTGGGCATCGACGCGGCAAATGGG
>VGDH01000119.1 GCA_016869835.1 Alphaproteobacteria bacterium
GCGGGCTGTGACGGGCAAGCCCATTCGGTTCGTGGGCTTGGGCGAGAAGATGGACGCCATCGAGACCTTTGAGGCCGAGCGGGTGGCGGGGCGTATCCTGGGGATGGGGGATATCGTTGCCCTTGTCGAGAAGGCGCGCGAGACGTTTGAGGCCGAGCAGGCCGAGCGGATGGCCAAGCGGTTCGCCAAGGGTCTGTTCAACATGAACGACATGAAGGGCCAGCTTGAGCAGATGCTGAAGATGGGCGGCATGCAGGGGTTGATGGGGATGTTGCCCGGCATGGGCAATATGGCCAAGCAGGCCGAGGCGGCGGGGTTCGATGACCGGATGCTGAAGCGGCAGATCGCGCTGATCAACTCGATGACCAAGAAGGAGCGGGCCAATCCGGACCTTCTGGCTGCGAGCCGGAAGAAGCGGATCGCGGCGGGGGCGGGGCTTGAGGTTTCTGAGCTGAACAAGCTTTTGAAGCAGCACAAGCAGATGGCCGAGATGATGAAGAAGATGGGCAAGGGTGGCATGATGAAGCAGGCCATCCGGCAGATGATGGGCAAGGGCGGCATGCCCGACCCGTCGAAGATGTCGCCTGATGAATTGGCGGCGGCCGCCAAGGGGATGCGTGAGGGCTTGGGCGGGGCTGGCGGGTTTCCCGGCATGCCGCGCGGGCTGACGCTGCCGGCGGGATTGTCGGGGATGATGAAGAAGAAATGATCGCGCCCGTCCTTCATACGGCCCGTCTGGTGCTGCGCCTGCCCCGGCTGGAGGATTTCCAGCACCGGGCGGCGTTCTATGCGTCGGACCGGTCGGTGTGGGAGGGTGGCCCCTTGTCGCGCAATGACGCGTGGCGGGTATGGGCGTCGGAAGTGGGCCAATGGCCGCTTATGGGCTATGGACCGTTTTCGGTGGAGATGGACGGCGACTATGTGGGGGAGGTGGGCATCTATCATGCCGCCGAATACCCAGAGCCGGAGCTTGGCTGGTTCGTGGTGCCGGGCGCCGAAGGGCGCGGCATTGCGGCGGAGGCGGCGCGGGCCGTAATGGTCTGGGCGCGTGAGGCGTTCGGCTGGGACGAGATCACCAATATCATCGACCCCGGCAATGCGCGGTCCATCGCGCTGGGCCTGCGGTTGGGCGGGCGGATTGACGCCAGCCGTCCAGGGATTGACCCCGGCGATGTGGTGATTGTGCATGATCTGCGCGCTGCGGCGGGTGGGTTTTCGATGACAGATCGGGGGGCCGCATGACCCCGTTCTCGCGCCTTTCACCCACGCTTTGCCTTTACTGCGATAGCGGAGAGCCACAATGACCGACGCCACCATCCGCGCTGCCGAGATCTTGAAGGAGCATCGCCAGTCCATCGACCGGCTGGATGCCATTCTGGTCTATACGCTGGCCGAGCGGTTCAAGCACACGCAGGCGGTGGGAAAGCTCAAGGCGGCGCATGACCTGCCGCCTTCGGACCCGGCGCGCGAGGCGCGTCAGATCGAGCGGCTGGAAAAGCTGGCCGAAGAGGCGGACCTGGACCCCGAGTTTGCCAAGAAATTCCTGACCTTCATCATCGGTGAAGTCATCAGGCATCATGAGACGTTTCAGAAATAACCCCATCCACGGCGGGGTGAACCCCGCCCTACGATCAACCCAAGGAGACTACCCAATGGCTACCAAAATTCGTCTGGCGCGCGGCGGTTCGAAAAAGCGTCCGCACTATGCCATCGTGCTGACCGACTCGCGCATGCCGCGCGACGGCCGCTTTCTGGAAAAGCTGGGCACCTATAACCCGATGCTGGCCAAGGACGATGCCAACCGCGTCGTGATGAACATCGAGCGCATCAAGGCCCTCTTGGCCACCGGCGCCCAGCCGACCGACCGTATCGCGCGCTTCCTGGAATCGGCGGGCGTGCTGGCCAAGAAGGCCCGTTCGAACCCGAAAACCGGCACCCCCGGCAAGGCCCTGGCCGAGCGCGCTGCCAAGAAGGCCGCCCGCAACGAAGCTCCGGCTGCCGAGTAAGTCTTGTTTTCGCTGATCCCGGGTTTGGGATTGGTGCGCCGGTCCATCACGATTGCCCTTTGCGGGGCGTCGTTCTGGGCCGGCGTGCGATTTGCCGAGCTGCAGCAGGCCGATGCCTGTCTGGATGCCGGCGGACAGATCGACGCGCGCGGCCTGTGCCGCGGGGAGGGCGGGCCATGAGCCAAGAGCGGATCTGTGTGGGGGCGATCACCGGGGCCTTTGGGGTTGCCGGTGAGGTGCGCCTGAAATCCTTTTGCGCCGAGCCCACGGCGATTGCCGATTACGGGCCTTTGTCCACCAAGGACGGGGCGCGCAGTTTCACCGTGAAATTGACCCGGCCGGTGTCGGGCGGGCTTGGGGCGCGGCTGTCGGGCGTCAAGACCAAGGAAGAGGCCGATGCCTTGCGCGGCACCGAGCTTTATGTCGATCGGGCGCGTTTGCCGAAGCTGCCCGATGACGAGTTCTATCATTCCGATCTGATCGGCCTTGAGGCGGTGGACACCGGGGGTGTGGTGCTGGGCCGGGTGGTTGCGGTGCATAACCATGGGGCCGGGGATATTCTGGAGATTGCCGGGGCGGGGCGCAAGGCGGCGCTGATGCTGCCCTTTACGCTGGCGGCGGTGCCGACGGTGGATCTGGGCGCAGGCCGGATCGTCGTGGATTTGCCAGAGGGGCTGGACTAACGCCTTGGCCCGCGCCACGATGGCGGCGCATTGGTTCAGGGGTTTTTCATGCAGTCACGTTTGCGGTTGCTGAAAGGGGCGACGGCGCTTTTGTATTTCGGGCCGCTTCTGGCGGGGATTGGCGGATTTGGCTGGCCTGTGGTGCCGCTTTTCGCTGTGATTTTCATGCTGTGGCTGTTCATCCTGCGCCCGCAGCAATGGCCGCGCCGGTTGGCCGACTGGGGTCGGCCCGAAGCCTTGATTGCCGCCATGACGCAAGGGGTGGTGCAGGTCTTGCTGGTGACGGTGAGCTTTGGCATTGGCCGGGGCATTGGCGGGGTGATGGGGCTGGAGCCCGACATGCCGCTGATGCTGCCGGTGGCGATTTCCTTCTTGTCGATCCCGCTGGCGCGGATGATCTGGAACCCTTGGGCCGATCAGGCGGGGTCTTTGGATGAGGTGATGGCGCGGGTCGAGGCCGAGGAGGAGGCGGGCGCCGATGCGGCACCGGTCGATCTGAAGGGCCAGATCGCCACCGCGACGCGGATGGTGGCCGAGTTGGACCGGTTGCCCGCAGATACCGTGCCCGAGACCCTGGCCGCGCATCTTCATGCCATGGCCACCCAGACTTCGCATGAGGCGTTGCGGGTGGCGCTGATGGATCCGATCTATGACCGATCGGCGCGGCCCCTGCATCGCCGCGCGGCGGTGGTTCATGCGACCGATCCGGCTGTGGCCGAGGCCCTGCGCGGTTCGACCTATCCGATGGCGGTGTTTCATGCGCTGTCCGAGGCCGAGACGGTGGCGCTTTTTGCCCGGCGCTGTGCCGATCTGGTGCGGGAGCGGCCCGAGCGGCTGGCCGATTGTCCCGACCCTGACGATGTTGTGCCGATGATGGGGCGGTTTCCGGCTGTGGCGGCTGAGCTTCGGGCGCTGGCCGAGGCTTTGGGCGCGGCGCGGGCGGCCCTGCCACGGGCGGGGCGGCCGGTTAAGCCGGTCAACGCGCGTTAGGATGCGGATCGTCCTGCATGCCGGCTTTCACAAGATCGGCACCACCAGTTCGCAGGTGACGCTGGATGCCCATCGCGCCGCGCTGGGCCGGTTTGTCCATGTGGAGACGCCGCAAGGCAGCCCGCATCTGTCGCGGGCGGCCTAGGCGGCGCGGGGGTTTTGCCGGGCGGGCGACGAGGGGGCGTTGCGGCGGGGCATGGCCGATTGGGTGGCGCGGCTGCCGCCGCTGGAGGGGCGGCATCTCTTGGTGTCGTCCGAAGATCTGGTTGGCCATTTGCCTGGGCGGTTCGGCGTGATGGATTATCGCGCCGCCGTCACGACGGTGCCGGCCGCCGTTGACGCGCTTTCGGCGCGGTTTCCGGGGGCGGAGGTGGTGGTGTGGCTGACCACCCGCGCGGCGGGGCCCTGGCTGCGGTCGGTGCATTGGCAATTGGCGCTGCATCCGGAGTTGATGGTGAAGCAGCGGCGGTTCTGCAAGGACTTTGCCCCGGCCGCCGATTTCGATGCGGTGATCGCGCCCTTGCGCGCCGCCTTGCTGGGGCGGGCCGTGCTGGAGGTGGCACCGATGGAGGGGCTTTTGCACCGTCGTCTGGCCTTTGTGGATGCGCTTTACGATCTGATCGGACTGCCCGATGACCTGCGGCAGGGCTTGCAGCCGACGCGCGCGCACAACCGCTGCTCGGTCGAGGGGCTTGCGGACCAGTTCGTGATGCTGAACCGGGCCAGGCTGCCTGAGGAGGAGTTGGGGCAGGCGAAAATGGCGATGCGTGGCATGATGCGGCTTTTGGAGGAGGGCGAGGGGTGATGCCCCCTTTCGCCCCCGCGTCGGGAGGGGTAGAACCGCGCGGAACCCCCTCAGCCAAGAGCCGCGCATGAGCGACACCCCCGACAAGCCGAAATCCCATGGCCGGCTGCAAATCGCGGCCAGCGTCAAGCCGCGGGTGCTGATGGAAGAGCCGATGCTGTTGAAGGGCGCATGGGTGGCGCGGATCATCACGCTGTTTCCCGATGCCTTTCCCGGCACGCTGGGGCTGAGCCTGACGGGCAAGGCGCTGGAGATGGGGCGCTGGCGGCTGGAGCCGATTGACCTGCGCGGCTTTGGCATTGGCAAGCACCGGAATGTGGATGACACCCCGGCAGGGGGCGGCGCGGGGATGGTCTTGCGCGCTGATGTGGTGGATGCCGCGCTTCGGGTGGCGGCCGATGGTTGCCCACGCGACCGGGCGCGTTGGCCGGTGGTCTATCTGTCGCCGCGCGGGCGTCCGTTCGATCAGGCGACCGCACGCAAATGGGCGGCAGCGGATGGGATTACGCTCTTGTGTGGGCGGTTTGAGGGGGTGGATCAGCGGGTGCTGGACCATTGGGAGATTGAGGAGGTCAGCCTTGGCGATTTCGTGCTGACCGGCGGCGAGATTGCGGCGCAGGCGATGCTGGATGCCACGGTGCGGCTGATCCCCGGTGTCTTGGGCAATGCGGAAAGCATTGAAGAGGAAAGCCATTCGAACGGGCTTTTGGAGCATCCGCAGTATACCCGCCCGCAGGAATGGGAGGGCCGGGAGATTCCGGCCGTTCTGACCAGCGGCGACCATGGCAAGATTGCCAGATGGCGGCGGGAAGAGGCGGAAAAGCTGACGGCCGCGCGGCGGCCGGATCTGTGGGCGAAGCGGCAGGGGTAACTCGACGCGGGGCAGTCGTCGGGCACTTCGTGCTCTCCTCGTCAGGGCGCGCCGACCACGCTGGCACGACGTGCTTCAGGAGGCGGGTGGCTTAGCCCTCAGCCTGGTCTCGCCACCAGGGGCCGCGCATGACGATCTGCCTCCACGCCGCCGCGGCGCGGTCGGTGGCGGATTGGGTGTCGGGCTCAGCCGCCTGTTCATGGCCATGGGCGCGGGCGGTGGCGCTGTCGCTGACTTCACCCAGATCGTCTTGCAGCGCGCGCAGATCGGCGAGGAAAAGATCAGATAGGGCGCCGGGCCATAGGTCGGCGAAAAACTCGGACAGGTAGCGCAGCGCCTTGAGGTCCTTGCGCAGGCCGTGCTGGGCGCGCACCGACATTTGTGCCAGATCGAGGCCATTGGACAGGGCCTTGTCCCAGGCGCGGTCAAGCGCCAGCGCGGCGAGGGTGGTCATCGGCCCTTCGCGAAAGGCGCGCGCCTTCTTGCCGGTCTGGCGCCAGCTTTTTCCGGTCAGCCGCCGCATCACGCCGTCGCGAAAGCCTTGGGCTTTCTTCTTTTTTAGCGCCTTGCGGATCTTGGCGCGTTGGTGGCTGGCATGGGCGGCGGTTTTCTCGGCGCGGTCGGTGTCGGCAAAGCGGATCGCCATGACATCGGCATCGCGCACCGTGCCCAGAAGGCGAAAGAGCGCACGGGCGCGGTCGTGCAGGGCATCGGCGCGGTCGTCATCAAGGATCGGGGCGAAGGCATCCAGCGCGGTGCGCAGGCGGCGCAGGGCAACGCGGGCCTTGTGGACCGGCTCGGCGCTGTCGTCGGCCATCAGGGCGGCGAGGTTGGTGTCGATGATCCGGGTCAGCCCATCGGCAAGGTGATGAAGCGCTGCGGCGGGGGGCATATCCGGCGGCAGGGTGATATTGTCGGCAGCGGCAAGCAAGGCGGTCTCCGGTGTCGGGGCCAGTGGTGTCGGGGCCAGTGGATGTTTGGGGCCAGTGGGCGTTTGGGCGCAGGCTAGGGCGCGCTTGTAACGGGGCGGTGACGGTTCAATGACAATCCGGCGCCGGTTCGGGCGACCCCCGCCCCCCCGGCCCCCGCCCTCTTGACCCCCGCCCCCCTTGCCCCTATACGCCGCCTGTCCGGGGCCTTTGGTCCAGCGGATGCGATTCCTTATGCCCGTCTGCCGGACCCTTCTTCCGGCCTTTGGGGCGGGGGCGGCGCGAGACAAGACACGGCATGCGGCATCTCTGGCGGGCTTGCGAAAGCGGGGACCCGAGTGAAGGCCAGAAGCTCTGACGCGGGCATCACCTCTGCGGACCCACCGCAGGCATATGGAGACAGGCATGAACCTGATCGCACAACTCGAAGCCGAGCAGATCGCTGCGCTTTGCAAGACCATTCCGGATTTCAAGGCCGGCGACACCATTCGCGTCGGCTACAAGGTGACCGAAGGCTCGCGTTCGCGCGTGCAGAACTATGAGGGCGTTTGCATCGGCCGCAAGGGCGGTCTGACCATCTCGGCCTCGTTCACCGTTCGCAAGATTTCCTTCGGCGAAGGCGTGGAGCGTGTGTTCCCGCTTTATTCGACCAACATCGACTCGATCGAGGTGGTGCGTCGCGGCAAGGTGCGTCGCGCCAAGCTGTACTACCTGCGCGCCCGTCGCGGCAAATCGGCCCGGATCGCCGAGGTTACCAACTACAAAGAAAAAGCTGAGTGAGGAGAGGCGCCATGAAAGACGGTATTCACCCCGACTATCACTTCATCGAAGTGAAGATGACCGACGGCTCCACCTTCCGCACCAAGACCACCTGGGGCAAGGAAGGCGAGACGATGTCTTTGGACATCGACCCGCTGTCGCACCCCGCCTGGACCGGCCAGACCGCCAAGCTGATGGACACCGGCGGCCGCGTGTCGAAGTTCAAGAACAAATACGCCGGTCTGGGTTTCTGATCCCAACCGCACCGGAGTTTGGGGGCGCCTTCGGGCGCCCTTTGCTTTTGGCGGCAGGTGATCTGGCGGTGGGGGCGTCGCAGGCGCGGGGCCTTCCGTCTTTCCGCTTGCGAAGAGCGGTTCCCTTCGATAGCCGGGGCGTCCTATAACAGAGGCGGTCCGCCATGGCGGCCGTGTGTGGGGGTGCTGGTCATGGCGCATATCATGGTCGTTGGCAACGAAAAGGGTGGCTCGGGCAAATCGACCACGTCGATGCATGTGGCCACGGCGCTGGCGCGGATGGGGTTTCGGGTGGGCGGTGTGGATCTTGACCTGCGGCAGAAAAGCTTTGCCCGCTATGTCGAGAACCGCCAGGCCTACCTGAAGCGCGCGGGGTTGGATCTGCCGAGCCCGCATTACCGTGATCTGCCCGAGCTGGATGCAGCGGGCGTGGCGCCGGGGGAAAACGCCTTTGATGCGCAGCTGGCCGCAGGTGTGGCGGCGCTGGAGGGGACGAGCGATTTCATCATCATCGACTGTCCCGGCAGCCATACGCGGCTGAGCCAGGTGGCCCATAGCCTTGCCGATACGCTGATCACGCCCTTGAACGACAGTTTCGTCGATTTCGACCTTTTGGCGCGGGTGGACCCCGAGACCGGCAAGTTGAAGGGGCCGTCGATCTATTCGGAAATGGTGTGGAACGCGCGGCAGTTGCGCGCCCAGGCCGGGTTGAAGCCCATTGACTGGATCGTGCTGCGCAACCGGCTGGGCGCGCAGGCCATGCACAACAAGCGCAAGGTGGGGGCGGCGCTGGAGGACCTGTCGCGCCGCATCGGCTTTCGCGTGGTGCCGGGCTTTGCCGAGCGGGTGATCTTCCGCGAGCTGTTTCCGCGCGGGCTGACGGTTCTGGATCTGAAGGATACCGGCGTGGACAACATGAACCTGTCCAATGTCGCCGCGCGGCAAGAGGTGCGCGAGCTTATGAAATCGCTGCGCCTGCCGAATGTGACGGTCGATTTCTGAAGATTGCGCCCTGGGCGCGCGCCCGCGCTTCGCGCAGGCCGAGGCGGGTCAGGCGGAGATCGAAGGCGTCGGTCTCGTCTGCCTGGCGGGCAAAGAGGCTGGCGCGGGCGAAGAACGCGATCAGGCGGGTCATCGGGGGGCCTTTGGGGTTTGTTGCGTGCCACAAGCCTGACCTGCGGCTGGGGCAGGTGCGTGGCGGCTTTGCGGTCAATTGCGGCAGATCCCATTGCGACATGGAAATAACCGGTTTCCAAGGCGGCTTGAGGCCGGGCGGGGGGCTGTGGCAGAACCGCCGTGCTGCGGGCGCCCGGCGGGGTGTCGGCCGGATGACCTGGGGGGGGGCG
>VGDH01000120.1 GCA_016869835.1 Alphaproteobacteria bacterium
CCAGCTCCCGAGGTCATCCAGTGGCCGGCTACGCCATCCGGAGCCGCTCCGCCGGCCACGCCAGCCGTAGCGTCAAGACCAATCATGCACTAAGACTAAAAGCGGACCACTAGATTGGGGCAGGCCAATCTCAGACGAAGGCAGTGGTGAAAGTAGGACGGCTCAAAAAGAACTGAGGCAAAAACCGCACTCCAGCGGCTAGCTTCGTGTGCCAAAAATTGCTTGACTGTCCCGGCCCCGTTATCGAAGTCTGGACCGTAGACGAGCGACTTGATTGCCTCGAACAAAGTCCTCCTTATTCGGTCGACATCGCGGTATTACCAAGGGCGATAATAGACTTTTGGTCGGTCGTGCGGATCAGTCATCTGCGGATCTGGATCTGCGTTTTGAGGATCTCTGGGAACCGATCCAAGTTTTCCCAACAACCATTGTAGGGTTCTCCTCAAAAGAGAAGACGTAGATAGATGTTTTCTGACCCCATTTATTCTGGCCCCATCAAGAGAATCTTCTCGTTCAGTCATGTTGATGTTTCCTCGAAGTACTAAATCCCAGCTGGGTTGTCCAAGTCCCGGTCCATCTCCTTGAGATCAGAGTAGCGGTCTCCGATCCGATGATGCGGGCGCCCCCGGGTCGCAGCACCAAAGGCAACTACAAGTTCGTCATGGCCCGGAGCATCTGGCACAGCGAACTGCACAGTCAGATAATGGGAGCGACGACCACTGTCGTGCTTGTCCATCAACGGTATCTGGATCTGGGAATTAGCTGGCCCGCGCCCGTTGGTGAAACCGAGGTACGTCTTGGCACCCACAGCCTCGCGATAGAAGTTACCAAAGCGCAAAGTGTGGATAAGCGCCGAGCCGTGCTCCAACTCACATGCCGTACCGCAGAGCGCGGCCTTGCCGTAGGCTTCAATGGCATCGCCCGATCCAGCCAAAGCGATAAGCCGATCGGTCAGCAATTTGCCAAGCGCAGGCGCCATTCGGCGAATTTCAGGTTGCAGATCTTCGACAAAACCACTCCCGTGCCAAGGGTTTGTTACCACCGCGGCAACCCCTATAACCCTTAGAACTGGCGAACAAGCGCGACCGCCGTCCGAGAGAATATCTTCGTCATATGTAACGACCTTGCGGAGTTCTGGTAATGGCATCTACATTCCTCTCTGCTCAGTGTCTAGGGCACGCTGACCTTTCGGACAGAACCCGTGGTTTCATTTCCGTGATAAATGCTAAAAGTGCCGTTGCGGAAGTCTGCCGCGAAGCGGGCCAGCATCTGAGCTTCCGCAGCATTTGCCAACGCGACACCCGGCAAAGTCATCAGCGGGACGACCCTGTATTCACTTGGAATCTTTCCAGCCACACGGCCATGATAGTAGATCGCGTGCCCACCCGTCTGGCGGTCATCGAAAGCGGCATAAACGAAATCAATCTCAGGCTGCAAACCTTGGGACGCCAACTCTGCCTGGAGGGCCTCGAGAGATGGTTTAGGGCTAGAGGCCAGTGGCAGCGAGAGTTGTCCTGTTGTGCCCACCTTCAGCAGCACGCCATCTTCGCGGGCGAGGATCAAGCCGATGCGGCTGCCCGCCGCCGCCGCAGCTTCTACCAGATCGCGCTCAAGACCAATTGAAAAGTAATTGCCCCGGAAGTAACCTAAAGGCTGGCCTGTTCGCGTCCCAAAGCCCTCGACCCTGCCAATCAGGATTAGATGATCACCGGCATCAACTAACCTGTGACGAGCGCAGGTAAATTGTGCAATTGCACCGGTCAGTATGGGCATTTCGGCATGTCCGGAGGACCAGTTGCATTGCAAGAACTTGTCCGGGGACTGCGAGGCAAAAAGGCCGGATAAATCCTTTTGTGCTTCAGACAGAACGTTCACTGCAAAATGCGACGCGGTAGAAAAAACGTCACAAGAATGCGCGGATTTTGCAAGGCACACTAAGAGCAGCGGAGGGTCTAGTGAAACTGAGGTAAAACTGTTGGCGGTAAAACCGCGCGGGGTGCCATCGCTTTGGCGGGTTGTGATTACGGTGACGCCAGTGGCAAAGGCGCCAAAAGCGTTCCGCAAAGCTTTAGTGTCAACAGTTGGTAGTTGCGATAGGCTAGCCAGAGCTTGATCCGCACCAAGCCGGGGTGGCGTGGTGGGTTCTGGTGCAGGGTTCGCTGTAAAGCGCAAGGGGTTGCCCGCGACGCGCCAGGACTGCTTGTCGGGGTCGGCATGGGGTATGGTCTGGATCATGCCACGGGCAACAACATGGGGATCAGCTAAAATAGCCGCAATGTCGTTAACAGGGCCGAAGGGAATGCGCCCGCCCAGAAGTGTCGTCAGCTCTGAAACTGCATACTGGGCCGTCCACGAGCTAACGCTTTGGTTCACCAAAGCCATGTTTGCGCGCCGGGCGGCACGGGTGGCAAACTTGGGATCTTTCGCGGCTTCAGGGCAGGCCATCACCTCGGCCAATATGCACCAGAAGGCATCGTCTACCACTCCAATGGCAACCATACCGTCCTTTGCCGGGAAGAGCCCGAATGGGGCCAGAAGCGGGTGGCCATTGCCCTCAGGGCCGGGAACACTGCCGTCGAAATCGTGCTGATAGACTAGCCGTTCGCACAAGGACAGCATCGCGTCGTACATAGCAACGTCGAGAAATTGACCCTTTCCCGTCGCCTCGGCTGCGCGGAGGGCGGCAAGTATGCCGAAAGCGGCGACCATGCCAGCAAAAACATCACCAATGCCGGGGCCAGCTTTTAGCGGGTGGCGGCGGTCAGCACCAGTAACCGAAATTAGACCGCCCATAGCTTGGGCCACCACGTCATAAGCAGGCCAGTTGGCGTATGGGCTAGTCCCCGTGCGCGGATCTCCAAAGCCGCGGATTGCGGCGTATACCAGACGCGGGTTAACTTCGGCCAAGCTTTCATAAGAAAGGCCTAGCCGCTCCATGACGCCCGGACGAAAATTCTCAACCAGAACGTCAGCTGTCTGGACCAGCCTACGCAGCGTCTCGCGGCCAGCATCGGACTTCAGATCCAGAACAATGCTCTTCTTCGACCGATTCAGGCTGACGAAATAGCCCGCCCATTCCAAGTCGGGATCGTCATCACGAAAAGGGCCGTTTGCGCGGGAAGTATCGCCTACGGCGTCCTCAATCTTGACCACTTCTGCGCCGTGATCAGCAAGCATCATTGTTGCGTAAGGACCCGAAAGCATCCGGCTAAGATCCAGCACTCGCACTCCTGTGAGGATCCCTGTCATCCTAGCACCTTGGTCAGGAAAGCAAGAACGGGCCCATTCACAGCATCTGGGTTTTCTGCCAATGCCATGTGGCGAAGGCCCTTCAAGATGATCAGTTCGGCGCCACTGATCTCGGCGGCGATTGCGGCACTCATTTCTGGGCAGTTGCCATAGTCTTCATCGGCGGTAAGGACGAGCGTGGGGCAAGCAATTGGGGGGACGGGGGTGACTATCTCCTCAATTCCTGTAGCAAGGATAAGGTATAGTTCAGGGTAGACCTTGGGGTCATTTGCCAGAACCCAGGCTCGCGTTTGCTCCATTAGTTCGGCGCGGCTTGCCCGTGCATTGTCCGTATACCATCGTACCAGCGCAGCTTCGACAGTGGCTGCGGGGCCAACGTTCTTTGTCTGCTCGACACGAGCGACGATAGCGGCTTGTTGCGCTTGCGTGCGGCGGTGAGGCGAATGCAGGATCACCAAGGCCGTGACCCGATCCGGAAAGTCCTGTGAGAACCGCCGCGCCACCATTCCACCGAGCGAAAAACCGACAATCGCGGCTTTTGCGACGCCAAGGTGATCGATCAGGATCTCAAGCTGGTGCGCCAAATCACGCAACACCGGCTTTCCAACAGGGACGACAGTTCGCCCATGACCGATCAGATCATAGCTGACCACGCGGAACCGTGAGGCTAGGAGTGGCACGAGCCACTGCCAGATCGCCCTGCTTAGCCCCAATCCATGCACCAAGACGACAACCGGGGCGCCCTTAGGCCCGGTCATGTCATAGGCCGTGCCCATGGGATCAAGTGTGCTCATGTGCGGTCTTCGGGTTTGTAAGCGATCACCTCAACCTCAACCCGGATATCGACGAGAAAATCGCTTACGAGCGCTGAGCGCGCTGGGGGATCTTCGGGGAAGTACTCAGCATAAACTGCGTTGAAATCGGGAAAATCAGCGCGATCCTTTAACCAGACCATGGCCTTGACCACATCGCTTCTCGTGCACCCCACAAGGGATAGCGTCGCTGTAATCTCATCCAGAACAGCGCGGGTCTGCTCTTCGATTGTGCCGTTGGTCATAACTTGACCGTTCTGCATCGGCACTTGGCCAGTTAGATAAATCATGTCACCAGCGCGCACGGCGCGGCTGAGAGATAGTCGGCGACCATTTATGACAAGTGGTTCTCCGATCACATGTTTCGGCATGCTCAATCCCCCCGTTGACGCAATGGTTGCAGGACCAACGGCGACTAACTTTCGCTTTATCGCCATAATGCGGCGAATTATCGCAAATTTAGTAATCAGTTCGGGCACAAGAATGAGAGAAAGATGGAGGTGGGCATGGGCTCGATCAGATACTGTCAGATGCTGATTGACGGCGAATGGACCGATGCCTCCGACGGAGCCGCGTTTGACAGTACTTCACCGGTTACCGGTAAGGTCTGGGCAAGAGTGCCGGAAGCGACAGAGGCAGATGTCGAGCGGGCAGTACGGGCGGCGGAGCGTGCTTTTGCGTCAGGCCCTTGGGCGTCGATGACCCCAAGCCAGCGCGGAAAGTGCCTGCGGCGTTTGGGCGATCTTCTGGCCGAGAGGTCTGAGGAACTAGGGCGGGCCGAGACCATCGACACCGGAAAGATGCTGAAGGAAACCCGCTGGCAGGCGAAGTATATCGCTGAGTTCTTCCATTTCTACGCCGGTGCCGCCGATAAACTTGCTGGCGAGGTACTGCCGATCGACAAGCCTGACCTCATGGTATTCACAAACCGTGAACCCTTGGGCGTGGTTGCGGCTGTTGTGCCTTGGAACTCGCAGCTTTTCCTCGTGGCCGTAAAGATCGGCCCAGCGCTGGCGGCGGGCAATACTGTGGTTCTAAAGGCCTCGGAACATGCTTCGGTTGCGATGCTAGATTTTGGCCGCTTGATTGCCGAAGCGGGCTTCCCACCGGGGGTAGTAAACATAGTAACAGGCCATAATGAAGTGGGTAAAGCGCTGACAAGCCACCCACTAGTTTCACGGATCTCGTTCACTGGTGGGCCCATTGCGGCGCGAGCCATTGTAAAGAACTCTGCAGAGAACTTTGCAGAAGTTTCCTTGGAGTTAGGGGGGAAATCCCCTTTCATCGTCTTTGAGGATGCCGATATCGACAGCGCCGTGAATGGCGCTGTTGCGGGGATCTTTGGGGCGACAGGTCAAAGCTGCGTCGCGGGTTCGCGCTTGATACTTCACTCAAAGATTGCCGATCAATTCCTTAAAAAGATTGTTTCTTTAGCGAAATCGATCCGAATTGGCGATCCTTTAGACGAAGAAACTCAGATGGGCCCTTTGTGCACGGAAGGCCAACTGCGTCACATTCAAGCGCAAGTAGCCTTGGCGCAAAAGGAAGGTGGCAAAGTTCTTGTCGGTGGCAAGCAGCCTGACGGTTTGGGCGGCACTTACTATGAGCCAACGATTATCGATTGCCCTTCACCCGATCTGACCATTGTCGACACTGAACTGTTCGGCCCTGTCCTGTCAGTTTTACGCTTCGAGACTGAGGCTGAGGCGATCATGCTAGCGAACGCGAGCGTACACGGCCTGGCTGCGGGTATCTTTACCTTGAACGGTGCGCGGCAGATGAGAGTGGCTCGCGCCGTCAGCGCCGGGATCGTCTGGGTCAACACCTACCGCGTAGTATCGCCTATTGCGGCTTTCGGTGGCGTCAAAGGATCAGGATACGGCCGCGAAAGTGGCTTTCAGGCGATGCTGGACTACACACGCCCCAAAACGATCTGGATCAACACATCGTCCGATCCAGTCGCCAATCCATTTGTGATGCGCTGAACTGATCCACTCTAGGAGCTATCCATGAAATTCCAGCTTGCTATTAACCTTGAGCGGATTGACGACAGCTTGGACATGCAAGAAGTTGCTCGTCATACGCTGGAAATGGTCCAGATGGCCGACGAGGGCGGGTTCAACATCGTCTGGGCCGCCGAACACCACGCGCTCGAGATGACAATTGCGCCAAACCCCTTCTCAATCTTGGCCTGGTGGGCAAATCACACCGACCGTATTCGCCTTGGTACCGCTGTCATCGCTGCTCCTTATTGGCATCCGATCAAAGCCGCCGGAGAGGCTGCTTTTCTCGATCTGATTTCGGGCGGACGACTAGAATTCGGCATCGGCTCAGGCGCCTATCAGCGCGAGTTTGACCGGATGCGGCCAGGTCTGAAACAATCAGATGCTTGGCGCTACATGCAGGAAATGCTGCCAGTGATACGCGCCCTGTGGAAGGGAGATTATGAGCACAATGGAGAGTTCTGGTCCTTCCCCACCTCGACATCTTGCCCCAAGCCCTTGCAGACGGATGTTCCTGTATGGGTTGCAGCCCGCGCCCCGATAACCTACGATTACGCTGTTAAAAACGGCTGCAACATCCAATCCTGGCCACTAACGCGGGGCATGGACGAGGCCGAGACATATATGGGGCGTATGGCTGAGGCGATGGCTAACAACCCGGGCAAGCCGCGCCCTATCATGGCCATGATGCGCCACACCGCCCTATATGACAGCAAGGATGAATGGATGGTGCCCATCCGCGCCGTCCAGCGACAACTCAGCCAGTTCGAAGGTCTCTTCAAGAATTTGGGTGACGTCACAAACGGTTTCCCGAAGTCTATCCCGCTCGACCAACTGGGCAACCGAGCGGAATATGACCCGGAAATGCTAAACAAAAACCTGATGTTCGGCACACCTGATGAGGTAATCGAAAAGCTGAAGCTATATCAGGCAATCGGAGTAGATGAATTCATCTATTATGCGAGCCTAGGCCTTGGGCTGAAGGAACAAAAACGCTCACTAGAGCTCTTCTGCAAACACGTTATTCCCGCTTTCAGCTGAGGTCATCTATGTCACATGTCGAAGTCGTCCGGCGTGGCCGGATCCTGGAAGTCACACTTTCCAAACCGAAGGTCAATGCGATCGACCGTGCAATGAGCCAAGAGATGGGGGCTGCCTTTGCGCTGCTGCGCGACGACCCCGATCTTTGGTGTGCCATTCTCACGGGGTCGGGCGAAAAGATCTTCTCGGCGGGCTGGGACCTAAAGGCGCTGAATCAAGGTGACATGGCATTGAACAACTGGTGGGAGGAAGATTACGGCGATGGCGGTTTCGCTGGTCTGACTGAAAACTGGAAGCTCAACAAACCGGTGATCTGCGCGCTGAATGGCATGGCGATTGGCGGAGGGTTTGAGATTGCGGTGTCCTGTGACCTGATCATCGCGGGTGAGCATGTGACCTTCGGCCTGCCTGAAATGCCGCTGGGCATTGTGCCTGATGCTGGAGCCTTGCAGCGCCTGCCGCGCCTAATTCCACGCAACATCGCGACCGAGATGTTCCTTCTCGGTCGTCGCATGACCGCGATTGAGGCAGCCCACTACGGGCTTGTCAACAAAGTCGTCGCGAAAGGGCAAGAGATGGCGGTGGCGCGAGAATGGGCGGATAAGATTGCAGCCTCTGCGCCCCTAGCAATGCAAACCGTCAAGGAAGTTGAGCGTGCTATCCAGTGTTTGCCGCTTGAGAAGGCCTTCAGGGCAATACGTGAAGGCGATCTACCGACCTACCGGGCCATGATGGTGTCTGAAGACGCTAAAGAAGGCATCGCAGCCTTTGTCGAAAAACGTGAACCAAAGTTCAAGGGGCGCTGAGATGTATCCTGATCCAAAATCCGTGTGTCGCGTTGCTTCACTGGGCGCTGGCCCCATCGGTGGCGGCTGGACTGCGCATTTCCTTGCGCGAGGCTATGACGTCACGGCCTATGTTCACTCCATAGCCGAGAAAGATGCGCTTATGGCGGTGATTGACACCGCATGGATCAGCCTGACAGCGCTTGGCCTTGCGCCCGGCGCGTCTCGTGATCGGTTACTGGTCACGGCTGATCTGGCGGATGCTGTCCGTGATGCTCAGTTCATTCAGGAAAGCGCGCCCGAGCGGCTAGAGATAAAGCAGGCGCTTTACGAGGCTTTGGGACGCTTAGCCCCAAAGGATTGTGTCATCGGCTCGTCCACTTCGGGTCTGATGATGAGCGATATTCAGGCCAAATGCACGACGCCGGAACGCACTGTCATAGCCCATCCGTTTAACCCTCCCTACCTATTGCCCTTAGTTGAGATCGTTGGCGGCAGGAAGACTGACCAAGTGGCCGTGGAATGGGCGGCAGAGTTCTACAAAGTTGCCGGCAAGGCCCCCTTGATCATGAAAAAGGAGATCCCGGGCTTCGTCGCCACGCGTCTGCAAGAGG
>VGDH01000121.1 GCA_016869835.1 Alphaproteobacteria bacterium
CCGGCGTGGGGCAGGATGCCGGCGTGCCGTTGCGGCCTTCGATTTCAACAAGGCAGATGCGGCAGGAGCCAAAGGCTTCAATACTGTCGGTCGCGCAAAGTCTCGGCACCGTGATGCCGATCTCGGCGGCCGCGCGCATGATCGAGGTGCCTTCCGGAACGGTCACATCGAACCCGTCGATGTTCAGCGTCACCGTCGCGGTGGACCGCACATAGGGCGTGCCGAAATCGCGGTCAGAGGGGATGATGAAGTCTTTCATTCGGCGGCTTCCTTCTGCGTCTGGAAGTCATCAGGGAAATGGGTGACAGCGGACATCACCGGATAGGGGGTGAACCCGCCAAGGGCGCAAAGCGAGCCCGATTTCATGGTGTTGCACAGGTCGGTCAGGATCGGCATGGCCGCCGCGTCGCCGCGCTTGATGCGGTCGATGGTCTCTACACCGCGCACAGCGCCGATGCGGCAGGGGGTGCATTTGCCGCAGCTTTCAATCGCGCAGAACTCCATGGCAAAGCGCGCCATATCCAGCATGTCGGCGGTGTCGTCGAAAATCGTCAGACCGGCGTGGCCGATCAGCCCATCCTTGCCCGCGAACTCTTCATAGCCAAAGGGCGTATCGAACAGCGACCGCGGGAAATAGGCCCCCAAAGGCCCGCCCACCTGCACCGCCTTGACCGGACGGCCAGAAGCCGTGCCGCCGCCGATCTTGTCAACGATTTCGCCCAAGGTCAGACCAAAGGCGATTTCATAAAGCCCGCCGTATTTGACGTTCCCGGCGATCTGCAGCGGGATCGTGCCGCGCGATCGGCCAAGGCCGAAGTTCTTGTAATGATCCGCGCCCTTTTCAAAGATCACCGGAACCGAGGCGAGCGAGATCACGTTGTTCACCACCGTCGGGCGGCCCATAAACCCCTGCAGAGCGGGCAGCGGCGGCTTGGCGCGCACGATGCCGCGCTTGCCCTCAAGGCTGTTCAGAAGGCTGGTTTCCTCGCCGCAAACATAGGCCCCGGCGCCAACCCGGATTTCCATGTCAAAGGCCGGGCCACGGCCCAGAACCGACGCACCCAGAATACCTTCAGCGCGGGCGATGATGACCGCCTTTTGCATCACCTCAATCGCGATCGGATATTCCGACCGGATATAGACAAAGCCCTTGGTCGCCCCGCAGGCAAGCCCTGCAATCACCATGCCTTCGATCAGGGTAAAGGGGTCACCTTCCATCAGCATCCGGTCGGCAAAGGTGGCGCTGTCGCCCTCGTCGGCATTGCAGACGATGTATTTGCGGTCAGCCTTGGTCTCGGAGACGGTTTTCCACTTGATGCCAGTGGGGAAACCCGCACCACCGCGCCCGCGCAGGCCCGAGTTCGTGACCTCCGCCACCATGTCTGGCTGGCTCATGCCCAAGGCACGCTCAAGGCCTGAAAGCCCGCCATGGGCGCGGTAAGATGCCAAGGACAAGGGGTCAATCACGCCAACACGGGCAAAGGTCAGGCGCGTCTGCGCCTTCATCCAAGGAAGCTCTTCTGTGAGGCCAAGGTACTTCGGGTGCTGGGCCAGATCGCCAAATAGGGCAGGCACGTCTTCCAAAGTCATCGGGCCAAAAGCCATACGGCCGGCAGGCGTTTCCACCTCCACCAGCGGCTCCAGCCAGACCATACCACGGCTGCCGTTGCGGATGATCGTCACATCCGGGCGTTGGGCGCGGATGGCACCGGCAATCTCATCGGCCCCAAGGGCGACGGCTGCGCTATCGAGCGGCAGGTAAATCTTCATTTCAGGCCCCCGATGATGCTGTCCAGTTTCGCCTCATCGACGCGGCCGATGATCTTGCCATCCACCATGGCGGCCGGCGCACAGGCACAAAGGCCAAGGCAAAAGATCGGCTCCAGCGTGACTTTGCCGTCCTTTGTCGTCTCGTGCCATTCGATGCCAAGGGCGCGCTGGGCATGGTCCGCCACCCGGTCCGCCCCCATGGATTTGCAGGCCTCGGCCCGGCACAGTTTCAGCACATGCTGCCCGGCTGGGTTCTCGCGAAAGTCATGGTAGAACGACATCACCCCGTGCACTTCAGCCTTCGACAGGTTCAGATCCTGCGCGATGATCGGCAAGGCCGCCTGCGGCACATAGCCGAACTCGGCCTGAATGGCATGCAGGATCGGCAACAGCGATCCCTCCATCCCCTTGTGATCGTTCAGGATTTCTCCGACGCGGGAGGTGACTTCGACGGAATCAAGCATATGGCGGCCCTTCGGTAGCTGCATACCTAAGTACGCCGCCCGATAGGAAAATCAATATCAATATGCCGTGGGTTGATAGGTGAAGTCTATCGTTTGCGCCCCATCCGCGCGGCTTCCTCGATCAGCGCCTGCAAGACCGGGGTCTGCGGATCGCGCCGCGCGGTCACGAGGCCCACCAGATGCTCGGCCTCGGGCTCCACTATGGGAATGGCCACCAACCCCTGCCCGGAGAACATCTCGGCCAGTTTCATCGGCACAACCGAGGCCCAAAGCCCGGACCGCACATGCGACACAAGCGCAATCGTGGAATTGCTCTCCACCATCGCCTGCACCCGCGCGCCTGCTTCGGCCAGATGCTGGTTGACGATCCGGCGGTTCTGCATGTCGGCGGTCAGAAGGCAGAGGGGAACCGAGGCGACCTCGTGCCAGCTGATCTTGTCACGCTTGGCCAACGCACTGCCCGGCGCGCAGAGAAAGCGGTAAAACTCGGTATAAAGCGGCGTTTGCGCCACGCGGCCCAAAGGTTCGTTGTCCAGATAGGTGATGCCCGCATCCAGCTCCAGCGTGTCGATCCCATCAAGGATTTCGGCGCTGGTGCGCGACAGGATGGTGACACGCATATTCGGATGACGGGCAGTAAAGGGGCCGGTCAACTCGGCCACCATCGGCAGGGCGGTGGGAATGACCCCGATGCGCAGATTGCCCGACAGGCCGGAATGAACCGAGCGCATCTCGTCTTTCAGCGCGCGCATGTCGCCCACGATCCGCCGCGCCCAATCAAGCACGCGCTGGCCTTCGGGCGTCAGGCCCTGAAACCGGCTGCCGCGATAGACAAGCTGCACGCCAAGCTGATCTTCAAGCTGGCGGATGGCACTGGACAGCGAGGGTTGGGTGACCCCCATCACCTCGGCCGCGCGGCCAAAGTGACGCTCGTTTGCCAGCGCAATGAACATTTCCAGCTTGTCGATCATGGGGCAAACCTGCCCGCATCGGACGCGGCTGTCCAGCGCCTCTCCTCGGGCGCCTGCGGCGTCTCGTCGAGCGCACCCCGACGAGCGTCGCAGACGACGAGGAGGAGCGGTTGCGAAACACGCTTTCTCGCCCTACCTGTATGGGATGAAACTTTTCATCCCCTTTCTGAAAAAGCCACCGGTCGTGCCCGTGATCCGCCTGCAAGCCGGCATCGGCACCGGACGCAACGCGCTTTCGGACGCGGGCCTTGCGCCCCTGATCGAGAAGGCTTTCAACATGAAGCCCGCCGCCGTGGCCTTGGCCATCAACTCGCCGGGTGGATCGGCGGTGCAATCCAGCCTCATTGCCGCGCGCATCCGGCGGCTGGCGGTGGAAAAGGGTGTCAAGGTTCATGCCTTTGTCGAGGATGTCGCCGCCTCGGGCGGCTACTGGCTGGCTTGTGCCGGGGATGAGATCTTTGTCGATGACAGTTCCATCGTCGGCTCGATTGGGGTGATCTTTGCCAGCTTCGGTTTTCCCGAACTGATGGCCCGGCAGGGGGTTGAGCGGCGGGTGGTCACCGCGGGCAAGTCGAAAAGCCTTGCCGATCCGTTCCTGCCGCAAAAGCCCGAGGACATTGACCGGCTGAAAGCCCTGCAAGGTCCGATCCACGACGCCTTTATCGCCCATGTCAAGGCGCGGCGGGGTGCCCGCTTGGCCGCCGATGCCGATCTGTTCAATGCCGATGTCTGGGTCGGCCGGCAGGCGGTGGAGCTGGGGCTGGTTGACGGGGTGGCGCATCTGGTGCCCAAGCTCAAGGCGCTTTACGGCGAGGAGGTGCGGCTTGTTCCCCTGGGCCAGAAGCGCGGGCTGCTTGCCCGTTTCGGCCTTTTGGTCGCGGATGACCTGTTGCAATCGGTGGAAGACAGGGCGCTGTGGGCGCGTTATGGCTTGTAGATGCTGTTCAAGATCATCCTTGTCTTTCTTCTGGGCATGGCCCTTGTCGGGATGATCGGCAAGGCCCTGTTTCCCGGCAAGATGTCCCGCATCACCCAAATCCGGCGGCGGGGATTGAAACCCCCTGTCTGTTCGCGCTGCGGGCGCTATATCGTCGGGAAATCGGACTGCGAGTGCAAGAAGGCGTGACATGCGGGCATTGGTGACGGGGGCGGGCAAGCGGCTGGGCCGCGACATGGCGCTGTATCTGGCGCGGCGCGGCTATGATGTGGCCGTGCATTACGCCGCCTCTCGCAAAGAGGCCGAGGAGGTGGTCAAGGAAATCACCGCGCTGGGCCGGCGTGCCTGCGCGCTTCGGGCCGATCTTCTGATCGAAGCGCAGGTGGAAAAGCTGGTGCCGATGGCCGTGCAGGGTCTGGGCGGGCCCTTGACGGTTCTGGTCAACAACGCGTCAATCTTTGAATATGACACCATCCGCACCGCCAGCCGCAAAAGCTGGGACCGGCATCTGGAATCGAACCTGCGCGCGCCCTTTGTCTTGACGCAGGCCTTTGCCGCACAGGCCCCGGCCGCCGGGCAGGACGCGGCGGGCGAGCCGGTTGCAAGCGGCCTTGTCATCAACATGATCGACCAGCGCGTGCATAAGCTGACGCCAGAGTTCATGACCTATACCCTTGCCAAGATGGGTCTTTGGGCGCTGACGCGCACTGCCGCGCAAGGCTTGGCGCCGCAGATCCGGGTCAATGCGATCGGCCCCGGCCCCACCTTGCAGGGCGCGCGGCAAAGCGACAGCCATTTTGCCCGCCAGCGCGCTGCCACGGTCCTCGGGCGTGGCGCGAATCCGGCCGACATCACGGCGGCGCTTGGGTTTTTCCTCGATTCCCCGGCTGTGACGGGCCAGATGATTGCCGTTGACGGTGGTCAACATCTGGGCTGGCAAACACCTGATGTGCTGGGGGTTGAGTAGGCCCCCCCGTTACGCCTGCGGCGAGTTGTCCACTTTGGCGCGGATCTTCACAAGACCGTTACAAAATCTCCTGATTTTTCAGGGATTTGCGATTTGTTAAATAAAATATCGTTCAAAATCAATGGCCTGGGATTTTGCCTAAAAAATAGGCAAACCGTCATAGCCCATGTGAAACAAGGCGAATTCCGGCGTCCTGAAAACTTCTCCGCAAACTTATCCACAATCTCGGTGGACTTCTTCCCTCTTGCTTTTGGTCATTTATCATTGCAGCCAAGCGGCAGAATCAATGCATCCGAGAGGCGCAATTCCGCATGAGCGAAACACCCCCCACCGGGCATGAGGTGATTCAGGATTACCTGCGCGGGCTGGACGGCAGCCCGGGGGTTTATCGCATGCTGAATGCGGCCTCCGAGGTGCTTTATGTTGGCAAGGCGCGCAATCTGAAGGCGCGGGTGTCGAACTATGCCCGGCCCTCGGGCCATTCGGCACGCATCGCGCGGATGATCCATGAGACCGCCTCGATGATGTTCCTGACCACGCGGACGGAGCTTGAGGCGCTTTTGCTGGAACAGAACCTCATCAAGCAGCTGAAGCCGCGCTACAACGTGCTGTTGCGCGACGACAAGTCGTTTCCGAACATCCTGATCAGCCGCGAACATCCCTTTCCGCAGATCAAGAAGCACCGGGGTGCGAAAAAGGAGGAAGGGCGCTATTTCGGCCCCTTTGCCAGCGCCGGCGCGGTGAACCGCACGCTCAATCAGCTGCAGAAGGTCTTCTTGCTGCGCAATTGCTCGGATGTGATGTTTGCCAGCCGCACACGGCCTTGCCTGCAATACCAGATCAAGCGCTGCGCTGCCCCTTGCGTGGGCCGGGTGGATGAGGCGGCCTATGCCGCCTTGGTCGAGGATGCCGAGCGGTTTTTGGACGGCAAGTCCACCGCCGTGCAGGCCAATCTGGCCCGCGAAATGGCTGAGGCGTCAGACGCCATGGAATTCGAACGCGCCGCCGCGCTGCGCGACCGGATCAAGGCGCTGACGCAGGTACAGCAAAGTCAGGGCATCAACCCGCAAGGCGTGGCCGAGGCGGATGTGGTCGCCCTTCATCTGGAACATGGTCAGGCCTGTGTGCAGGTGTTCTTCATCCGCGCCAACCAAAGCTGGGGCAACCGGGATTTCTACCCGAAAACCGGGGCAGGGGCCGAGGAACCGGAGATCCTCGAGGCCTTCCTGACCCAGTTCTACGACGACAAGGAACCGCCCCGGCTGGTCCTTCTGTCGCACCCCGTCGAAAACCCCGATCTGGTGGCCGAGGCGCTGTCGGCCCGCGCGGGGCGCAAGGTGGAACTGGCCGTTCCGCAGCGGGGCGAAAAGGCCGAGTTGGTGGAAAACGCCGCCCGCAACGCCCGCGAAAGCCTGGCGCGGCGGATGTCGGAAAGCTCGACCCAGATGAAGCTGTTGCAAGGTCTGGCCGAGGCCTTTGATCTGGATGCGCCCCCTGCCCGGATCGAGGTCTACGATAACGCCCATATCCAAGGCTCGGACGCCGTCGGCGGCATGATCGTGGCCGGGGCCGAAGGCTTCCTGAAAAGCCAGTATCGCAAGTTCAACATCCGCTCGGACGCTGGCGCGAACAGCGACGATTTCGGCATGATGCGCGAGGTGCTGACCCGCCGCTTTGACCGGCTGATGAAGGAAGACCCGGAGCGGAAAACCGACATGTGGCCCGACCTTCTTCTGATTGACGGCGGTGCGGGGCAGTTGTCAGCGGTGAATGGCGTGCTGGCGGAGCTCGGGGTCGAGGATGTGGCGGTGATCGGCGTCTCCAAGGGCATCGACCGCGACGCGGGCAAAGAGGAATTCCACCGCGACGGGTTGCCCCCCATGGCCCTGCCGCGCAATGACCCGGTGCTTTACTTCATCCAGCGCCTGCGGGACGAGGCGCACCGCTGGGCCAATGGCGCCCACCGCGCCAAGCGGGCCAAGGCGGTTTCTGCCACGCCCCTTGACGAGATCCCCGGCGTGGGGGCCGGGCGCAAGCGCGCGCTCTTGGCGCATTTCGGCTCGGCCAAGGCGGTCAGCCGGGCCGGGGTTCCCGACCTCATGGCCGTCGAAGGGATTTCGCAGGGGTTGGCCGAAACCATCCACGGGTTTTTCAACCCCGGCTGACCGTCGCTTCGGTTACGCCTGCCGCACCGCCGGGTGCAGCGCGGCATCAAGGATATGCCCAGCCCCTTGCAAGACCTGACTGGCCCGCCCCACGATCAGCGGATCGGGGGTTCCTACCACCGCATGATCCTTGTTCGGATAGTCGATGGTGGACAGGAAATGCTTCATGCAATTCAGCCGCGCGCGTTTCTTGTCGTTCGATTTCACGATCACCCAGGGCGCATCGGCGGTGTCGGTATAGAAAAACATCGCCTCTTTTGCCTTGGTATAGTCGTCCCACTTGTCCAAGGATGCCTTGTCGATGGGGCTCAGTTTCCACATTTTCAAGGGATAGGTTTCGCGTGCCTTGAACCGGGTCCGCTGTTCGTCGCGGGTAACGGAGAACCAGTATTTGTAAAGCCGGATGCCCGAGCGGACCAGCATCCGTTCAAACTCGGGCGCCTGGCGCATGAATTCAAGGTATTCCGCCGGTGAGCAAAAGCCCATGACACGCTCTACCCCGGCGCGGTTGTACCAGCTGCGGTCATAGAACACCATTTCGCCTGCGGTCGGCAGATGGGCGATGTAGCGTTGAAAGAACCATTGGCCCTTTTCGACAGCCGACGGTTTGGTCAAGGCGCAGACCCGGGCATAGCGCGGGTTCAGATGTTCCATGAAGCGCTTGATGGTGCCGCCCTTCCCGGCCGCGTCGTGGCCCTCCATCAGGATGACGAATTTCTGCCCCGTCTCCTGAGCCCAGATCTGCACCTTGAGAAGCTCGGCCTGCAACCTGGCCTTTTCCGCCTCGTAAGGCGCGCGGCCCATCGGGCGGGCATAGGGGTAGCGGCCGGATTCGAACACCGCGCGGATGGCATCGGAATCGACGGCAGGAAACTGCCGGGGGCCGGTTAGACCTTCGCCCTGCCCCGACAGATCAGGGGGCATCTGGGG
This sequence comes from Alphaproteobacteria bacterium, assembly GCA_016869835.1. Lineage (GTDB taxonomy): Bacteria > Pseudomonadota > Alphaproteobacteria > Rhodobacterales > Rhodobacteraceae > Tabrizicola_A. The sequence goes on from VGDH01000121.1 coordinate 8,205, forward strand.
CGTGTCGGCTTTGGCGGGGGCGGCAGGGGCAAGGCTGTCGGCTGCGATGATCTGGTCCATGGGCGGCTCCTTCGCGGGCAGGCTGCAGCGATCTTAGGGGCGATGGAGGAGACGCGCATTGATCCGCATCAAAATGCCGCCTGACAGATATCGGAATGCAGGCGCCCGTGACCGTGGCGCCACAGCCGCCCTTTCGTTTGCCGAACGGCTGCCCTAGGCTCGGCCAAAGCATAGCCCGATCAGCAAGTGGTTTTCCATGATCACGCTTTACGGTTGCTACC
>VGDH01000122.1 GCA_016869835.1 Alphaproteobacteria bacterium
CCCCTGCCCCTGATCCTGTTCCTGACGCCAGCACATCGGCTGACGCAACAGACGCCATCCCCCCGTCCAAAGCCCCTGCCCCGGATGAACCCGCCCGGGAACCCCCTCTTTCAGGCCCCGCGCCCGATGCTGATGAGTTGCCGCTCTTTGCCCTGCACAGCGCCCCACCAAGGGCCACTTCGCAGGATGCGGCGGTCACCGCAGCGCCGGAAGCCCCGCCGCAATCGCTTCTTGCCCGCCTGCGGCAATTGCCCAAAGGCAGCCTTGCCACCGACGAGGCGCGCGCCCTGCGCGACCGTCTGGCGCTGTTGCAGTCCCGCATGGCCGCAGCCCCTGCGGCCGCCCCCAGCACCAGCCCGCTTTGAACGCGAAAGAATGTGCTTTCCCGCTTGCGAGCCGCCGGAATATCGTTATGAAAGCCCCTATTCGTCGGGCCGTAGCGCAGCCTGGTTAGCGCGTCCGTCTGGGGGGCGGGAGGTCGAGAGTTCGAATCTCTCCGGCCCGACCAATACCAAACCGCCCGCCTGCCATCTGGCAGCGCGGGCGGTTTCGTTTTAACTCGATCGCCTGGCTGGGGGGCCAAAGCCATGACATCCGCCGGAGTTCTGCCTGCCCAAGCCCTGCGCGCCATGATCGCCAAGGGCGCCCTGACAGGCCAGCCCGCCATCCTGCCCGATCAGATCCAGCCCGCCAGCCTTGATCTGCGCCTTGGGACGGTGGCCTATCGCGTCCGGGCATCGTTCCTTGCCGGAAATGCGGCGCGCGTGGCCGACCGTCTGGCCGAGTTCGAGATGCACCGGGTCGACCTGACCCATGGCGCGGTTCTGGAAAAAGGCTGCGTCTATGTCGTCCCATTGATGGAAGCGCTGGCCTTGCCACCGGGCATCACAGCGGTGGCCAATGCGAAATCCTCCACCGGGCGGCTTGATCTTCTGACGCGCACCATCACCGATGGCGGCACCGAATTCGACCGCATCCCCGAAGGCTTCACCGGCCCCCTTTACGCCGAGGTCTGCCCGCGCTCGTTTTCCGTGCTGGTGCGCGCGGGCCAAAGGCTCAACCAGATCCGCTTCCGGCAGGGCCAGTCGGTGCTGACCGACGCCGAGCTGCGCGCGCTGCATGCGGCAGATACGCTGGTCTCGGGCGATGCGGTGATTTCCGAGGGCCTGGGCTTCTCGGTCGACCTGAAACCGGCCAAGGGCGATCTGCTGGGCTATCGCGCCAAGCCCCACACCGGGGTGATCGACCTTAACCGCATCGGCCATTACCCCGCCCGCGATTTCTGGGAAGAGGTCCGCGCCACGGACGCCCGCATCATCCTTGATCCCGGCGCCTTCTATATTCTGGTCAGCCGCGAAGCGGTCACCATCCCGCCCGATTATGCCGCCGAAATGGCCCCCTATCTGGCCATGGTGGGCGAGTTCCGCGTGCATTACGCGGGCTTCTTCGACCCCGGCTTTGGCCATGCAAGCGCCGGAGGCAGCGGCTCGCGCGGGGTTCTCGAGGTGCGCTGCCACGAAGCGCCCTTTGTGCTGGAACATGGCCAGGTTGTCGGACGCCTGGTCTATGAACGGATGAGCGAGCGCCCCGACGCGCTTTATGGCGCAGGAATTTCCTCGAATTATCAAGGACAGGGGCTGAAACTCGCCAAACAGTTCCGGATGGAATGAGCCATGTCCGTCTCTTGCCCCCCCCTTGCCGACATCACGATTCTTGACCTGACCCATGTGCTTGCCAGTCCCTTCTGCAGCCATACGCTGCAAGACCTCGGCGCGCGCGTCATCAAGGTGGAACGGCCCGGAGCAGGCGACGACACCCGCGCCTTTCCGCCCTTCGTCAACGGCGAAAGCGCCTATTTTGCGGCGCTGAACAGCGGCAAGCAGTCGATCGCGCTTGATCTGAAATCGCCCACCGACCGCGGCATCTTCGACCGGCTTCTGGCGCGGGCCGATGTGGTGCTGGAAAACTACCGCCCCGGGGTGATGGAACGGTTGGGCTATGGTTGGGAAAAGCTCCACGCCAAATACCCCCTGCTGATCTATGGCGCGGTGTCGGGCTTTGGCCACACAGGCCCCGAAGCTGGCAAACCCACCTATGACATGGTGGTGCAGGCGCGCGGCGGGGTGATTAGCATCACCGGCGAAGAAAATGGGCCACCCGTGCGGGTGGGCGCGTCGATCGGCGATATCGTGGCGGGTATGTATCTGGCCCAGGGCGTCTTGGCCGCCCTCTATGGCCGCGAGAGGACGGGCCGCGGAGCCAAGGTGGATATCGCCATGCTGGACGCGCAGCTGGCCATTCAGGAACATTCTCTGGCGCTGACCACGGCCACCGGCAAGCCCCTCGGCCGCACTGGCGCGCGGCACCCGACCATCACGCCCTTTTCCACCTACCGCGCCTCGGATGGCTTCTTCGTCATCGCGGCGGGCAATGACGCGATGTTTGTGCATCTGTGCAAGACGCTTGACCTGCCCATCAAGACCGATGATCCGCGCTTTGCCACCAATGCCGCGCGCTGCGCGCATCACGCGCTCTTGAAACGGCTGATCGAGGCGGTGACGCTCGAACAGCCCGTCGCCCATTGGATCGCAAAGCTTGAGGCCGCGGGCCTGCCGACGGCGCGGGTGCAGGACATGGCCGAAGTGCTCAAGGACCCGCAGATTCTGGCGCGTGCCATGGTCCTCCCGATGGACCCCGATGCCGCCGGCAATCGCTTTACCGCACCGGGCAACCCGATCAAGCTTTCCACCCTGCCCGAAAGGGCCACGCGCCCCGCCGCCCCTCGCCTTGATGGCAACCGGGCGGACATCCTGAAATGGCTGAACACATGACTGCATTGCGCCTCGACACCGCAACCCTTCCACTTGCCACATGGGAAAATCCGGCCAAGGGCACGCTGCACTGGCAAAGCCTGTTCTCGCGCGGCCAGACCGACACCGACAGCCTGACCTGCGGGGTTGGCATCATCCGCAAGGGCGAACACTTCGCCGCCCACCGCCACGCCCATGCCGAGGTCTATTTCGGTCTGGAGGGCCGGGGAACCGTGGTGATCGACGGCCAGCCGCACGATCTTTCGACCGGCGTCGCCCTTTTCATTCCGGGCAATGCCGAACATGGCATTCCGGTGGCCCATGAAACGCTGCGCTGGTTCTATACCTTCGCCGCCGACAGCTTTGACGAGATCACCTACCGCTTCTCACCCGCCTAAGTTCATCTTGGCCCAAATACCCCCGCCGGAGGCACCCTCCCGTTCCGCCCGTGCGCGCCTCGAGGCAAACACCGCGGCAGCGCGGGCGCGCGGGGGCTCTATGCCCCGTAAGCCCGCTCCCCTTTTAAGCGCACCTCGATCAGGTCGCATTCAGACGGTTCTGACGGCTGCGAACCGGATAGCCAAAGGGCATGACCCAGGACCGCACGCTTTTCGGCATCGCCCTCATGCTCGCCTTTTGCGTGCTGGCGCCGCTTCTCGACACCGCGTCGAAACTCGCCACCGCGACCATTCCGGTCGGCCAGATCACCGCCGCGCGCTTCTTGGTGCAAGGGGCGCTTATGGTGCCTGTGGCGCTGCTGATGGGCTATTCCTGGCGGCTTGGTCGGCGAGAGGCACAGTTGCTCTTGGCCCGGGCGGTGTTTCTCATCGCCTCGACCTATGGCTTTGTCGCAGGCGTACAGGTGATGCCGATCGCCGACGCGCTTGCCATTGTCTTTGTCGAACCCTTCATCCTTCTGATCTTGGGCCATCTGATCTTTGGCGACCAGATTGGACCGCGCCGGATCATCGCCTCGATCATCGGCTTCATCGGTGCGCTTTTCGTCATCCAGCCCTCGCTCACCGCCTTTGGTCTTGTGGCACTGTTTCCGCTCCTTTCGGCCTTCTGCTTTGCCGCCTACATGCTGGTCACCCGCGCCATGGCCTCGACCGTGCCGCCGGTCATGCAACAGCTTCACACCTCGATCGCGGGCAGCCTGATCTGCCTGCCGATCATCGCGCTTGCCGATGTCACCCACTGGCCCACCCTTGACCCGGTGATGCCCGAGGGCTGGGCCTGGCTGTGGCTCTTCGGGGTGGGCTTCTGGGCGGCGGTCAGCCACATGTGCATGACGCTGGCGCTGAAATTCGCCCCCGCCTCAACCCTTGCCCCGATCCATTACCTCGAGATCCTGCCCGCCATCCTACTTGGCTATCTCGTCTTTGGCGACTTCCCCAATATGCTGACCTGGATCGGCATCGCCATCATCGTGGGCTCGGGCCTTTACATCATCCACCGCGAACAGCAGCTTGCAGCCCAAAGCCGCCAAGCGCTTGCGCCAGATACCTGACCGGCAGCATCACCAGCATCTTCGGCGCCTCCATCGTCAGATGCACCGACCCCGTCACCCGGTTCGAGGTGCCGATCAGGCCGTCGGGGGCAAAGTCGATCCCCTCCAGCGGCCAGCGCAGCCCCCGGCTTGTCCCCCGCACCGCGCCCATCGGAAACAGCGACAGCCTTGTGCCGCGCGGCAGCTCCAGCCGCAGCTCGGGCGGGCAGAGAAAGACCACATCCTGCGGCCCGATCACAAAGCAGCGCCGGTCGGGGTGGCGCGTCAGCGCGTTCAGAACCGCCAGCCCATGGTCCACCCGCCCCCCCGCAAAGCCAAGTGCCAGCACGAAGGGGGCCGCAACCAGCCGCAGCGCCTTGTCGAAATCGGTGGTGTTCTGCTCGGCCACCTCATGGACCCGCCCGGCCAGCCGTGCCCGGGCGGCGGGGCTCAGCGAATCCATGTCGCCGATCACCGCCTCGGGCTCCACCCCCCGCCGCAACAGCCGGTCCGCCCCGCTGTCAGCCGCCACAACGCGCGGTGCAAGGGCCAGGGCCCGGGCCAGGGCCGCGCCCGTGACCGGCCCTCCGCCCACCAGAGTGACCCCCTGCAATGAGTCAACAATCGCCTGATTCATGCTGATACTGTTCTTCCAATTGCGGCAATCGCCTGTTCATCGGACACAATCAATCCTTCAAATCACCCCGATCTGTCCACGGATTCGATCTTGGTGACAGGCAATTTAAGCCAGACGAGTATTGCAGAAGGCGAGCATCTTTTGACCGGTGCGAGTAAAATTCTAACCGTTTACTATGGCACCTTCTCCTGTACCTTGGAGGGGTTTGACGACCCTTTCAACACGATGAAGGCCATCGCGGAGTATTTCCGCGACCTTGCCGCCGAAGACCGTTATTTCGGGGCCGAACCGCCGACACCCGATGCTGCCATGCTGCACCGCATTGCCGAGCGTGAGATCCAGCGCCGGGTGGAAGCCAAGATCCAGGACAATGGCGTAATCCTGCGCGCAGGCGACCTGGCCGAGGCCGCACCTGCCCCGGCCATGACCCGCCCCGCCCTTCTCGATACGCCCGCTCCTTCGGCCGAAAGTGGTGCCGAAAGCGTCGCCGCACGGCTGCAGCGCATCCGCGCCCGCCATGCCCAGACGGCCGCAGATACCCCCAGCGAGGCGCTTGCCGCCCCGGCCCTGCTGGCCACCGGTCTGGCCCAGATCGCGCCCAACACCCCGTTGCCCCCCGCCGAAGACAGCTATATCGAAGATCAGCATGCCGAGGACCTCGTGCCCGTTGCGGCCGATCTGCCTGCCGCCGTGCCCGCCGCTGTGATTGAGCCTTTCGATCAAACTGATCTTGCGCCCGCAAGCCTTGACACACCCCTTCCCGCAGCCGAGGAAACCGCCGAAACCGCGCCCGATGCCGCCGCATCCGACCTCGCCGGTTTTGCCGATTCTGCCTTTGACGTGCCCGAGGCGCTGATGCCCTCGGATATGGCCCCCCGAATCACCCGCCGCCCCGGTTCCGCCCGCCGATGAACTGATCGACACCACCGATCAAGACCTGCCGCAGGATGCCGGGATCGACTTTGCCATGCTGGCGGGTCTTGGCACCCAACCCACAGCGCCCGAGGCCGCCCCCCTTTCCGACCAGATCGAGGATCTGCCCGAAGATCAGCCCGCATCCGCCGCCGATGCCAAGGCGGTCCTTGCCGACGAAACCTCGGATCTTCCCGAAGATCTTGCGCCCAAGGCCGAAACGCTGGACGAAGACGCCCTCCTTTCGCGCCTTGGTGCCGCCAATCTTGCGGCACCCGCCGAGACCGACGATGACAGCCTGATCGCCAGCCTCGCGGCCATCGGGGCCGATCAGCCGTCACAGGCCGCTGATCCCACCGCGCCCGAGGATCTGGACGAAGATGAGGATCTGACGCTCGAGGCCCTGCCAGAACCCTTCGAACCGGCCGAACCCGCCGCGGCTTCTGAACAGCCCGCCGAAGCTGACGCCAACCTGGACGTCACGCCTTCGCTGATCGAGCCTGCCGACCAATCGCCCGAAAACGGCCCCGCTCTGGCCGAGGCAGCCCCGGCCCCCCTTCCCACGGACGAGACCGCAGCCCCCCGCGCCCGCGCCCGCGTCATCCGCATCCGCCGCCAACCGGCCACAGAACCGGCTGCAGAACCCGCCGCAGAATCACCCACTGCGCCCGCTCCGGCCCCGCAGATTCAGGATGAGGCCCCCGCCGCCGCATCCCAGGGCGCGCTTTCGGATGAGGCCGAGGCCGCCCTTCAGGCGGAACTCGCCGCCCTTGAGGCCGAACTTGGTGCTGCACCCGTGGCACCCCAGCCCCAAGATGCCGCGCCGCAGGCCCCGACCGAAGCGCAGGTCGCCCCCCAACCCGAACCTCAACCCGAACAGTATGAGGCCCCGGCCCAGCCCAGCGCCGAACGCCAGATCAGCGTTCCGGCGGAAGATGAGGCCGTCAGCCGCCTGATGGCGCAGGCCGCGTCGCAGATGGGGGGCGAAGAAACCCACCGCCGCCAGTCGGCCATTGCCCATCTCAAGGCCGCCGTTGCCGCGACCGAAGCCGACCGCGACCGCGCCACGCCCGGCGAACAGCGGATGGAGCCCTATCGCGACGATCTTGACCGCGTGGTGCGTCCGCGCCGCCCTCAGGCCGAGGTGACAACCCCGCGCCCGACCCAGGACCTGGCCGCGCGCCCGACTCCCCTGGTTCTGGCCTCGGCCCAGCGCATCGACCAGCCGCGTCCGGCGGCCCCGGTTACGGCACCTGCCGCCGCCCCGGCCGCGCCCCGTGTGGTAATGCCGGTGCGCCCGCGCCGCCCGGGGGCTGATACGCTCCCCGCCGCTGCACCCGCCACCGCATCTGTCACCGCGGCAGCGCAGGCGCCCAGCCCCGCGCGCGTGATGCAGGAACCCGATCAGTCTGACCTTGACGCCGACGATCTTCTGGCCGCCGACGAGGCCGAAAACCTGTTTTCGGACGCCACCAGCTTTCAGGACTTCGCCGACCAGCTTGGCGCCGAGGCGCTGCCTGACCTGCTCGAGGCCGCTGCCGTCTATTGCGCCGAGGTCCTGCAACGCCCCGAATTCTCGCGCGCCCTCGTCATGCGCCAGCTTGCAGCCCTGCCGGGCCAGTCGCAGACCGCGCGCGAAGATTACCTGCGCGGCTTTGGCACGCTCTTGCGTCAGGGCCGGATCACCAAGGTCAAGCGCGGCATGTTCGCCCTGACCGACCGCTCGCCCTATCTGGCCGAGGCGCGCAAACTGGCAGGTTAAGCCCAAGACACACGATTCAGGCCGGGCTGCCTCCCGGACCTGTCAACAGGCGGATCGCCCCAAAGGGCTTGATCCGCCTGTTTTATTTGCCCTTGGAAGGATCCTCGTCCGGCTGATCGGGATCGGGCTGGCCAATGCCGGTAAAGACCGCCCTGAAGGGCAGGATCCAGGCAAAGCCCAAAATCAGATAGACCGGCACCTCAGCCCAAAGCGGCAGGCGCGGCAAGGCGTTCATCACGCTGACCGCCACCACCACATAGGCCGGCATCCCCACCAGCAGGATCAGCAAGGACAGGCGTTTGCGCGTCTTGTAACTCAGTGCCATGACACCCCTCGTCGGTCGGCCTCGCCGCCTCCTCGGCCCCCACGACCCGCGTCGCAAAGGCCAAGGTGCAAGGCCCAAAGATCAATCCGCGAAGGGATCGGTCACCAGAATGGTGTCATCCCGCTCGGGCGAGGTGGACAGTAGCGCGACCGGGCATTGGATCAACTCCTCGATCCGCCGCACATACTTGATCGCCGCGCCGGGCAGATCGGCCCAGGACCGCGCACCTGCGGTGGTCTCCGACCAGCCTTCCATCTCTTCATAGATCGGCTTGCAGCGCGCCTGTTGGTCGGCGGCGGTCGGCAGATAGTCCATCCGCTGCCCGTCCAGCTCATAGCCGACACAGATCTTCAGCGTCTTGAACCCGTCCAGCACATCCAGCTTGGTCAAGGCG
>VGDH01000123.1 GCA_016869835.1 Alphaproteobacteria bacterium
CAACCTGGGGCTTGGCGCGCGCACCATCAACTATCGCCTGCGCGCGGAAACGGCGATTGCCGATCAAAGCCTGACCGCGCCGATCCTGATCCGGGGGCCATGGGCCGATCCAAGGATCAGCCTTGATCTGGAGGCTTTGGCCAAGGAAAAGCTTGAGGTGGAACGCGCAAAGCTGGAGGCCGAGGCGCGGGCCATGGCCAAGGCGTTGGAGGAAGAGGCCAAGGCGCAGGCCAAGGCCAAGCTAGAGGCGGAGCTTGGCGTAGTGCAGGGCGAGGGTGAAAGTCTGGAAGAGGCGGTCAAGCGGCGCGGCGAAGAGGTCTTGACCCATAAGGCGGCGCGGGCCCTCGAAAAGCTGTTGGGGGGCGAGTGATCGGGCGCTGAGCCGGCGACAGGCGTTTGATCGCAGCGATGAAAAAGGGGGCCCGAAGGCCCCCTCCTCCCTGCCGTTCTGGCAGGATTACTGGATTTCGCTGGTCGGGCTCGGGGTGGCTGCGGTTTCCGGCGGCAAGACCGGCAGCGTCACCGGGGGCAGGGCGCCGGTCAGGCTTTCCAGGAAGGCCACGATCTGCGCGGTTTCCTCGGGCTTCAGCGTCTCGCCCAGCTGGCTTTCGACCATGATCTCGACGGCCACCGACAGATCCCAGACCTTGCCCGAGTGGAAATAGGGCGCGGTCAGCGCGATGTTGCGCAGGGGCGAGGCGCGGAACACATATTCGTCATCCGCCGTTTCGGTCACCGCAAAGCGGCCCTTGTCGCCCACCGGCAGGATTTCCGAGCCGGGCTTTTCGATCAGGCCGAAGGGGTAATAGCCATGCCCGCCGACGTTGACGCCGGAATGGCAGGACGAGCAGCTTTTGTCGACAAAGAGTTGCAGACCGGCCTTGGCGTCGTCGCTCATCGCCGCATCATCGCCATTGAGCCAGGCGTCGAAGGGGGCAGGGGTGATCAGCGTGGCCTCGAAAGCCTCGATCGCCTTGGCCATGTTGTCGAAGGAGACCGGATCGGCCTCATCGGGGAAGGCGGCCTTGAACCAGTCGACATAGGCGAGCATCGAGTTCAGCGTGACCCCCACCTGTTCGGGGGTATTGGCCATTTCGACGCCGGCCTGGATCGGGCCTTTGACCTGGGCGGCAAGGTCTTCGGCGCGGCCATCCCAGAACTGCGCCTCGTTCAAGACGGCGTTGAGCACGGTTGGCGCGTTGCGCGGGCCTTTCTGCCAGCCATGGCCAAACGAGGTTTCCATGTTGTCATCGCCGCCGGTGGCGAGGTTGTGGCAGGAGGCGCAGGAAAAAAACGCCCGAGGCCGACAGGCGCGGATCAAAGAACAGCGCCTCGCCGAGGTGGATCTTTTCGGGGGTCACCGGGTTGTCCTTGCCCGCCGGAATGGTCGAGGGCAGCGGCTTGAACTGCCCGGCGGCTGTATCGCGCAAGGCATCGGCACTGGCCACACCGCCAAGCGCGGTTGTCGTGACCAGGATCAGGGGAAACAGGGAACGCATGGGTTTTCCCCAATCGATGTCATATTCGCGCGGGTCAAGACTAGGCATAAGCGCGCGCTTACGGCCATGATTTAGATCAATTCCAAGCTGAGGTGAAAATGTATCTCACAATTGGAATATGTTTGCGTGGGCATGAAAAAAGGGGCGAGCCAGCGGCCGCCCCTTTGCAGGTGATCACGCCGGGATCAGCGGCGGCGGTCGCGCCGCGCGCTCATCGGCTGGAAGGCGACGCCAACATGGGCCTCGCAATAGGGCTTGCCTGCGACAGAGGGCAGGCCGCAGAACCAGAAATCCTCGGTCGCGGGATCGCCGATCGGCCATTTGCAGGTGCGTTCGGTGAGTTCCATCAGCGTCAGCTTCTTGGCGCGCTTTTCCACCTCGCGCACCGAGGCGAGTGCCTCGGGGCTGATCTCGTTGGCCGAGGGTTGCGGCGGCAGGGGCTGACCGGCGGGGATGATCGCCTTGCGGATCGGCAGGGGTGTCACCGTGGCACCAGAGGCCGGGGCCGGGCTGGGCTGGGGCGCGGGACGTTCGGGCGCGGGCGCCGGTTTGACGGCGGCCGGTTCGGCGGGCTTGGCGCTGGACGCCTCGCTGCGGGCAAGGCTTGGCGCCTCTGCCTCGTCCGGGGTGGCGGCCCCTTCACCGGCACGGTTCGACAGGCCAAGGCGATGCACCTTGCCGATCACCGCGTTGCGGGTGACCCCGCCCAGCTCTTTGGCGATCTGGCTGGCGGATTGGCCTTCGGCCCACATCCGTTTCAGCGTTTCGACGCGTTCGTCGGTCCAGGACATCTTCACCTCGCCAAGGCCATTTCGGCCATTCTATTCAGGACGCTATCCGATACAAGGCAAGGGGGCGGGAATCAAGCGCCGAAAGGACCGACGATGTCACATGACTGGCAAACGCAGAAGGCCGAGACCTTTCAGACCTTCAAACAGGGCGCACGCGGGGTCAAGCTGCCCAAGGAGGCGGTGGTGGTGTTCTATTTCCTGGCCGAGGAGATAAAGCCGCAATGGGCGGCGGCGGAAAAGGCGCTGCGCGCCCGCGGCTTTGTCACGCGCCACGACGCCGACCAGATCGAAGCGCGCACGCCCGTGGCCATTCCGATCACCGCCGAGGCGATCTGGGACTGGGAAAGGGCCGGAACCGAAGAGGTGCTGCCCTTTGACTTCTGGCCCGACGGCTGGGAAATCGAGGAATAGCGTCGCTCCCCGTCGCCGTTCCGGCGCTCGTCGCGGGGTGGGGGACGCGGATTTGGAAAGGCGCAGATCCTAGGGTCCTGCCCACCGCACCCAAGGTCTTGCCCTTCGCCAAATACGCTCGGGGCGAAGCGGCCTTGCAACAAGGCCGCGCGGGGGGCGAAGCGCCCCCGTTTTTCAGCGCGTCGGCTTGCCGTTCACCCAGGTGGCATGGATCGCCCGCTCATCGCCCATCATGATAGTGGGAAACAGCGCCTGCCAGATATCTTTGGCCCGGGCGGTGGCCTGTTCGATGGCCGGGGTCGAGGCAAGATCCACGATCACCAGATCCGCCTCCATCCCTGGCGCGAGATTGCCGATGCGGTCGGCGGCATGCAGGCTTTGGGCGCTGCCGACGGTGGCCAGCCACCACAATTCGGCCGGATGCAGCGCGCGGCCTTTCAGTTGTCCCACCTCATATGCGGCGGCCATGGTGCGCAGCATCGAGAAGGACGAACCGCCGCCGGTGTCGGTGGCAAGGCCGATGCGGTGGCCTGCAGCCTTGAGCCCGCCCATGTCGAACAGCCCCGATCCGATGAAGGTGTTCGAGGTCGGGCAGTGGATCAGGCTTGCGTCCATCTCGCGCAGGCGGGCCTTTTCGCGGTCGGTCAGCCAGATGGCATGGCCGTAAAGCCCGCCCTTGCCCAGAAGGCCGTGGCTTTCATAGGTGTCAAGGTAGTCGCGGGCGGCGGGATAAAGCGATTTGACCCAGGCGATTTCGTCGGTCTGTTCCGAGAGATGGGTCTGCATGAGGCAGGAGGGGTGTTCGGCCCAAAGCGCGCCAAGGGCGTTGAGTTGGTCAGGGGTCGAGGTGGGCGAAAAGCGCGGGGTGATGACATAGGACAGCCGGTCGACCCCGTGCCATCGGGTCAGAAGGGCCTTGCTGTCGTCATAGGCCGATTGCGCGGTGTCGCGCAGGCCCTCGGGCGCGTTGCGGTCCATGCAGGTTTTGCCCGCCCAGATGCGCTGGCCGCGGGTCTGGGCGGCGGTGAAGATCGCGTCCACGCTTGCAGGGTGAATGGTGGCATAGCTGCAAAAGCTGGTGGTGCCATGGGCGAGCGTCAGATCGCAGTAGCGGTCTGCCACCGCGCTTGCATAGGCGGGGTCGGCAAAGCGCATCTCTTCGGGGAAGGTATAGCTGTTCAGCCAGTCGATCAGCCGTTTGCCCCAGGAGGCGATGATGGCGGTTTGCGGGTAATGCACATGGGCATCGACAAAGCCTGCCGAGATCAGATGCGCGCCATAGTCGGTGACCCCCGCGCCGGGATGGGCGGCTTTCAGCGTCTCGGCCGGGCCGATGGCCGCGATGCGGCCCTGATCCACCAGGACCGCGCCCTGGCGGATGTGCTCTGCCGCCTTGGGCCCGTCGAAGAACGGGTCGGCGACAAAGCGCAGGACTTGTCCCAGGATCAGATCGGCCATGACGCTCTCTCTTTGGCGGCGGGCGGTGGGCAAACCGCCTGCATCAGCCTAGCGACTTAGGCCGGATCGGTAAATTTCCAAAGCCCCCCTGTTTTGGCTGAAACAGTTTCGCTATGGAGGGAAAAGATGGGGTCTGCACCGATGGATGAGAATCTGGCCGTCATGGACGAGGATGAGGTGCACGCCGACCGCGTGGCCGCCATTCTGGCGGCTGTGGGGACCGGTGATACCTTGCGTCTGGCCGGGCTGATGGCCCCTTTGCACGCCGCCGACGTGGCCGACCTTCTGGAGTAGATCGACCCGCATGACCGCCGCGCGCTTTTGGCGCTGTGGTCGGACGGGATTGATGGCGATGTGCTGTCGGAACTGGATTGGTCGATCCGCGAAGAGGTGATCGAGGCGCTGCCCGAAGCGGTGGTGGCCGAGGCTGTGCGCGAGTTGGATACCGACGATGTCGTTGATATCCTTGAAGATCTGGAGCCCGAGGGGCAAGAGCGGATTCTGGAGGCGCTGGCGGATGCCGACCGCGTCGCGGTCGAGCAGGCGCTGTCCTATCCCGAGGAGTCCGCTGGCCGGTTGATGCAGCGCGAGGTTGTCGTTGCGCCGGAACATTGGACCGTGGGCGAGGCGATCGACTTTCTGCGCGGCGCCGAAAGCCTGCCCGACCAGTTCTATCATGTCATCCTGACCGACCCGCGGATGAAGCCCATGGGCTATGTCACGCTGGGCCGCATCCTGTCGTCGCGGCGCGATGTGGCGCTGCGCACGATCACCGAGGACGGTTTCCGCACCGTTTCGGCCACCGACCCCGAGGGCAATGTGGCCTATATGTTCAACCAGTATCACCTGATTTCATGCCCGGTGGTGGATGCGGGCGGGCGTCTGGTGGGGGTCATCACCATTGATGACGCGATGAATGTGCTGGACGAAGAGCATGAGGAGGACATGCTTTTGCTTGCCGGCGTGGGCGAGGAAAGTTCCATCGCCGACGGGGTCTGGGACACGGTCAAGGCGCGGCTGCCCTGGCTGGCGATCAATCTGGTGACGGCCTCGCTGTCGGCGGTGGTGATCACGCAGTTCGAGCATACGATTGCGGCGCTGGTGGCGCTGGCGGCCTTGATGCCCATCGTGGCCTCGACCGGGGGGATTGCGGGCACGCAATCGCTGGCCGTGGCGGTGCGGGGCCTGGCCACGCGCGACCTGACCCAGGCCAATGCCGCGCGGGTGGTGCGGCGCGAAGTGCTGTCGGGGCTGATGAACGGCTTGGCCTTGGCCGTGCTTTTGGGAACGGTGGGGTCGTTGATCTTTGGGGACTGGCATCTGGGGCTGGTCTTGGGGTTGGCGATGATCGTCAATCAGGTGGTGGCCTCGCTGGGGGGCGTGCTGGTGCCTTTGGGCCTGTCGAAGATGGGGCTGGATCCGGCGCTGGCGAGTGGGACGTTTGTGACCACCCTGACCGATGTGATGGGGTTCTTTGCCTTTCTTGGCCTTGCCACGGTGATGTTGATCTGATGCCCGGGCCTGCGGGCAAGATCGGCTCGATGGCGCTTTTGGTGGCGGCGCAGGTTCTGGTCTTGAGCCTGTGGTTCATCTCGTCGGCGACCTTGCCGAGGATGCTGGCCGAGGCGGCGCTCTCGCCCGCGCGGCAGGCGGCCTTGGCCAGTACAGTGCAGATCGGCTTTGTGGCGGGTGCGCTGGGGTCGGCGGTGCTGGGGCTTGCCGACCGGTTCGACCCGCGAAGGGTGTTTTGTTGCGCTGCTGTCGGGGCGGCGGCGGCCAATGCGGCCCTGTTGGTAGTGCCGGTCGGGGGGGATCTGGCGATCGGGCTGCGCGGCCTGACGGGGGCGCTTCTGGCCGGGGTCTATCCGGTGGGCATGTAGATTGCCGCCGGTTGGGGGCAAAGGGACCGGGGGCTGCTGGTGGGCCTTCTGGTCGGGGCGCTGACGCTGGGCTCGGCGCTGCCGCATCTGCTGGCCGGCTGGGCCGGGGCGGCGGCCGACTGGCGGCTGACGGTGCAGCTGAGCACGCTGGCGGCGCTTTTGGGCGCGTTTTTGGTGCTGGGCGCGGGGCTTAGGCCGTATCATGCCCGCGCGCAGCGCTTTTCGCCGCGCGCCCTTTCGCTGGTCTGGACCGATGGGTGGATCCGGCGCGCCTATGGCGGTTATCTGGGCCATATGTGGGAGCTTTATGCGCTGTGGGCCTGGATGCCGGTGGCGGCCACGGCGGCCTTCATGGCCAGCATGGAGCGCGAGGAGGCGCAGTTCCTTGCGACCTGGGTGACCTTTGCGGCCATTGCGCTGGGTGCGCCAAGCGTGGTTGCGGCGGGCTGGGTGGCGGGGCGCTGGGGCAAGGCCAATGTGGCGCTGGCAGCGATGGGGGCCTCGCTGCTGGCGGGGCTGTTGACGGTGGCAAGCTTTGGCGGGCCCTGGGGGCTGACGGTGGGGCTGTTCATCCTGTGGGGGATCGTGGTGATCCCGGATTCGGCGCAGTTTTCGGCGCTGGTGGCCGATGCCGCGCCGCCCGAGTTGGCCGGGAGCCTCATGACCTTGCAGACGGCACTGGGGTTTCTGTTGACCTTTGGGACGGTGCAGCTGGCTCCGGTTCTGGCGGGCGCCCTCGGCTGGCAGGCGGTTCTGGCGGCGCTGGCCCTGGGGCCGGCTATGGGCATTTGGGCGATGTGGCGCCTGCGCGAGGGCCGCAGTCAGCCCTTGGGGTGACGCATTTGCCCTGTTGCCGCGCGGCAGGATCAGCCATGCTGGCAGCCGCGCCGCGTGGCACAAAAGAGCAGGGGGGCGGCATCATGACCGATCTGGCTACGATCAAGGCCGAGGCGCGCAAGGCGGCCTTTGCCGCGCGCAAGGAGGCCTTTGCCAAGGGCCAGGGGCAGGCGGCCGAGATCCTGGCCGATCTTCTGGCCGCGCATCGCGGCAAGGTGCTGGCCGGTTACATGCCGATGCGCACCGAGATCGACCCTTTGGCCGCCATGGCTGCCCATCAAGGCCCGGTCGGTGTTCCGGTGATCCTTGGCCCCGGTCAGGCGCTGAAGTTTCGGGAATGGAGCCCGGGTTGCGCGATGGAGGAGGGGGCCTTCAAGGCCTTCATCCCGGTTGAAGGCGCCTGGGTGGAGCCGGAGGTGGTGATCGTGCCGCTGGTCGCCTTTGATGCGCGGGGCTTTCGGCTGGGCTATGGCGGCGGGTTTTATGACCGCACGCTGGAGGGCCTGCGCGCCCGACGGCCGACGATTGCCGTGGGCTTTGCTTTTGATGCGCAGGAAATGCCTCAGGTTCCGATCGAAGATACCGATCAGAAGCTGGATTTCCTTGTCACCGAAAGCGGGGTTCGGGCGTTCTGACCGCGCCTCCTCGGGCGGCTTCGCTTTCTCGTCGGGAGCGGATGACGAGCGACGAAGTCGACGAGGAATTCTGATCGAAAGCCTCGATCACTTTGCGATCTTTTCGTCCTTCACGAACACATTGCCCCAGGCCTAGTCGATCAGATCGGGCGTCATCTGATAGGGGATGCGTTCAAAATCGCAGACCGCAATCATCTGGTCGATCAGGAAGGTCGGCTGGTAATTGGCGAAATTCATGTTGATCGTCGGGTATTTGGTTTTCAGCAGATGCACGAGAGAGCGTTCATCCAGCGCCATCTTCTTCTTGCGCGCCACCATGGCAAAGATCTTCAGGAACATTTCCTGATTGGGACCGTCGATCTTGATCTTGAAGAAGATCCGGCGAAGCGCGGTGGCCTGCCCCAATCTAGTGGTCCGCTTTTAGTCTTAGTGCATGATTGGTCTTGACGCTACGGCTGGCGTGGCCGGCGGAGCGGCTCCGGATGGCGTAGCCGGCCACTGGATGACCTCGG
>VGDH01000124.1 GCA_016869835.1 Alphaproteobacteria bacterium
TCAAAACAATGTCTTCCGGCTTATCTCGCTTTCCAGCCATCTTCTGGTCCTCCAAAAAGTGGGATCATCATATCCCAGTTGGTGGACCACTTCAGTGGGGGCACTCCATCTTGGGGGGAGCAGGTTGGGCGCGCAGTTGGCAAATTAGGAGTGAGATCGACGTGATTGGCCCTGACCTACCGCTGCCCGACACAAAAGACATATACCAGCGGGGCTTTCCACGCTGATACAGCTGGCTTCCATAAGTCCGGCACAGGTCAAGGCTGATGTCTCGTGCTGCGTGCACGGCCCCAGTAGCACAGGAGCTTGACTTGTGACGCGGCAAGGACACCTCCCGGCAAATGAAATACCAACTCCTTGACCCTGCGACACTTGGCGAAATCATCGAGATGGCGCTCAGCGATCATAGTAGCTTCGACCAGATCCGCACGTTGCACGGGCTGGGGCCAGACGAGGTTAAGGCATTGATGCGGCAAAACCTGAAAGCCGGCAGCTACCGGGCCTGGCGCAGACGTTTGCGCGCTTTTGCCGACCGGCGCGAGGCATACAAATGAAGGCTGATCCCCATCCCTGGTCCTGCGATCTGTCGCAACTGTATGCCGAGGTCTGGGCACGCCTGACCCGCGGTGTTCACGACCGGCGTGCCCCGGCCCGGCACCCGACATTGGCGACCGTCTCTCCGGAAGGCAGGCCGCAGGCTCGCACGGTCGTCCTGCGCGCGGCCAACAAGACGGCGGGCACGCTGGATATTCATACCGATCTGCGGTCAGCCAAAGTTGGAGATTTGCGCGTCACACCTTGTGCAGTGTTGCATGTGTGGGACGCCTCGGCCCATCTGCAACTGCGGGTGGAGGCTCAAGTCACACTTCTGACCGGTCCGGCTGTGGCGGCGATCTGGGCTAGCGTGCCCGCAGGTTCGCGATTATCTTACGGCAGCAACCCGGCACCCGGCCAGCCCATCGCACAAGCGCTGGATTACACAAAAGCCGCCGATCAGGCATCCTTTGTCATCTTGCGGCTCGCAGTGGCAACTGTAGACGCCTTACAACTTGGCCCGCACCATCGCCGCGCCCGGTTTGACCGCGACGATGATTGGGCGGGGATGTGGCTTGTACCTTGAGATTCGAAACGATTGAAACGGCCGCTTTCACAGCGGCTGCACGCTTCAGGCTATGGCGTTGCGCAGCGCGGCCATCGCTTCGCCATCAACGATCAAACGCACTCCAAGCGTGCCGGTCCCGGACAGAACCGGCCGCTTGCGCAGGCACATGTCCAACGCCTCGATCTGGGGGT
Source organism: Alphaproteobacteria bacterium (assembly GCA_016869835.1). Taxonomy (GTDB): domain Bacteria; phylum Pseudomonadota; class Alphaproteobacteria; order Rhodobacterales; family Rhodobacteraceae; genus Tabrizicola_A. The sequence goes on from VGDH01000124.1 coordinate 1,294, forward strand.
ACCCGGCGCAGGCTTCGACGATTCCTGTCACCAGCCGCTCTTGCGTTTCATAGTGTCTGGCACGCGCCAGAGCGTCGATCTGCCGGATCAGCGGGTCATAGTCGAAAACCAGTTGCATCTCATCCCGTGCAATCATCACCAGATCCGGCGCGATGGTCAGGGTCAGATCCAGCAGGTGCGCATCTGGTACGACATCATCAGGACCGTAAGTCCCGATCCGCACGGCGATCTGCATGTCTTTCAGTTCGACGTAACTCTGTGATGGCAAGGCGAGTCCTCCGTTTGGGCCATAGCGGGCGGCAGGGCAGCGCATATCAAAGCCGCCGCCATCGATGGTGGGATCAAACCGCGTGTTGACATGATGGCCTCCAGGCCGATCTTGCACTGCGCATGCTACCAGTGCTGCGTTCCGGGCGCACCCTTGATCTGCCCGTCCAGATTTGGCGTGACCCAGCCACCATAAAAGTTGCCCGATTGTGGGATGACGCGCAGGTCACCGACCCAAACTTCATCCATCAGGCCGGCGTAAAACGCGACATGTCCCGCAATTGCGGCAAAAGGCGCAGTGGGGGTGTCATAGGCCCAGGCGGCGCGGGGGGCGACCGCAGACCCCGCCACCACGTCAAAATACCGCGCAATACCCTTCCATTCGCAAAAGCTGCGGCCTTGCGCTGGGTTCAGGGTAGCGTGAATATCTTGCAGTGGCAGGTAATAGGTCGGCGCGTGGTGGGTCTCCAACACCCGCAGGGTGCGCGTAGTGTCCGCGACAAGCGCGCCACCAAGCCGCAGGATGATGCGATGCGGCACGGGTTCCAGCGCCGGAGGGCGCGGGTAGGACTGGACGTTCTCGCGCGGAATGTCGGTCATGTGGCGGCCTCCGCGGCAGCAGGTTTGTGCGCGATCCCCATATAGAGAAAGGCAGTCAGCGGGAGGGGTCCGAAGGTCAGATCAAACCGGCGGTTGATCCCGCGCGGCCCAAGGCCGGTCATCGCACCCGGCACCAGCCCTGCTCTCTGCATCGCGGCGCGCAACTCGGCCGGTTTTATAAACATTGCCGGGTCATGCGTGCCGCGCGGCAACAGGCGCAGCATGTCTTCCGCAACGGTGATCGTGGCCAACCGGGCAAGCGGATTACGGTTGATGGTGTCGAACAGGAACATCCCGCCGGGGCGCAGGGTACGGGCGACTTCGGCCAGCACCTTTTTGAGGTCGGAGACATGCTCCAGCACGTCAACGCAGACCACGGCGTCAAAGCTAGCTTCGTCGTAAGGCATGGCCTCACCCACCCCCACATCGTACCCGATCCGCAGTTTGCCTTCGCGGGCATGGGCGCGGGCGGCGGCAATCGCCTCGGCGGCGGGGTCGATGCCGGTCACGTTAGCGCCCCGTTCCGCAAGAGCCTCGGCCATGAAGCCACCGGCGCAGCCAAGGTCGAGAACGGTTTTTCCCGCCCAGTCGATCTGGCGGTCGAACCAGGCCAGCCGCCCAGGAACGAGATTCTTCAATGTACGGACCCAGCGAATGTCGTCTGACCACCAGCGGTCTGCGACGTGGCCGTAAATCGTCAGGTCATTGCGCACCGGGGTGGTCCTTCAGCAAGCGCGGCAGCACATAAGGCACCTCGGCGCGATACCGCGCAAACCGATCACCGTAGCGGGCGGCAAAGCGGCGTTCCTTCAGGCGCGGGGCAAGCAAGCAGTAGGCGGTAAAGCTGATGGCCAGCACCAACTGGTCGGGCGTCCAGACTGGCACGGTCCACAACGTCAGAGTAAAGGCCACATAGATCGGCTGGCGTATCAGGCGAAACAGCCCTTGGGTCGGCATATCGGGAAACATAGGCCGAATGCGCGCCATCAGCGACATCCACCCCAGCGCCCCCGACTGAACCTCAGCACCGGCGTCAAAGCTGGCTTTTAGCAGGATCAGCCAGCTTGCTGCATAGGCGCCCGTTACGACCCAGAACACTGCGCCCTCGGCTTGCCACCAGACGATGCCAGACGGCGTCCACAGCGCGAACAGCGCCAGGAGCTGGGTTGATGCGATAATGGCATAGGTGGTGGTGGCCAGCGTCTGGCCATGTGGGCCGGGGATCAGACGGGCCAGAAATCGCCCGCCGGGACCAGTCAATAGCAGCGAATGCGCCAGCGGAAATTGCGCGATAAGGGCACCGTTGGCCAGCGCCGCGATAGGCCATGACACGGTGCCAAGGCTTTTGCTCAGGCCAAAAAACATCATCACAATCATCGCCAGCACACCGGCAGCGAATAAAGTATGACACAGCGCACCGAAACATAGCGCCAAGGCGATGCGCCCCGCGCCTTTCGGGGGCCGCAGGGTCGCGTTGATCAGTGTGATCAGCCGCGCGATGCGGGGATCGTCCAACAGGGTCATGCGCAGGCCAGAATGTCGTGGGCGATAGCGGTGCCGCTTTGCCATGCGCCCTCGACCCTTGGGCCAATACACCAGTCGCCGCCCAGATGCAGCGTGCCGTCCGCACTAGTCAGAAACGGCTGGTCAAGCGCCTGCGTTACACGGGCATAGCGCCAGCGGTGAGCGCCGGCATGTGTAACACGGTCTGCTGTCACGCCCAGCCGATCACAGAGCAAAGGCAGCATGGCATTGACGATGGCGGGCGGGTCTTGCTCCAGATGCGTTTCGGAAAAATCCTGGCCCGCCTGCGCGACCCACAGCGCGGTGCCTTGCGGGCGGTCCGGCTTGCTGTTGTCCAGCGCGATCCATGCCAGCGGATCGTCCCTATCCTGGCGGCTGGTAAACGGCGCGGGCGCGGTGACGGCAGCCATTAGCGTCAGGCAAGGCGCCAGTCGCACAGGTGCCAAGGCGGCAACCAGCGGATGCTCGGGCCCCAGCAATCCGGCGACTTGCGGTGCGGGCACGGTCATGACCACGCGGCGGGCTTGCAGCAAAGTGTCGCCTAGGTTCAGCGCCCAGCCATCGCGGATTTGACTCGTGCCCGTGACTTGTACGCCTTGACGGATATCCAACCCGACCCCCAGCGCCTTGGGCAAGCCTGACATGCCGGGCTGTCCCACATAGCGTGAACGGCCGCTGTCATCTGGCCACTCAGACAGTGCGCCTGACGTTTGCAGTTCCGACAGCACGGCGCCGAATCCGGGGTTTTGCGCAGTGACATATTGCGCGCCATGGTCGAATTGCATGGCACCCACCCGTCGTGTCGCTACGCGCCCGCCAATGCCGCGTCCTTTGTCCAGCACCACCGGGGCAAGACCCGCTGCCGCTAGGGACCGGGCACAGGCCAAACCTGCGATGCCAGAACCGATGATGACGACGTGGATCATGCGAGACCTGCCTGTTCAAGGATGCGCGGTATGTTCTGCTTGACCTTAAAGAACCCTGCGGTGGCATGGGGCCAAATCGCGGTATCCCAATCGCGCTGCCATTCGCACAGGTTAATGCCGTGCTTGACCAAAGCCGGGCTGGCCTCATCCAGCCAGTCTCGCAATGGGCCGCGCGTGACAAAAGGGGTTACGATTTGTGTTGCGCCCGCATCCGCCGCCCATCGTGCCAAGCTGGCGGGGTCGTTTGCCTGCATGGCAACGGGCGCAACACCAGCGCGCGCGGCGGCATCCGCCAGTGCACCACCCTCAAACCGAAGGACAAGATCAGATACCGGCAAAGGAGATCGCAGATGACCCGCCACAAGCGTAGCCGCCGTTTGGATATCCAATGCATCCAAGTCGAAATCCTCAACCCGGCAATCCTCGTCCGTGATCAGCAAGGCTGTTGGGCGGCCACGTTGCGGTGACGCGACCGGGCGCAGCGGCAGAAAGGAAGGAAGGCCGTCCGGCTCGGTTGCCTCCAGCCCTTGGGTGACTTCTGCCAGATCACTGCGGCGCGGAGTGAACCGACCGGCTGTGAATGTCGCGATATTCTGCGCGTCGGCCGGATAGGGCTTGCCGCGCGTATGCAGCCCCGCTACCCAGCGCCAACCCAACGTGTTCGAGGCAGCATCGCCATCAAGCAGGTGGCGGAAAAAGAAATCCGCTCCCAGCCGCCAGGGCAGCCCCAGCGTAAAGATCCAGATCGAAGCGAACCACATCCGCGCGTGATTATGGAGATATCCAGTATCCACCAGTTCCGCTGCCCAGGCATCGAAGCATTCCAACCCCGTTTGCCCGGCCATTGCACGATCAACATCGCGGCGCAGGCGGCGGTCACGGTCAAGTGTGGCCAGATCATCGTCCAGCCCTGCGCGATACCTGTCCCAGACCTGCGGGCGGCGTTCCAGCCAACCCTTGAAATAGCCGCGCCAGATCACCTCTTGCACGAACTTTTCCGCGTCCTCCGGCCCATGGGCTGCCAGCGCAGCTGCAACCGCATCCGCCTCCAGCACCAGCCTGCGGCGGATATAAGGTGATAGCACCGAGACTGCCTTGTGTGCGCCCGGGCCATGGTCCGTATTGCGGCCATTGGTGTAGCGCCGGCCCATGCGGGGAGCAAAAGTTGCTAAGAGATCTTCGCCGGCTGTGCGGGTCGGGATCAAGTCTGTCATCGTGCAAATCTCATTTTACGCGATAAGAGCATGTAACGCACGGTAGCCAAAGTTCAATTCGGCAGAAATGCGCGACAATACCCACAACTACGCCGCCTTCGGGTGTCTCTGTTCGTATCGAAAGCAGACGAACCCGCTTCAACGGTGGCGCGGTTCGACGTCGACAACATACCGAAAACACGACACTTTTTGAATCCGTCTCGATTTGAGTGAAGGGCCGATGGAAAGAGACGTGGGGGCTTCAGAGACAGATTTCGGCCTAAACCCCAGTCTCCGAAAGTCGGATGGCCTCGCTAAACCCCCTATGAAACAAAAAGAAAAAAGGCTCTGTGAGGGACCTTATCTCGGGTTTGCGATGTGTAAGTGGCGGAGGAGGTTACTCAGGCACCCAACTCTCTCCCGTGTCAGAGGCAGCCATTGCGGGCTTGAGCGAAACTCTGCGCGACATTTTTTCAGTTGATTGGGAGGGCTTCCTGACGCGGTTCAGCAGCCTTCGGGGTCGTGTTCGAGGGGATCAGCGGAAGAGGAAAGGCCCAGCTGCATCCCAAGCCCGAGCTCGACGTCGGCGATCCGCAGCCCTGTGCGCTTTTGGCCTTCCCTGAGAGGGGTGCCAAAATGTAAGCGAGCCCCATCACGTTGACATAGCGGCATTTTTTAAACGCCGTGGTGGAGCCCGGCAAGATGAATTCGACCATATCCCTGCTCTTGGTTTTCCTGAACCAGTTCTTCATGCCGCGACACAACGCGCAACTCAGACTACTGAAGGCCCAGATCGCGATCTTGCGGGCCCGCATGCCGACAGAGCGGATTATCTTGTCGCCCACTGAGAAAGCCGAACTACTGCGCATCGGGGAAGAATGCGGGCATGATATCGACGGGCTGATAGAAGTGGCCAAGCCCGCGACCTACAAGCGGTGGCTCGCCCAGATGCGTGGTGGACGCACCTTTCAGGCCGTGGGACGGCCACGCCTGACCCAAGAACTGCGCGACGTTGTCGTCCGCATTGGCTCTGAGAACCTACTCTGGGGCTACAAGCGGATCGCAGGCGAGCTGAAAAAGCTCGGGCTCTATGCCGGCGCCAATTCCATCAAGCGCATCCTCAATGATGCGGGCATCCACCCGAGCCCTGAGAGGCGCAAGAAAAAGCCTGCCCTGCCGTGGACCACCTTCATCCGGGCACACATGGAAACCATGGTCGCGTGCGACTTCTTCTCGAAGACCGTGTTTACGCTACGCGGGCCGAGGACGGCCTATGTGCTGATGTTCATCCATCTCGGCAGCCGCCGCGTCTTCTGTAGCGCACCGACCTATGCCCCTGACTCGGCGTGGGTCACTCAGCAGGCACGCAACACGCTTATATGGTGCGCAGAGCATGGGATCGCGCTTAGTTTCCTCATCCGAGATGCCGACACCAAGTTCAACGCCAGCTTCGATACAGTCTGGGAATCGGAAGGTGCCAGGGTCCTCCAGATCCCGCACAGGGCGCCCGACGCCAATGCCTTCGCGGAATCCTTCATCGCGACCATCAAGCGCGAATGTCTGGATTTCTTCGTCTGCTTCAGCCGGTCGCAGCTCGACTACATCCTTCGGACTTGGCTGCGCCATTACAACACCGAGCGCCCACATCGTGGACGCGGCATCGGCAACAATGTGCTGCAGGTCGATTTCCGGCCTGCCCGTGACGGCCCGATCCGCAGGCGCCGCCAGCTTGGAGGCATCGTCACGTCGTATACTCGTGACGCGGCGTGAGTGCCATGGTCGAGCGAAATATCCCCATGGAGTGACCTCGCTGATTTCATCTTGCCGGGTTTCACGACACCCGATAGCATGACAGAATATCAATACGATAGGCAGTGCCTACATTTTGGCACCCCTCTCAGGGAAGGCGAAAAACGCTGGGGGCAGCATGGTGTCGATGCTCGCGGGACCTGAGAGCCGAAGCGATCCGTTTGACCACCCGTTTGCGCCGAGCTGAACCGCCGAGCAGTCGCAAGCTACCCAAACCCCAAGATCATGGCGCGCAAACACCTTGGTGTCGCCGTTCGCTGCAGCGATGCATGACGGTTGAGAGCGAGGTACGCTGAAAGTCCGGTTGGCACCCTCCGCGTGTTT
>VGDH01000125.1 GCA_016869835.1 Alphaproteobacteria bacterium
GATCGCCGCCACGATGATGATGATGTAGAGCGAGGGCGTCGCCCCCCAGAGCTCGATCACCCGCTGAAAGATGAGGTCGGTGCGTCCCCCGAAATACCCCTGCACCGCCCCCGCCGCGATGCCGATCACCGAGGTCAACGCGGTCACCATCAGCGCGAATGCGACCGAAAGGCGAAACCCGTAAATCACCCGCGACAGCACATCCCGGCTGGCGTCATCCGTGCCCAGCCAATGCTGCGCATCTGGCGCCGAAGGTGCCGCCTTGCCGCCCAGATCGTTGATCGTGTTGTAGGAATAAGGGATCGGCGCCCAGACGATCCAGCCTTCGGCAAAGCCCTCGGTCGTGGTGTCAAAGCTGCCTGCCTTCACGGCGGCGGTTATCCCGTCCGGATCGTCAAAACACTCCAAAAGCCCACCCGTCACGATCAGACATTGCACCTCGGTCGATTTGTAATTCGCCTCGGTCAGGAAATCGCCGCCGAAATCCTGCTCGGAATAAAACCGCAGGAACGGCGTGTGCATCTCGCCGCGATAGCTGACCAACAAGGGCTTGTCATTGGCCAAAACCTCGGCAAACAGCGACAGGCCGAACAGCACGGCAAAAATCCACAAAGACCAATAGGCCCGCCGATTGGCCTTGAAATTCCGCCAGCGGCGCTGGTTCAGGGGCGACAGCTGCATCACTGTCTCCGCTCGAAATCAATCCGAGGGTCAACCCAGACATACATCAGGTCCGACAGGATGCCGACCACCAGACCAATCAGGCCAAAGGCGAAGAGCGTGCCGAAGATCACCGGATAATCCCGCTCCACTGCCGATTTAAACCCCAACTGGCCCAGCCCATCGAGGGAAAAGATCGTCTCGATGATGATTGACCCGCCAAAGAACACCGACACAAACAGCGCCGGAAACCCCGCGATCACGATCAGCATCGCATTGCGGAACACATGGCCATAAAGCACCTGCCGCTCTGACAACCCCTTGGCGCGGGCGGTCATCACATAGTGTTTCTTGACCTCATCCAGAAAGCTGTTCTTGGTCAAAAGCGTCAGCGTGGCGAAAGACGAAATCGTCGAGGCCACCACCGGCAGCGTGATGTGCCACAGGTAATCCAGCACCTTGCCCATCATGGTCATATCCTCCCACCCCGGAGAGGTCAGTCCCCGCAAGGGGAAGATCTTCCAGTAAGACCCGCCCGCAAACAGCACCAAAAGCAAAATGGCAAACAGAAGGCCCGGAATGGCATAGGCCGCGATGATGACGCCGCTTGTCCAACTGTCAAACGACGACCCGTCGCGCACCGCCTTGCGAATGCCAAGCGGGATCGAGATCAGATAAGCGATCAGCGTGGACCACAGCCCCAGCGTGATCGACACCGGCATCTTCTCGATAATCAGATCGGTCACACTGGCCGACCGGAAATAGCTTTCGCCAAAGTCAAAGCGCAGGAACTTGCCCATCATGATGGTGAAACGCTCCCACGCCGGGATCATTTCCTTTTCGCACTCCTTGGCCTGCTCGGTCAGGCTGCCCTCAAAGCCTTCGGGGCAGATAAAGCGGGCAAAGCCGAACTCCACCTCCAGCTTGGCGCGAAACTCCGGCGGCAGGCCGCGGGCGCCGACATAGCCGCTGTCCTCTGTCGCCCCCGGATCGCCGCCCCCGGCCCCCGTCACCGCCTCGATCGCATCGCCACCGCCTTCCAGCCGCGCCTCGATCTGGTCAAAGGGGCCGCCCGGCACGAACTGGGTCAGCGCAAAGTTGATCAGCATGATCCCGAACAAGGTCGGGATCACCAGAAACAGACGGCGAAGGATATAGCCGCCCATCGATTACTTCAGCGCCCCGGCCGCGCGCAGGGTGGCCTCTTTTTCGGGGTTGTGCCACCAGAACTCCAACACGCCCAGGGAATAGGGCGGCAGGGTTTCGGGGTGTTCATACATGTCGTAATAGGCGACCGTATGGGTGGCCTTGTACCATTGCGGCACCCAGACCTTTTCAGCCCGCAGCACCCGGTCGAGCGCGCGCACCACCGCATCCAGCTCTTCGCGGGTCTTGGCGGCCTCCACCTTGTCCAAAAGCCGGTCCACCGCCGGATGGGCAAAGCCCATGCGGTTGCGGCTGGAATTGTCGCGGGTCACCGTGGCCCAGGCCTGTTTCAACCCGGCCCCCGGCTCATATCCGCCATTCACGGCATTGCCGACGATGATGTCAAAATCAAAGGTCGGCGGGTCGATGCGCTGCACCAATTGCGCGCTGTCGACCATGACCAGCTGGGCATCCACACCCAAGGCCCGGAGGTTTTCCACATAGGGGCTGATGATGCGCTCAAAGGCGGGGCTGTCCTCGATGAACTCCACCTTCAATACCTCGCCCTTGGCGTTGCGGCGCAAGCCGCCCTCGCCCACGGTCCAGCCCGCCTCATCCAGAAGCGCCGATGCCGCGCGCAGATTCTTGCGGTCCATCGCCCGCTCAGGGGTGGAAACCGCCCCCATCACCGCCTCATCCGTCAGGATCGTCGCAGGCAACAGCCCCGCGTCGATCAGCGGTTGCAAAACCGCTGTCTCCTCGGGATCGGCCGGCCCCACCGCCTCCATGGCCGTGTTTTCCCAGATCGAGTTGATGCGGTCATAAAGCCCATAGAACAGCGTCTGGTTCGACCATTCAAAGTTGAACATCAACCCGATGGCCTCACGCACCCTTGGATCCTGGAACTTCTCGCGCCGCAGGTTGAACAGGAACGCCTGTCCGCTGGCAATCGACCCCGAAGGCAGCGTCGCCTTGATGATCTGGCCGTTCTGAACGGCGGGAAACTCATAGGCCGTCGCCCAGTTCTTCGACGAGTTCTCATTGCGGAAGGTGTAGACACCGGATTTGAACCCCTCCAGCGCCGCCGCATCATCGCCGAAATACTCAATGCGGATCCGGTCGAAATTGTTCTGGCCAATGGCAAGCGGGTGATTTGCGCCCCAGTAATCCTCATCGCGCTTGTAGATCACCTGCTGACCGGGGCGGATGCTCTCCAGCACATAGGGCCCGGTGCCAAGGAAGGGCTCAAGGCTGCTTTCCTCAAGATAGCGCTTCTTGGCGATGTAATCGGCCTTCGAGATAATGGTCAGGCTGCCCGCCTGCGCCGGCATGTCGCGAAAGGCGGTGCCGGGGGTAAAGGTGAACTTCACCCGATGCGTGTCCAGCGCCTCGACCGACTGGAACTTTTCGTTGAAAACGCTGCGAAATTCCGCAATCCCCTTGTCGCGGAACAGCTCATAGCTGAACACCACATCCTCGGCCGTCAGCGGGCTGCCGTCGGAAAAGGTGACATCCTTCCGCAGGTTGAAAATCACCCACGACCGGTCCTCGGGATATTCCATTGTCTCGCACAGCCGGCAATAGGCCGCGCCCACCTCATCTGCCGTGCCCGACAGGATGGATTCGTAAAAGATCTGCGCCAAGGCCACCGGCGCGCCCTTGATCGTATAGGGGTTGACGCTGTCAAAGGTGCCCGGCGCCCATTGGCTGATCTCGCCGCCCTTGGGGGCGTTCGGGTTCACATAGGGCAGATGCGGGAAATCAGCCGGCAGCTTCAGGGCGCCAAAGGTTGAAATGCCGTGGGCGATGGTCACCGGCTGATCCGCGCCGCGCACCTCGGCGGCCCAAAGCGTGGCGGCCAGCCCGACAAGCCCGGCACTCAGCATCGCCCGCAGATCAACCGGTGCCGCCGCCTTGACCTTTGCTCGCGCCATTTCCGATGCCTCCCTTGCCTGCAAACCGTTCAACCCCGCCCCTGCTTCGGGGCGCTTGGGCGCGAATCTAGTCTGTCCCCTGCCCACTCACAAGGCGCGAATGCGTGAAGCGGGGGGAGGGATACGAAAAAGGCCGCCCAAAGGCGGCCAGTCCCGGTTCAAAGCGTCGCCCGTGGATCAGGGATTCGCTTCCAGATACTTGATGAGATTGGCCCGCTCGTCCGCCTTGGGCAGACCGGCAAAGGACATCTTGGTGCCCGGCGCATAGCCCTTGGGGTTTTGCAGGAAGGCATCCAGGTTTTCCGGCGACCAGACGTCCGAGGCCATGGCCAACAGCGCCTCGGAATAGCCGAACCCGGCCGAGGCAGCCTTGGCCTTGCCCACGATGCCGTTCAGATGCGGGCCGGTGCCGTCGGAACCGTCCAGCTTGTGGCAGGCCTTGCACTTGCCAAACACCTTTTCGCCCGCTGCCGCATCGGCAGCGGCATAAAGATCGGCAAAGGCCGGGCCTTCTTCGGCGGCTTCGGTGGTGGCTTCTTCTGCGCCGGTCTCGATCACATAGGCTTGCGCCACCTCTTCATCGCCATGGGCGGCCGGGGTGGTCGCGTAAAGCGCATCCGATGCCCAGGACGCGAAGAGATACACCAAAAGCGAGCCGCAGACGGCCCCGGTCACTTTGGTCACGGTCATCGTATCGAACATGTCTTGCCTTCCCTTTGGGCTGGATTGCGCGCTATCTACCCGCTTCCCCCCACCCGTTTCAAGGTGTACATGCGCGACCAATCGCCCTAATCGGGCCAAATCGTCATGGGAGCCTGCCAAAATGTCGGGTCGCATCGCCTTCCAGGGGGAACTTGGAGCCTATTCGCATCAGGCCTGCGCCCAGGCGCGGCCCGATTTCACCCCGGTTCCCTGCCAGACCTTCGAAGATGTGGTCGAGATGACTCGCTCCGGCGCGGTCGATCTGGGCATGTTGGCGGTGGAAAACTCCACCTATGGCCGGGTGGCCGATGTCCATTCGCTTTTGCCCAAGGCCGGGCTGCGTATCGTGGACGAAGCCTTCGTGCGGGTGCATGTCAACCTCTTGGGCGTCAAGGGTGCCAAACTGGCCGATGTGACCGAGGCACACGGCCATGTGGTGATCTTGCCGCAATGCGCGGGCTTCCTAAAAGAGCACGGCATCAAGGGCAAGGTCAGCAGCGACAACGCCCGCGCGGCGCGCGAAGTGGCCGAAGGCGGCGACAAGACCCGCGCGGCGCTGGCCAGCGAACTCGCCGCCGAGATCTACGGCCTTGACGTGCTGGCCCGCCATATCGAGGACCACAAGAACAACACCACCCGCTTTCTGGTGATGTCGCGCCACGCCGACCATTCCCGCCGGGCGGATCGCATGGTCACCACCTTCACCTTCCGTGTGCGCAACATTCCAGCCGCGCTTTACAAGGCGATGGGCGGCTTTGCCACCAATGGCGTCAACATGACCAAGCTGGAAAGCTACATGGTCGGCGGCACCTTCACCGCGACCGAATTCTACGCCGATATCGAAGGCCACCCCGAAGACGCCAATGTCAAACTGGCGCTTGAGGAACTGGCCTATTTCACCACGCAGGTGAAGATCCTCGGCGTCTACCCCTCTGACCGCGTGCGCGGCTGATCCTGCAGCGGCAGGCTCAGGTGCCGGTCGGGCGGGCCTGCTGCTTGCAGCGCGCCTCAAGCTAGGTCGCGAACTGGGCGATGCGGCTGTCAAAGCGGCGGTCCACCTTGGCCCGCGCCAGCCGCAAGGATTGCAGAAACAGCCGCGCCCCCAGCGAACGCGGCTTGATTTCCGTCGTGACATGCATGCGCGTCCGCTTGGCGCTCATCTCCATCACCTCGATCCGGGTCGTCGCCTCGACCACGGGTGACACAAGGTAAAAGGCAACGGCAACCGGCGGGGTCATTTCGGTCACCGAAAGATCCACCTTGCGCTGCTTGCCGCGATAGGCAAAGCGTGCGTGCCAGGCCATGCCAACGGCGGGCTTGGGCAGGCTGTCGGTGCGCGCCACCTCGACGCCTCGGCGCATGGCGGCCCGCTCCCATGTTTCGAAATCGGTCAACGCGGCCCAGACCTGGGCGATGGGGGCCTCTACGTCTTTCTTGCTGGCAAGCTTCATGCTGAACCTATCCGCCCTGAAATGACCTATCGCGCGGCAAAACCCGCGTCTAAAAAATCCTTGTGCTGAACTGGGGGTCAATCCAGCCGATCTGCAAGCCAGTTGCGCAGAAGAAATTCGGCGATGGCGCCCTTGCGCGGCGGACGGATGCGCGGATGCCGCCCGGCAAAGACCTGCAACAGCGCGTCGCGGCCCAGCCAAAGCGCATCTTCCAGCTCGGCCGGATCGACGGTGATCGCCTCGGTTTCCGCCTCGCCCCGGCAGCCCAGCATCAGGCTGGCGGGAAAGGGCCAGGGCTGGCTGGTCAGATAACGCACCGCCCCCACCCGCACGCCCGCCTCTTCAAACACCTCGCGCCGCACCGCCGCCTCAACCGTCTCGCCCGGCTCGACAAAGCCCGCCAGCAGCGAATACATCCCCTCGGGCCAGACCGCATTGCGCCCCACAAGCACCCGGTTGCCATGGGTGATCAGCATGATGACCACCGGATCGGTACGCGGGAAATGATGCGCGCCACAGGCCGGGCATTTGCGCTGCCAACCGGCCTGCTCCATCACCGAAGGCGCGCCGCAGGCGGCACAGAACCCGTGGCTACGGTGCCAATGCAAAAGCGCCCGCGCTGTGGCGGCCAACTCGGCCTCCCGCGGGGTCAACCGCATCATCGCATGGCGCAAATCCTCAAAGGCGAAGGCCTGGCCCAAGGCCGGATGCGGCTGGCGGCTGCTGTCAAAGAACGACTGCTCGGCACCCGCGCCGCTGTCGGGCTCCCAAGCCGACAGATCAGCGGCGAAACTGGCCTGCCCATCCTCTTCACGGCCCAGAAAGACCAAGGGCCCGCCATCGCGCACCACCGGATGATCAGCCCAGACCCAGCCCAGACCCGCCTCCTGAACGAAAAGCGGCTTGCCGCGCCAGACCGACAACACCCGCCCCCCGGCCTGCAAACCGGCCAGAACCTCGGGCTGCAGGCGCAGCGCTGCGGCCCGGTCCAACCCGGATGCCCCGAACATCACCGCTTCGCCGCCCCGCATGGCGCTGCCCCCCGCTGCCAGACCCCGTTTCGCGGCCTATCTGGCACAGACGGCGTGGCATAGGCAATTTCCCGGCACCTCCGGACAGCACCATCGGGCAAGGCCCCCGCCCGCCCACCGCCCCGCCCACCGCGCAGATCACCCGAAGAGCGCGACACTCTGCCGCAAAATACAACCAAAACGGGAAATTTCCCTTTGGTCTGGCCCACCAAGCGCCTATAAGGGCATCTGGACATCCCGCAGAAAAACCGGCCGGACCTTTCGCATCCCCCCGGCCCGAAAACGGCAGTCGCAAGGAACCGGCATGAGGCTTTTCAAGGCGCTGCGCCATAACGGATACCAACGTGACTGACAGTCCTCACTCCCAAAGCCCCCCGGCCAAGGCAAAGGACGGCCCCCGCGTCACCTTGCGCGTTCTGGCCACCACCGACCTGCATTGCCATATCCTGCCGTGGGACGACCTGCGCGACCAGCCCGCCCCCGACCGGGGTCTGGCCCAGATCGCCAGCCTGATCGCCACCGCCCGCGCCGAGGTTCCGGGCAGCCTGCTCTTGGAAAATGGCGATTTTCTCACTGGCAGCCCGCTGGCCGATCATATCGCGCACCGGGCGAACAAGGGGCGGCAGCGTCGGGCAGACCCCCATCCGATGATCGCGGCGATGAACCAGCTTGGCTATGACGCGGCCACGCTCGGCAACCACGAATTCAGCGAGGGCCTGGCGCTCTTGCGTCAGGCGCTGGCACAGGCGCAGTTTCTCATCGTGGCGACCAATCTTGATCGGCTTGGCGGCCCTTCGGGCAAGGCGCGGCGGCCCTTCATGGCGCGTCAAGCGCTGATCCGGCGCGTGCTGGCAGGCCAGAACGGCCGCCTGCATCCGGTAACGGTGGGCCTGCTTGGTTTTCTGCCACCGCAGACCATGCGCTGGGAACGCCATAACCTTGCAGGCAGGCTGGATGCGCGCTGCATCCTTGCCAGCGCCCACGCCGCC
>VGDH01000126.1 GCA_016869835.1 Alphaproteobacteria bacterium
GGCGGAAAACGCGCTGCCGCCGAACTGGCTGCATATTCCCATCGGCTATAACGGCCGGGCCTCCTCGGTGGTTATCTCGGGCACCGATGTGCGCCGCCCCTGGGGGCAGGTGAAATCACCCGATCATGAGGTGCCCGCCTTCCAACCCTCGCGCCGGTTCGACATTGAGTTGGAGATGGGCGCGGTGGTGGGGCAGGCCTCGCGCCATGGCTATCCGGTGACGGTGGCCGAGGCCGATGAGATGATCTTCGGCTATGTCCTCTTGAACGACTGGTCGGCGCGCGACATTCAGGCCTGGGAATACCAGCCGCTGGGCCCCTTTCAGGCCAAGGCGACGGCCACGACCATCTCCCCTTGGGTGGTGATGAAGGCCGCGCTGGAGCCGTTCCGGGTTTCAACCCCCGCGCGCGAAAAGCCGCTGCTGCCCTATCTGGCCGAACCCAAACCGATGCTTTACGACCTCGCGCTGGAAATCGGGTTGACCCCTGAAGGCGGCGAGGAAACCATCATCGCGCGCACCAACTATACCGAGATGTATTACTCCGCTCCGCAGCAACTGGCGCATCACACCACCTCGGGCTGTGCGATGAATGTCGGCGACCTTTTGGGCTCGGGCACCATCTCTGGCCCCAGCAAAGACAGCCGGGGCAGTCTGTTGGAATTGTCATGGGGCGGCAAGGAACCCCTTGAAATCAAAGGTGGCAGTCGCAGCTTTATCGAGGACAACGACACCCTTGTCTTGCGCGGCGCGGCCAAGGGCAAAGGATACCGGATCGGGTTTGGCGAATGCGCGGGCAAGGTGACGCCTGCGCTGGCAGACCCCTATGAAAGGAACTGACATGGCCAAGGCTTTCGCATCGCAGGGCGATCTTTCGGAAAAGAAAACCTCGTTCACCGAGGTCGGCCCCGGCCTTTACGCCTTTACCGCCGAGGGCGATCCGAACACCGGCGTCATCATCGGCGACGAGTCCGTCATGGTGGTCGAGGCGCAGGCCACCCCGCGCCTTGCCCGCAAGGTCATCCACTGCATCCGCAGCGTGACAGACAAGCCGATCAGCCACCTTGTCCTGACCCATTATCACGCCGTGCGGGTCTTGGGCGCATCGGCCTATGGCGCGCGCGAAATCATCATGTCCGAAGCCGCCCGTGGCATGGTTGAAGAACGTGGGCAAGAGGATTGGGCCAGCGAGTTCGGCCGCTTCCCGCGACTCTTTCAGGGGCATGAGGAAATTCCCGGCCTGACCTGGCCCACCACCACCTTTTACGAGGCGATGACGGTCTACCTGGGCAAGCGCAAGGTTGAGATCATGCATCTGGGCCGCGCCCATACCGCCGGCGATGCCGTGGTCTGGGTGCCCGATGCCGAGGTGATGTTCACCGGCGACATCGTGGAATACCACTCGGCCTGCTATTGCGGCGACGGGCATTTCAGCGATTGGGCCGATACGCTGGACAATATTGCCGCCTTCGACCCTGTGGCCATCGCCCCCGGTCGCGGCGATGCGCTGGTGGGCCGCGACATGGTAGCCAAGGCGCTGGCCGCCACGGCGGATTTCGTGGAAAGCACCTATCGCCCGGTGGCAAAGGTGGCCGCGCGCGGCGGGTCCATGAAAGAGGCTTGGGACGCGGTGCGCGCCGCCTGCGACCCAAAATTCAAGGACTATGCGATCTACGAACATTGCCTGCCCTTCAACGTCGCCCGCGCCTACGACGAGGCGCGCGGCATCGACCATCCCCGCATCTGGACGGCCGAGCGCGACCGCGAGATGTGGGCGGCCCTTCAGGGATGAGCCGGCAATTCGGCCCGACGCGCGGCGAGCTGATCTTCCGCGCCATCGTGTCAGTCCTTGGGCTGGCCTTTGTCGGCTTTGTGGTCTGGAAACGCGGCGTGCCCGACGGTCCCGCGCTTGTTGAAGTGGTCGGCGTCGCCGTTGCGCTGTTCGGCGGCACGCTCGCCTTGTCCATCTGGCGCCTTATCAAGCGGGATCATCCCTGATGCCTTACGACTATCGTCCCTTTCCCTACACCGCCCCGCCCGGCCTGACCGCGCCCGAGCCGCGCCACAAGGTGGCGATCATCGGTGCGGGACCCATCGGCCTTGCCATGGCGATTGAACTGGCCAATCACGGCGTCGCTTCCGTGGTGCTGGACGACAACAACGTGGTGTCGGTGGGCAGCCGGGCGATCTGCTGGTCGAAACGGTCGTTGGAGATTCTCGACCGTCTCGGCGTTGGCGATCAATCGGTCACAAAAGGGGTGACATGGAAGGTCGGCCGCACCTTCCACCGCGACCGGGAGGTGTTCAACTTTGACCTTCTGCCCGAGGACGGCCACAAGATGCCCGCCTTCGTGAACCTGCAACAGTATTACGTCGAGGAATATCTGGTCGAACGGGCGCAGGCGCTGGGCATTGACTTGCGCTGGAAAAACAAGGTGGTGGCGGTAGACCGCCATGCCGACCACGCGGTTCTGTCGGTTGAAACCCCGGATGGCAGCTATCGGCTGGAGGCCGATTGGGTCAGCTCCTGCGACGGCGCGCGCAGCCCGGTGCGCGGCATGCTGGGGCTGGAGTTCGAAGGCGAGCTGTTCGAAGAACGCTTCCTGATTGCCGATATCCAGATGGAGGCCGATTTCCCAAGCGAACGCTGGTTCTGGTTCGAACCGGGCTTTCACAATGGTCAGTCGGCCTTGCTGCACAAGCAGCCCGACAACATCTACCGGATTGACCTGCAACTCGGCTGGGACACCGACCCCGAGGTCGAAAAGCAGCCCGAACGCGTCATCCCGCGCATTGAAAAGGTGGTGGGGCACAAGAATTTCACGCTGGATTGGACGTCGATCTATACCTTCCAGTGCCGCCGCCTGCGCAGTTTCGTGCATGGGCCGGTGCTGTTTGTGGGCGATAGCGCCCATATCGTCAGCCCCTTCGGCGCGCGGGGTGGCAATGGCGGCTTGCAGGATGTCGACGCCCTTGGCTGGCGGCTGGCCGCCGTGGTCAAGGGGGCGCAAAGCCCGGATATCCTAGCCGGATATGACCGCGAGCGGGTGTTCGGCGCCGATGAGAACCTCTTGAATTCGTCGCGCTCCACCCGCTTCATGTCACCCGAAGCGGGGGTAGAGAGGCTGTTTCGGGATGCGGTCTTGCACCTTGCCAGCCGGGCCGATTTCGCGCGGCCCATGGTAAACTCAGGCCGGCTGTCGCGGCCCTGTGTCTATCCGCTGAACGCGCCCGACGCCGACCTGC
Organism: Alphaproteobacteria bacterium; assembly: GCA_016869835.1. GTDB lineage: Bacteria > Pseudomonadota > Alphaproteobacteria > Rhodobacterales > Rhodobacteraceae > Tabrizicola_A. The sequence goes on from VGDH01000126.1 coordinate 3,245, forward strand.
CGAAACCCGCGCGTCCCGGCGCCGTGGCCCCGGATGCACCGATTGACGGCGGCTGGCTGTTGAACGCGCTGGGCCGCGATTTCGTGGTGCTGGCCTTGGGTCAGGACGCCCCCGCCGTGCCGGGTGCGCGCAGCCTGACACCGAATGTGAACGATCATTTGAAAAGGCGCTATCTGGGCGGGGCGGCGAAGACGATCTATCTGATCCGCCCGGATCAGATCGTCGCCGCGCGCTGGGTTACGGCCAGCGCAGATGAGATTTCCGCCGCCATGGCCGCGGCTTGGGGGGCCTGACATGGCACTGAATACAAAGCCGAATATCGCCGATGCCGATGGGTTTTATGCGAAACTTCTGGCCATCCATCGCGGCCTGAACGAGGCACAAAGCCATGCGCTAAACGCCCGTTTGGTTCTGATCCTGTCCAATCACATTGGCGATGCCGAAGTGCTGGACGCCGCGCTTGCCCTGGCCCGCGATGGGGTCTGACGGGGGGCCTAACGAATGGGGGCATCCGGGGTGATGGGCAAAACATCGCGCCCCTGATCGGTCAGCAGGAACACCTCGCGCCCCTCAATCACCACCGCCGATAAGGGCCCGCCATAGGCTGCCCCCGAATCAAGATTCACCCGGTTGCCGTAATGCGTAACCCGCACCAGATGGGTATGGCCATGCACGATCAAGGGGCCATGGTCGCGGCGGTCCTCAAGGAAACCATCGCGGATCCAGCACAGATCATCCTCAGCCTGAAAATCCAACGCCACGCCAGGGCGGATTCCGGCATGGGCAAAGAACACCTCACCCCGGGCAAAGCTTGTGGGAAGGCTTTCGATGAAATCCCGATGCGCGCGCGGAACGGCGGCGACAGCCTCGGCATGGACCGGGGCCAAGGGGCGATCGGCGGGGTTTTTCACCCCATAGTTTGAAAGGGTCACCGCCCCGCCGATCCGGGGATGCAGATAACTGGCATCGACCCGCAGGCGCGGATCATGCCAGCGCAGATCGCGCAGAAAGCCCGCAAACATGCGGTCATGATTGCCCAAGAGCGTGACCCAATCCTCGCCCCGCGCATGGCCCGCCATCAGATAGTCAATGACCCCGGGGCTATCGGGACCCCGATCCACCAGATCGCCAATATGCACGATGGGGCCTTGGCCATTTGCCGCCTGATCGGCAGCAATTTGGTCATGAGCGGCTTTCAAGAGGTCCAGCTGGCCGTGGATGTCGCCAATGGCGTAGGTTCTCATGGGGCGCGGTCCAAATGAAACGGTGGGACCGGGGGCCAGCCCCCGGACCCCCGGGATATATGGGAACAGATGAAGGGGCAAGGGGCCGCTTACACCTCGAACTGCAAGGCCTTGACCTGTTGGAACATGCCCGTCGATTCCAGCGTTTCGACAACCTTCGGATCAATCGGCTGGTCGAGATACAGGATCGCAATCGCATCCTGCCCCGCGCCCGACCGGCCAAGGGTAAAGTTGGCGATGTTCACACCGTTCTTGCCCATGGTCATGCCGAGAAGGCCGATGATGCCCGGCACGTCCGCGTTCGTGGTGTAAAGCATGTGCTGGCCGATTTCGGCGTCGATGTTGATGCCCTTGATCTGGATGAAGCGCGGCTTGCCATCCGAGAAACAGGTGCCCGCCACCGACCGCTCGCGCTTGTCCGTCACCATGGTGACCTTGATATAGGCGTCAAACACCCCGGTCTTTTCCTGCCGGGTGGTCGAGATCTGGATGCCCTTGTCCTTCGCCACCAAGGGGGCTGAAACCAGGTTCACATCCGGGTTGTGGGCCTTCAACACCCCCGCGATGACCGCCTGATTAAGCGCGGCAAGGTTCATGCCCGCCACCGTGCCATCGTAAAGAACGTTGATCGCCTTGATCGGCTCATCCGTCATCTGGCCGATGAAGGCGCCAAGATGGGCGGCAAGCTTGATCCAGGGGCCCATGACCGCGGCTTCCTCGGCCGTGACATTGGGCATGTTCAGCGCGTTTTGCACCGCACCGGTCAGCAGATAATCCGACATCTGTTCGGCCACTTGCAGGGCCACGTTTTCCTGCGCCTCGGTGGTCGAGGCGCCAAGATGCGGTGTGCAGACCACATTCGGATGGTTGAACAGCGGGTTTTCATTGGCCGGTTCGGTTTCGAACACGTCCAGTGCGGCCCCGGCAACGTGGCCCGAATCCAGCGCATCCTTCAGCGTCGCTTCGTCAATCAGCCCACCCCGGGCGCAGTTGATGATCCGCACGCCCTTTTTCGTCTTGGCCAGGTTTTCCCGGCCCAGAATGTTGCGGGTCTTGTCGGTGAGGGGCACATGCAGGGTGATGAAATCGGCGCGCGCCAGAAGATCATCCAGCTCCACCTTGGTCACGCCCAAGGCCTTGGCGCGCTCTTCCGACAGGAAGGGGTCATAGGCCACGACCTTCATCTTCAGCCCCACCGCGCGGTCACAGACGATGCCGCCGATATTGCCCGCGCCAATCACGCCCAGCGTCTTGTTGAACAGCTCCACCCCCATGAAGCGCGACTTTTCCCATTTGCCGGCATGGGTGGAGGCATTGGCCTCAGGGAGTTGCCGCGCGACCGCAAACATCATCGCAATAGCGTGTTCGGCCGTGGTGACCGAATTGCCGAAAGGCGTGTTCATCACGATCACGCCCTTTTTCGACGCCGCCGGAATGTCGACGTTATCCACGCCAATCCCGGCGCGGCCTACGACCTTGAGGTTCGTTGCATTGGCCAGAAGCTTGTCGGTCACCTTGGTGGCCGAGCGGATGGCAAGGCCGTCATATTGGTGGATCAGTTCCGCCAGCTTTTCCTTGTCCTTGCCAAGTTTCGGCATGTAGTCGACCTCGACGCCACGGTCGCGGAAGATCTGAACGGCGGTTTCGGAAAGTTCGTCGGAAACGAGAACGCGGGGGGCCATGAAGGACTCCATTTGATTTTTGGGGGGTGCCGGGGTGAACCCCGGCCTACAAGAGGGTGTAGGTCGGGGTTAACCCCGACTCTCTCAGGCAGCCTGCGCTTGCGCGGCAATCTCCGCCTCGAAGGCATGGGCGATCCACGGCATCAGGGCCTCAACATCGGCGGTTTCCACCGTCGATCCGCACCAGATGCGCAGACCCGCGGGCGCGTCACGATAGGCGCCGATGTCATAGGCGACACCGGCCTTCTCCAGCCGCTTGGCGACGGCCTTGGCAAAGGCCTCACCGTCCTTGATGCGGGCATCGTCGAACTTCAGGCAAACGCTGGTGGTCGAGGCAATCTCAGGCGTTTCCGCCAAGTTCTGCAGCCAGGGGTTCTTGGCGCAGAAATCCCAGACCACTTGCGCATTGGCCTTGGCGCGGTTGACAAGGCCGGTCAGCCCGCCCACCGATTTCGCCCATTTCAGCGACACAAGGTAATCTTCCACCGCCAGCATCGACGGCGTGTTGATCGTTTCGCCGATAAAAATCCCTTCCGAAACCTTGCCTTTTGAGGTCAGGCGGAAGATCTTCGGCAGGGGCCAGGCGGGGGTATAGGTTTCCAGCCGTTCCACCGCACGGGGCGACAGGATCAGCATGCCATGCGCACCCTCACCGCCCAGCACCTTTTGCCAGGAGAAGGTCACCACATCCAGTTTCGCACAGTCCATCTCCATCGCAAAGGCGGCAGAGGTGGCGTCGCAAATGGTCAGACCTTTGCGATCCGCCGGGATGGCATCGGCATTCGGCACGCGGCATCCGCTGGTGGTGCCGTTCCAGGTGAAGACCACGTCTTTGTCGAAATCGACCGTCGCAAGGTCAACGATCTGGCCATAGGGGGCCTTTTTCACCGTTGCATCCAACTTCAGCTGCTTGACCACATCGGTGACCCAGCCCTCGCCGAAGGACTCCCAAGCCAGCATTTCAACCGGCCGCACGCCCAACAGCGACCACATCGCCATCTCGACAGCGCCGGTGTCCGAGCCGGGGACAATGCCGATGCGGTAATCGGCGGGCACGCCCAGAATCTCGCGGGTCAGGTCAATCGCTTCTTTCAGCTTGGCCTTGCCGACGGCGGCACGGTGGCTGCGGCCAAGCGGCGCGTCAGCAAGCAGATCAAGCGAGAAGTCGGGGATTTTGGCGCAAGGGCCAGAGGAAAAACGCGGATTTGCCGGGCGCAATGCCGGTGCGGTCAGGTCAGTCATGCTATCCTTCCAGATAAACGCCCCTCGGTGGGGAGGGGTTTCCCGCCGATCTGGCTAAAGGGGCTTTCCGGCTGGCACAAGCGCAAAAATCGCGCTAAAGCGCCGCATCATCTGCGAAAAGCGACGCAAATCTCCACTATCGGAAACCTTTGATGTTCATTGCCACCCTGCTTACCAATCCCGAAACTCCAAAGCTTGATCGCGTGCCGGTTGAATCGCTGCGCAACGCCTGGGGTGGCGGCGATGCGGTCTGGCTTGATCCGGGCGTTGCGGCCGAATTCCCGCTACAGGCGATGCCGGCGAACCTGTGGGAGGTTTGGGAGGGCTTTCAGGCCATGGGCATCGACATGGCCGTGCAGCCCGCCGAGGGGCGGAAAAAGCACCTGCTGATCGCCGACATGGATTCGACGATGATCCAGCAGGAGTGTATCGACGAGCTGGCCGATGAGGCCGGGGTGGGCGCTTATGTGGCCTCGATCACCGCCCGCGCCA
>VGDH01000127.1 GCA_016869835.1 Alphaproteobacteria bacterium
GCCTTCTCTGAAAACTTCCCCGATCTGGAACCCTCGCGCCAGGTGTTTTCCATCGACGACCGGGTGATGACCTGCGCGGGCGGGGTGGCGGCAGCGGACATGATGCTCAAGCTGATCTCGGACCGCTTTGGCGCGGAACTGGGCCAAGAGGTCATGAACATGTGCCTTCTGACCCAACGACGGGACGAGGCCGACAGCCAGACATCCAGCCTTGCCACACGGCTCGGCACACGGCACGACAAGCTGTTGCAGGCCGCAGCCTATCTTGAAGCTCGGATCGAAGAAGAGCTGGACCTTGACGGCTGCGCGGCCCATCTGAACCTCTCGCGCCGCCAGATCGAACGGCTGTTCAACCGCTATCTCGGCATCACGCCGGTGCGCTACATGAATGACCTGCGGCTGGCGCGGGGCCGCGCGCTTTTGGCGGAAACCGATATGAAGGTCACCGATGTGGCCGTCGCCTGCGGCTATGCCTCCACCTCGCATTTCTCGAAATCCTTCCGCAAGAAATACGGCGTCAGCCCCTATCGGTTTTCCCATTTCGGCGGCTGACAGCGCCCTGCCCCACCGTTGGAGCCTCCGGCGGGGATATTTGGGGCCACATTGAAGGCCTTGCCGCTTTTCGCCTTCAATGTGGCTCAAATATTCTCGGGGGGTGAGCCGCGCATGCGGCGAGGGGGGCAGACAGCCCCCCTTCTTCTTGCGGGGGCGGGGGCTTTGGCCTAAGGGGGAGGCAAATTGCCCCGAGGTGCGTGATGCCGACCTTTCTGACCTCAACCGACGCTGATTTCGAGGCGCGGTTTGTCGATCTTCTGGGACAAAAGCGCGAAGACAGTCCCGATGTCGATGCGGCGGTGGCCGCGATCATCGCCGATGTCCGGGCGCGCGGCGATGCGGCCGTGCTGGAGCTGACGGCGCGGTTTGACAAGCTGTCCTTGAGTGCCGACCGAATGGCCTTTTCCAGGGCCGAGATCGACGCCGAGATCGCCAAGGTCAGCCCCGAGGATCGCGCGGCGCTGGAGTTGGCGGCTGAGCGCATCCGCGCCTATCATGCGCGGCAAATGCCCGAGGACGCCGAATGGCAGGACGAGGCGGGCGCAACTTTGGGTTGGCGCTGGACGCCGGTAACGGCTGCCGGGCTTTATGTGCCGGGGGGGCTGGCCTCGTATCCGTCCTCGGTCTTGATGAATGCAATTCCGGCCAAGGTCGCGGGGGTTGACCGGCTGGTCATCACCTGCCCGACACCGGGCGGGGTGGTCAACCCTCTGGTCCTGTTGGCCGCGCGGCTTGCGGGCGTCGATGAGGTCTACCGCATCGGCGGCGCGCAGGCGATTGCGGCGCTGGCCTATGGCACCGAGACCATTCTGCCGGTCGACAAGATCACCGGGCCGGGCAATGCCTTTGTCGCGGCGGCCAAGCGGCGGGTCTTTGGCAAAGTCGGCATCGACATGATCGCCGGGCCGTCCGAGATCCTGGTCATTGCCGATGGCGACAATGACCCGGACTGGATTGCCTTGGACCTTCTGAGCCAGGCCGAACATGACGAAAGCGCGCAGTCCATCCTCGTGACGCCGGATGCGGTTTTTGCTGCGCGCGTGGTGGCAGCGGTGGAGGCGCGGCTGGAAACCCTGGAGCGCCGGACGATTGCCGGGGCCTCATGGCGCGATTTCGGGGCGATGATTGTGTGCCGCGATCTGGCCGAGGCGGCGGCGCTGTCGAACCGCGTCGCGCCCGAGCATCTAGACTGTGCGTCGCCGACCCCGAGGCGCTGAGCGAGAAGATCACCCATGCCGGGGCGATCTTCCTGGGCGCCTGGACGCCCGAGGCGATTGGCGATTATGTCGGCGGTCCGAACCATGTGCTGCCCACGGCCCGTTCGGCACGGTTCTCATCTGGGCTTTCGGTGATGGAATTCCTGAAACGGACGACCATTGCCAAGATGACCCCCGAGGCCTTGGCCGCCATCGGCCCCGCCGCCGAGCGGCTGGCGAGATCGGAAAGCCTTGAGGCTCATGGCCTGAGTGTCACGGCGCGGCTGGCAAAACTCAACCGCTAGGCACCCGGCACCGCTTGCGGGCTTGCAACAGACCCCGGGCTCGGGCATCACGGGGGCGAGTTGACGGAAAGCCTGCCCATGACCAACCGGATTTGCCACATCGAGATTGATGAGCGGGGGCTTGCCCGGCCCACGCCCGAGATTGAACAGGAACGCAAGGTCGCGATCTACGACCTTCTGGAGGACAACTCGTTCGGCCTGCCGGTCCGTGAGGGGCGCGAGATTCCGCCGGGGCCCTATCGGCTGGGTCTGGCAATCCGCGAGGGGCGGCTGGTGTTTTCGATCACCACCGAAAGCGAGACCCCTGTGGGCGAGTTTCATCTGAGCCTTGGCCCCTTCCGGCAGGTGGTGAAGGATTACTTCCAGATCTGCGAAAGTTATTTCGACGCGGTGAAACGCCTGCCGCCCAGCCAGATCGAGGCGATCGACATGGCCCGGCGCGGCATCCACAACGAGGGCGCCTCGGTGCTGCAAGAGCGTCTGGAAGGCAAGGCCGAGGTTGACACCAATACGGCGCGGCGGCTGTTCACGCTGATCTGCGTATTGCACTGGGGGTAAGATTGGCCGATTTCCCCCAAGCCGTGCTGTTCTGTTGCGATCACAACGCCGTTCGCTCGCCCATGGCCGAGGCCCTGATGAAGAAGTTCTACGGTCAGCGCGCCTATGTGCAGTCGGCAGGCGTCAAGAACGACATGGAGATCGACGGTTTTTCGGTGGCGGTCTGCGCTGAGATGGGGATCGAGCTGTCGCGCCACAGGTCCCGCTCGTTCAAGGAGATGCAGGATTGGGGCGACGATCTGGGCCAGTATGACCTGATCATCGCGCTCTCGCCCGCCTCGCGCAAACAGGCGCTGGAGCTGACACGCACCAGCCATGTGACCGTGGAGTATTGGCCGATCCTGGATCCGACGAGCCTTGGCGGCGACACGCGCGAGGCAAAGATGGCCGCCTATCGCCAGGTGCGCGACCAGATCCGCGACAAGATGATCGAGCGGTTCGGAGCGCCAGAGATCTAGGGCAGGACCAGGCGGGCCGGCGGTGCGCTGGTCGGCGGCTGCAGGAGCGGGGGTTTCACACCCCCGCACCCCCGTGGGATATTTGCCCCACATTGAAGGCAGGCAGCCCCCCCTTTGCCCTGTCCGACATGTCGGTTTCTTTCATCAAGGCGGCCTTTCCGGCTTGGCCCCTGCCCCGGCCCATGGCAATCATGTGGACCGAACAGGGGAGGAACGCATGAGCCGCACGACTGCCGAAGCCACCATCGCCGCCTATTATGCGGCCTTCAATGCGGGCCGGATCGAGGGGATGCTTGAGACGCTTCACGACGATTTCGCCCATCATGTGAACGAGGGCGCGACGCGGCTGGGCAAGGCAGCCTTTGCCGAGTTCTGCGCCCATATGTCCGAGACCTATCGTGAAGAGCTGCGCGACATGGTGATCATGGCCAATGAGGCGGGCACGCGGGGCGCGGCAGAGTTCGTGGTGCATGGCCAATATCTGAAAACCGATCCCGGCCTGCCCGAAGCGCGCGGCCAGCGCTATGTGCTGCCGGCGGGCGGGTTTTTCACGCTGAAAGAGGGCAAGATCACCCGGGTGACGACCTTTTACAACCTGAACGACTGGATCAGACAGGCTCAAAATGGTTGAGGTGCGCGCGCTGACCGGGGCGGAACTGGAGGCGCATCTTGATGATGTGGCCCGCCTGCGCATCGCGGTCTTTCGCGACTGGCCCTATCTTTACGACGGCACGCTCGATTATGAGCAGGAATATCTGAAAACCTATCGCGACAATGCGGGCGCGCTTCTGGTGGGCGCCTTTGATGCCGGGATTCTGGTCGGGGCCTCGACATCGACTTTCATGGAGGACCATGCCGAGGCCTTTGCCGCGCCCTTGGCCCGGATCGGCCTGCCTACCGGGTCAATCCTTTACGGCGCGGAATCGGTGCTTTTGCCGGCCTATCGCGGGCAGGGTCTCGGCCACAGGTTCTTTGACCTTCGCGAGGCCCATGCCCGCGCCCATGGCCGCAGCCATGTGGCCTTTTGTTCGGTGGTGAGGCCCGAGGGTCACCCGCTCTGCCCCGAGACCTATCGCACCAATGACGCCTTCTGGGCCGGGCGCGGTTACGCGAAACTGCCCGGCGTTCTGGCCGAGTTTTCGTGGAAGGATCTGGGCGATGACGGCGAAAGCGTGAAGCCGTTGCAGTTCTGGATGCGGGCGCTATGAAACTCGCCGCGGCTGCCTATCCGCTGACCTGGTTTGACCGTTTCTACGGCTATGCCGCCCATCTGGCCGCATGGGTAGGGGACGCCGTCGCCGCAGGGGCGCAGCTTTTGACCTTTCCCGAATATGGCGCGATGGAACTGGCGAGCCTTGGTGGGCGGGCGGTGTCTGAGGATCTTGAGGCTGCCTTGCAGGAAGTGGCCCGCTGGAAGCCTGCGGTGGATGCGCTGCATGTGGAGTTGGCGGCCAAGCATGGTGTTCATATCCTGGGCGCCTCTTGCCCGGTGTTTGAACGACCCCGCCCAGTCAACCGCGCCACGCTTTATGGGCCGGGCGGCATCATCGGCCATCAGGACAAGCAGATCATGACGCGGTTCGAACGCGAGACATGGGATGTGGTCGCGGGGCGCGGCTTGCAGGTCTTTAACACCGATCTTGGTCGCATCGGCGTGGTGATCTGTTACGACAGCGAGTTTCCCTTGCTGGCCCGCGCTTTGGTGGAACAGGGGGCCGAGATCCTGCTGGCGCCCTCTTGCACCGACACATTCGCGGGCTTTACCCGTGTCCGGGTGGGATCCATGGCGCGGGCACTGGAAAATCAATGCGTTGTGGTCCATTCGCCCACTGTGGGCCTGTGCGATTTCTGCCCGGCGGTGGATGAAAATGTCGGTGCGGCCAGCATCTATGGCCCGCCAGACCGCGGCATTCCGCCCAACGGGATCCTTGCCGAAACCGCGCTGAATGCGCCGGGTTGGGCCATCGCCGAGGTCAGTCTGGAGGCCATCCGCGAGGTGCGCCGCGATGGGGGCGTATTGAACCATACCCATTGGGCCGAACAGCACGACCGCATCCGCAGCCGCTGAGCAATCCGCCTGATGCGCGTTTTTCCCTTGAAAACCGTATGATTCCGGCGCATATGCCGCCCCATGCCTGCCGCCACCCATGGCGCGGGCCAACCCCTATTGGAGTGACCATGGCCAAGGAAGACATCCTCGAATTTCCCGGCGTTGTGAAGGAACTCCTGCCCAATGCGACGTTCCGGGTCGAGCTTGACAACGGCCATGAGTTGATCGCGGTGATGGCAGGCAAGATGCGCAAGAACCGCATCCGCGTTCTGGCAGGCGACAAGGTGCAGGTGGAAATGACGCCTTACGACCTGTCGAAGGGCCGCATCAACTATCGCTTCAAGTAAGCGGTTTCCTTTGCGATTTATCCTTGGATCAGGCAGCCCGCGCCGGAAAGAGCTTCTGGCGCAACTGGGCATCCTGCCCGATGCCATCACCCCCCCCGACATTGACGAAGACCCCAAGAAGGGTGAGCTTCCCCGGCCCTATTGCGCGCGTTTGGCGCGGGAAAAGGCCGCCGCCGTGCAAGCAGGGCCCGAGGATGTCGTGCTGTGCGCAGATACCACCGTTGCACTTGGCCGCCGTATTCTGGGAAAGCCCCGCGATGCGGGTGAGGCGGCGGCGTTTCTGACCATGCTCGGTGGGAGGCGGCATGAGGTGATTACGGCGGTGGCCGTGCGGCGTGGCGACCGGGTCTGGACGCGGCAAAGCGTGTCGGCGGTCAAGATGAAGCGGCTGTCGGACGTGGAGTTGAACGCCTATCTTGCCAGCGGCGAATGGCAGGGCAAGGCGGGCGGCTATGCCATCCAAGGCGCGGCTGGGGCCTTTATCCCGTGGATTTCGGGGTCTTTCACCGGCATCGTCGGCCTGCCTTTGGCCGAAACCGCCGCCCTTCTTCAAGCCGCCGGGTATCCGGTCTGGAGCGTCAAATGACCAAAGGCCGCGTGGTTCTGCTGGATGAGATCAAGGGCCGCCCCGCCGCCGCGCTGGTGGTGGATGGGGTGCTGGAGGATCTGGCGATTGACCCCGAGGGCGATCAGATCCTTCCCGGCGCCATCTACCGTGCCATTGCCGACCGCCCGATGAAGGGGCAAGGCGGGATTTTCGTGAAACTCCCCGGCGTAGCCTCAGGCTTTTTGCGGCAAATCTCGGGGATCAGCCCCGGCCAGCGCATGCTTGTGCAGGTGACGGGGCCGACAGAACCGGGCAAGGCGACGCCGGTCACCGCGCGGCTCTTGTTCAAATCGCGCCACGCCATCATCACGCCCGATGCGCCGGGCTTGAACGTCAGCCGCGCGATCCGCGATGTGGAAGTGCGCGCCGATCTCACCGCCTTGGCCGAAGAGGTCATGGCCGGGGCCGATCCGCGTCTTGGGCTGATCCTGCGGTCAACATCGGCGGAGGCTGATGAGGACGAGGTCGCCGACGACATCGCCGCGATGCGCGACCTTGCCACGGCGATGCTGGGTGATCTGGAAGGTGGGCCGGAACTTCTCTTGGACGGCCCTTCGGCGCATGAAACCGCCTGGCGCGATTGGGGCCACCCTGCCCCGGACATGGTCGAGGACCGCGCCGGCAGCTTTGCCGCCTTTGGCATGCTGGAGGCTTTGGACGCGCTTCTTTCTGCCCGCGTGGAATTGACGGGTGGCGGGCATATGATGATCGAACCCACCCGCGCCCTTGTTGCGGTGGATGTGAACACCGGGCCGGATACCTCGCCCGCCGCATCGCTCAAGGCCAATATCGCCGCCGCCCGCGACCTGCCGCGCCAGTTGCGCCTGCGGGGGTTGGGCGGCCAGGTGGTGGTGGATTTCGCCCCCCAGCCCAAGAAAGACCGCGCCATTCTGGAACAGGTGATCCGCGCGGCCTTCAAATCCGAAGGCACCGATGTGACGCTGTCGGGCTGGACGACCTTGGGCCTTTACGAGATGACCCGGCGGCGTGACCGGCTGACGCTTTCGGAGCTTTTGGCATGAGCTGCCCGATCTGCGCCCGCGAAACAGATGCGAAATACCGCCCCTTCTGCTCGCGCCGCTGCGCCGATGTCGACCTCGCACGCTGGATGCGGGGCGATTATGCCATTCCGGCCGAGGCCATCGACGACGAAAACCCCGCCGATCTGCCCACCACTTCCCCACGCCCGCAATAAGCGGAAAAGCCGCGAAAATTTGGCAAAACCCTCTGGACAGCGCAAGCGCGCTGACGTATCACCCGTCCACCAACCAAGGCCGCGCGGCGACTGCGCCTTGACAAGTGCCCAGATAGCTCAGTTGGTAGAGCAGCGGATTGAAAATCCGCGTGTCGCTGGTTCGATTCCGGCTCTGGGCACCAATTAATCCAACAAAATCAAAGACGTACGCATAGTACAGTTTTTGGTGCCTGCGTTGCACAGTCATCGCACAGTTTTGGCTGCGTCGGTGTGGTTGGAAACACTGTGGTCAACACAGTGTTTGTGGATGCTGCTTGGAACACAGTGAACTGGGGTGCTGAGGTAATACACTGTGCGTGCTCGCATTATTGAGCCAAAACTGAGCGATCATCACTTGTGGTATGTTCGGCATTTCTTGCAATACACACAACATGGCTCGTTTTGCACACATCGGCCACTTGGCCGGGTCAGGCATTTGGCCTGCCCCCTGAAAAGTGGTCCTCCCTGAGGTATGGTTTTTGAGCCATTTGGAGGATGAAGGAATGCCCCAGAAGAAGCA
>VGDH01000128.1 GCA_016869835.1 Alphaproteobacteria bacterium
GTCTTCCGGCTTATCTCGCTTTCCAGCCATCTTCTGGTCCTCCAAAAAGTGGGATCATCATATCCCAGTTGGTGGACCACTTCAGTGGGGGCACTCCAGCCCGCAGCGAGATTATCGCGCCACTTCCGTGGCTCACTTTTGCATTGTTGTTCTCACAATATCCGTTGCCGAGATGGGCCAGGCTTTAATCCAGCATAGGCGCACTAGTCTTCCCAAATATCTTAGTTTGTATCAGCAAGCTATTGAGCTAGAAATTCCCCAAGGGAACGGACGATCCTGACCATGAAGGCTTCATCATAGCCGCTATCATTTTCCAATACGCCAAGATAAAGTGCAACTCGGCCCCGATCGGGATCGATCATTAGGTACTGACCGCCATAGCCCGCATGGCCGATCCGCGCCCCATCGGTCATTAGATGCCCGCAATAGCGCTGGTGCGACCTGCTGCGGGAAAGGGGTTGCACATTTCCATCACGACAGGCCTGAGTGAACGCTGCCGACCCCACTGTGCCACCACTGAGACCCTTGCCGTGGCGGGTGAAGAGCAGGCCGAAACGGGCGAGGTCCAGCGCTGAAAGACAACCGCCGCCTGAAAATGCGGGCAAGCCTTCTGGGCTTTGGCTAATATGGAGGCCTCCTTTATAACCGGCCGCATCACAAATCTGGGTCAGGCATTCTGGCAGATTGCACAATTGAGCGGCAATCAGGGTCAGTACGTCAGTATTGGCAGATTTGTAATCGGCAAAACCACTGCGGTTTGTCAGGTCGCTGCCCGTGATTGAGCAGGCAAAGTCCATCAATGTCATTTCGGCCTGAGCGTCAGGTGGCAGGCGCCAGCCAAGGGACTCCTCCTCACGGTAGCAGTCGGCAGCCGGATCCGAATAGTTCTCGGAGAAATGATTGGCGATGTTCATATCTAGAAGGTCGCGGATGCGGGCATTGTGGTAGCCGCTGCCAAGCCCAGGCAGGTAATGACCTGCCAAAGCATCTGGGTCCAAGAGCCTTGACTCGATCAGTGATCCGGCGATGAGATGCAAGTGCATCTTGGTGATAGACTGGATCGAATGTGGTTGGTCCAGGGTGAAATCCGGTGCGCAGCGGGCCAAAAGGATTCGGCCCTGTTCCGCAACGACCAATGCCGAAAAGCCCGGATTTTGCGAGAGTCCAATGTCAGAGTCGATCCGTGCAAGGCCCGCGTCTTCGGCATGGTCAAGGTGCAGCACGCGGCGCGAGCGGATCATCAGCGCACGGCGAAAAATCAGGTGAGCGTTGTGAAATCCATGGCGGCGCTGTTCAGGACGATTCCAGCCTTGGCGTAGGTCAGGGCCGACATGCAAGTCAGGGTTGGGGTAACTTACTGGACCGCGGTCAGACATGGCTATAGATCAGCGCATCGACAATCGTCGTGCCAATGGTGCTAACGAACAGGGGATTGATCTCGATCTCAGCCAGTTCGGGCGCGGCCAGAAAGATCGATTGCAGGTCAAGTATCGTGGCTATGAGAGCGGCCATGTCTGCAGACGCTGCCCCACGATACCCACACAGCAGGGGCGCCAGACGCATAGATGCGATGCCTGTGCGCAAGTCATCGCCCGAAGTGGGCATCAGAAGGCTGATACTATCCTTAAGGATATCGACCAGCACCCCGCCTGCCGCCAGAGTCATGGCTGGGCCGAATTCGGGATCACGGCGCATCGAGACTAGAAGTTCGACCAGCGGTTTGTCCACCATTTCCTCGATCAGAAATTGGTCGGTCACCGCCATTGGATCATAAGTCGCAACCGCCTCGTTCATCTTTTCTGTGGCGACAGCAAGTGCCGCGCCGTCGGCAATATGAAGTGCGACCGCACCCGCCTCTGTCTTGTGGGCTAGCCGATCACCTATCATTTTGAGCGCCAGTGGAAAGCGCAGATCGTTAGCGGCTTTTGCCATGTCGCTTGCAGAGCAGAGGCGTGATTTTGGGACGGGCAAGCCCTGTGCGGCCAGAAAAGCCTTGCTTTCGGCCTCGGTCCAGCCGCGCAGGGGGCCACCGGCTACCGGGTGGAGTGTTTCAGGGGAGGTGGAGACAAGCGCCTGATGCCGTTCCCCCCACCAGATGGCGTTTTGGATAGCGTTCAGCCCTTCGGCTATGCCCAAAAGTGGGGTACATCCCTGTGCTGTCAGCCAGTCGCGCGTAGCCGCGTCCATGTTTTCATGCAGTGTTGCAAGGATCGCTGAGGGGATCGCGCGCACCTTTGCCGATCTTATGAATGCTTCGGCATCATTGCGGTAATAGATCTGGCTTTCGTCCAGCCCCGGTGCAGGGTAATCCTGAACTAAAACGGCGGCAGCGGCGTTGACTTGGTCCATCGCTTCGGCAAATACGGGGGCTGTCCGCACGGCGTCGCCCCAGATTGGGGTGGTGTAATCCAGCGGGTTTGAGACTGTGGCGATTGGCGGCAACAATTGCGCAAGCGCAGTTCGGGTCGTTTCAGGAACAGGTGGAAAGATTAGACCGATCCGTTCGGCCCGGTCTGCCAGCATCGTGGCACCGCCACCTGAGCAAGTGAAGCCCGCAACTCGGTTCGCCAAAGGCACGCCGCTGTGGACAAGGAATTTCAGCGTCTCAAGCAATTCGGGAGGGCTTTCGACCCGGATCACACCGCACCGTGCAAAGAGGGCATCATAAAGCGAGTCCGAACCCGATAATGAACCCGTATGGCTGACTGTAAGTGACGATCCGATGGATGACGATCCGGTTTTCAGAGCAACCAC
Source organism: Alphaproteobacteria bacterium (assembly GCA_016869835.1). Classification (GTDB taxonomy): domain Bacteria; phylum Pseudomonadota; class Alphaproteobacteria; order Rhodobacterales; family Rhodobacteraceae; genus Tabrizicola_A. Next base: position 2,755 of record VGDH01000128.1, read on the forward strand.
CGGGATGCCTTTTCGGTTGGCGCGCAACGCGACATCGTGGAAGCCCGCGATGCTACGAAGCCCTTCGATGTGCAGCCCGATGGCCCGAACCCCGGGTTCGTCGATCAAGAAACTCAGAAAATCCTCGAGCGCAAGAGCCGCTTGATTGCCGCAGGAAATCATGTGTGTGAGTGGCAAGCCACGCTGCGTCATGGTGATGTCAGAGGACAACATGCCGGACTGGGTAACGATTGCCGCGCCAAATCCATCTGGGCAACTTCCGCCATGGGCAAATGGCCAAAGTGCGGTCTTCGAGGTATAATTGATCGCGCCATAGCAATTCGGCCCAATCAACGCCATGTCGCCTGCGGACTGGACAAGTTCTATTTCCATCGAAGCACCGTCTGGCCCAGCTTCGCGGAAGCCTGCTGTGTAGCAGACAATCCCACCCGCCCCCCGCGCAGCAAGAGGACGCACCACGTCGATCACCGATCCTGAAGGCACTGCAAGGAACACGGCATCAGGAGCTTCGGGCAGCGCATCGATAGAAGCAAAGCAGGGATAACCGGCAAGGTCTGGGCGGGTCGGATTTACGGGCCAAACATGGCCGCTAAAGCCGCACCTTTGGGCTTCGCCGATTGCCGTCACGCAATCACGCCCGCCCACAAAGGCAATGTGGCGCGGCGACAGCAATCGCCGAAGGTTTTCTCGCTGGGCAGGAGTCATGCGCCCAGCGGCCTTAGGATGGAGCGGCTGATGATGTGCCTCTGGATTTCTGACGTTCCATCCCAAATGCGCTCTAGCCTGGCTTCCCGCCACAGGCGCTGAATCGGCATTTCTTCTACCAATCCCATTCCGCCAAAGATCTGCACGCAGTCATCAGCGACGCGGTTTACCATTTCGGAACAATGCAGCTTGACCATCGAGACATCGGCGTCGGTTAGAATTCCTGCCTCGGCACGTTCGACGGCGTCTGCGACCAGCAAATCGCCGGCCCGCAGCCCCAGCGTCATATCGGCCAGTTTGAACCCGGTGCCCTGAAACTGTCCGATTGGCTGGCCGAATTGCTTGCGCGTCGCCGCCCAGTCGCTGGCCATTTCCAGAATGCGTTCGGCCTTGCCGCAGCAAGAGGTGCCTACCCAAACCCGCCCCATTGTCAGCCATTGGCCTGCAAGGTCAAAACCCTTGCCTTCCTCACCCAGAACCTGTCCGGGCCCCAGGCGAACGTCAGAGAAGGAAAGCTGCCAGGTTTTGTAGCCGCGGTAACTGACCGATTTGTTGCCCTCACGGATATCAAAGCCCGGGGTACCAACGTCGACAAGGAAGGCGGTAACCCGCTTTCGCGGCCCGCGTTTAGTTTCGTCAAAACCGGTTGCGGCAAAGACGATGGCAAAATCGGGCATGCAGGGGCCGGAAATGAAGTGCTTTGACCCGTTCAGAAGCCAGTCTGCTCCATCGCGGCGCGCGTTTGACTTCATCCCCATGGCGTCCGATCCAGCATCGGGTTCGGTCAGGGCAAACAACTCACGCTTTTCGCCGGTGATGCAGGGCGCCAGATAAGTCGCACGCTGGTCACCCTCGCAGGCCAGGAGCAGTTCGGTTGGACGCGCAACCCAAGAATGCAGCGCATGGGTTGTCTTGCCATATTCGCGCTCTACCAAGCTTAACGCCTTCATAGACAGACCGCCACCGCCCACCGACTCAGGCTGGTTGGCGGCGAAAAGCCCCAGCGCCTTTGACTTCCTTTCGATCTCGCGGCCCAAGTCGTCGGGGACAAAGCCCTGCTTGTCCACAAGGTCTTCGTGTGGCTGCATCTCTTCCTTCACAAAGCCGCGCACTGTTTCGAGGATCATGCGGGTTTCAGGGTCAAGGTTATAGTGGTTCGTCATGTCGTGTCGCTTTTTGGTTTACGGGCGCGGCGTTGCGCGATGCCCCAGATCAGAAAGGCCGCGAAAGTGACCGCCAGAAGGATCACAGCGGCGGCGGCAACTGCGGGGTCGGTGTTCTCGCGGATGCCATTCCACATGCGGCGCGGCAGGGTGTAGACTGAGAATTTCGACAGGAATAGGGTGACGACGATTTCGTCCCACGAAGCGATGAATGCAAAGACTGCACCCGAGACCACGCCAGGCCGGATACAGGGGATAATCACGCGCCAAAGCGTTTGCGTGGCACTCGCGCCCAGATTGCGCGAGGCCTGTTCCAGCCGCCGGTCAAAGCCTGCAAGCGACGCCGAGACAGTGATCAGTACCAAGGGTGCCGCTAGAACTGCATGGGCCAGGATCAGTCCCGTATAGCTGTCGATTAGACCTAGCGGGACATATAGCCGGTAAAAGGCCATGGCGGCGATGATCGGTGGGATGACCAGGGGTAGTAACATGATTCCGCGAACCACCTCGCCCCAGGGTGAGGCAAGACGCCAAAGGCCGACGGCAGCAAGGGTGCCGATTAGGGTGGCTATTGCCGCAGAAGTTACGCCGATCAGGGTGCTTTGGAAGAACGAGGAAATCCAATCGGGAGAAGTAAAAACCTCGCGGTAATACTGGAGTGAGAGCCCGTCCCATGGCAACGACAGATAGTTCTCTGAGGTAAACGAGACAGGGATCGCCACAAGCGCCGGCGCAACAAGAAACACCAAAAGGCACCATGCGATGGCTCGGTTTGCACGAGCGGCAGTAGTGGCGGTTTGGGTCATGTGCGCCCCCCGCCCAAGGCCTCAGACAGTTTCATAAAGCGCGAGAGGACGTAAAGGAGACCCAGAACTGATCCCAGCATCAGCATCGCCAGCATCGCTGCTGTGCCCCATTTCAAGGTGATCAGCACCTGAACTGAGATGTACTCCGCTATCATCAGCACCTTGCCGCCGCCCATTATGGCCGGTGTGACGTAGAAACCTAAGGAAAGGATGAAGACCAAAAGCGCGCCCGCGATGATGCCGGGCTTGGTCAGTGGCAGATAGACCCGCCAGAAGGTCTGCGCTGGGCTGGCCCCCAGATTGCGCGAGGCTTGCAAGACCCGCCCGTCGATCCCCAGCATCGCGACCAAGATCGGCAGGACGGCATAAGGGATCATGTAATGGACCATGCCGATCAGCACGCCCAGTTCATTCCGCACAAAGGGGATGGGCTCGGAAATCAGCCCCAACTCGATCAACCCGTTGTTCACGAGCCCCTTTCGGCCCAGAAGCATCATCCAGGAAAAGGTGCGGACAAGGACTGAAATCCAGAAGGAAATCAGGATAAACAGCATCATTCTTTGTCGCGCGACCTCGGCCACATTGGCCATGGCATAGGCTATAGAATAGCCCAAGATAACAGACAGGGCGGTTGTGATGAGGCAAATGTGGACAGTGGTCCACACCAGCCTTCGCAGGCTGTCCTTCTCAATCAGCGCTGCATAGTTAGTCAATCCCGGTTCTGGGTCGGTGAAGCTGAGCCAGAGAATATTGGCCAATGGGCCCGCAAACATGACTGCGACTAGCACCAGAAGCGGTGCCACCAGATACCAGCCAGGATTGAAACGGGCAGTGCGGGTCATGAGAGTTTTCGGTCAAAGGGAAAGGCCCTGCGGCGACATGGAGCGCGCCGCCGCAGGCATTATGCGGCTTAGCTGATCGCCTCAAGGAAGGCATTCACAGCCGCGTCGGTGTTTTGACCCCACCAGGTAGGATCATTCAGCGCGATCACGGCCATGTTTGCCTCGGACGTGATGGCATAGGGCGCATCTTCAGCCGAGATCTTGGCAACGGCCTCTGAGTTGGTTGGCGTCATGCCAAGACAAGAGAACAGGCCCAACTGCGCATCGACCGACTGCGACACTGCGATGAACTTCATTGCAGCCTCGCGCCCGCCGGGGTTGCCCTTGGGTACGATATATGCGCCCGGCATGGCGATAGCGCCATTCATCACCATCTTGTAGCGGCCATTGGTTTCCTGTTCGATGTTGCGGCCACGGTTCTGCCAGACCATACCCATCGACACCTCGCCATTGACGATCATGTCATGTGCCTCAGAACCCGAGCCCCAGTAGATCGTGCTGTCCTTGATCGCTTTTACCTTGGCCAGCGCCCTGTCAAGGTCGATTGGATAAAGCGCGTCCTTGGCGACGCCATCTGCCATCAATGCCGCTTCTAGCGAGCCGTTAGCCCATTTATAGAGAGACCGCTGGCCGGGGAACTTGGCGGTGTCGAAGAAGTCTGCCCAACTGGTGGGCGGGGCGTCCTTGTAAGCCTCTGTGTCATACATGAAGGCATAGCCATAAAGGATAATCGAAACGCCATGTTCCAGCGCATAACCAGGAAGGGTCTTGTCTTTGGATACAACCGCATAATCGATCGGTTCCAGGTGTCCTGTCGCCCCCAGCGCCACGGCGTCAAAAAGGTCGCCGTCACAGACGTCAGCGGTGACGTTGCCGCTGTCCACCATTTCCTTGATTTTGCCTTGGAGCGGTCCTGACGTGTCGAACTTCAGAGGAATCCCGGTTTCGGCGGTGAAGGGCGAACCGATGGCTGAGCCGTGGCATTCCTCGGACTGGCCGCCCCAGTTCCACATTACAATCTCGCCCGCAGCGGCTTCAGCGCGGCCGGCCAGAACTGACGGCAGGGCCACACCTGCCATCCCGCACAGTGCCAGGAAACTGCGCCGATCCATCCGACCGGCGCGGAACGCGTGGGCGGCCTCGGTGACCGTCTCACGCATGAACTGCTTGTCTTGCATTGGTCTTCCTCCGTGTTGGGGGAGTTACCTCCCGTTTGAATGAGGCAGGTTCAGCCCACCATCGCGTCTTAGGCTTCCAGCGGCACCGCAGCCTCGTCTTTCCAGATCAGACCCAACTCGGTGCCATGAGTTAAGGCTGCCCCACCGCGCCAGGCATCGACATCGACCTCCAGCAGGCCATGTTCAGCGGTTTCGATCTGGTATTTCAGCAAGGGTCCAAAATAGCTGAGCGACTGTACCCGACCTTGAACCCGACCCTCGCCCTTGGCCAAAATGTCGATGCGTTCGGGGCGTATTGACCAAAGCCGTCCGTCCTTGCGCAGAAAATTGCTTTTGCCCAGGAATGAGGCCGAGAATTCGGTCTTGGGCT
>VGDH01000129.1 GCA_016869835.1 Alphaproteobacteria bacterium
GAAATCAGGTCGGGCGCGCGTTTGTCGTCGATGGTGTCTTCGACCAGACGCCGGTAGCGCTTTTCCAGACCGCCGAGGTCGAACAGCTTGGCCGAGAAGTTGATTTGATCCAGCGTCACCTTCAGGAACCATTCGCAATAGGCCTTCAACGCTGCTTCGGACAGATTGCCTCGTCCATCTCGATCGCCGCGACGGGGTGTGTCGGCGAGGTCCATCATGCGCTTGTATTCGCCCCGGTCCGTCAATCCGCGCGCCAGACCGCGGGAAATAGACCAAAGCCCCTGACTTCCTATACCGGCCTCGAGCGCCATCGCGTGAGACATGAGGCGGCTGACCCGCCCGTTCCCGTCGGGAAATGGGTGGATGTAGTTCAGCCGGTGGTGCGCTGAGGCAATGGCGATGATCCGTCCGCTCGCCGAGTGGGCCGCGATCTGAAATCGCTTGTCGAAGTGGTCCATGAAGGCGGCAACCCGACCCGAGGAGGGGGGAAGATGGCGCCCAACGGCAACTTCGCTATCGCCTTCCTGCCGCATTCGGCCCGGAATGATCGGCTCCCAAGTCCCCCCATCCGGGTGTTCGATGTGCCGGAACTCGTCGGGCATCTCACCGTAAAATGCCTTGTGCACCCAGGTCAGGAAGGCGACGGACGTTGGCCGAGGTAGGGTGCCCTCCAGGTACATCTTGTCGATCGACCGCTGGACGATGACATGGGCGCGGGCTTCCAGAGCGAGCGGGCGCGTCTCGGCCTCCAACTCGGCACCGGCGAGGGCGCGTTCAATGTCGCGGGGGCGCGTGTTGTGCCCCTCGATCAGGTTTGAGTAGTAGCAGTTCATCACCCTGACCAAATCCGCCAATTCGGCCGCACTATCCGGGTGAAGACCTTGACCAAGGGTTGCTGCTTCGCGCTGGATCTCGACCGAGAGGTCCGCCAGGCTGGCAGGAATGTGCTCCTCGAAGAAGCAAGGCTCGATCCTGCCGGGTGTTTCAAGCATTTCTTACCGATCTTGCGCCTGAGGAAGTTATAGTGATTGCTATCATTTTTGGCCAAGATTTCCAAGTTTCTGCCGATGTGCCTTGCCGATCTTCGTTGCCGGTGTTGCCCGGCCAGACATGACCATCCGCAGCTCAACAGTGGCCGCCCCTAGAATCATCGTGAGATCTCCCCCGCCAGCACGGCTCTGCCATGAACCGCCAGCGTCGCCGCGAACCGTGGACATCCGAAGTGCCGAACAACATCCAAGACGCGCGCCTCGTAGGCGGTTTGCCCGATGAGGCGACACAAGTCCGAAGCGTGAAACTGCCAGTTCTTGTGCGTTCACCCAAGCTCCCGGACCGCCAGCCGCGCAGTTCATTTTGAAGACTATAGGATCCGCGTCGCTGAACGTGTTTTACATGTCAGGACCGGGCAAGACATACCGCAGGCATTGCCCGAGATGGCGCCATCGGCCAACGCCCGCTATGTTGTGGCGGCCTATGGAAACTTGGAACTTAAGCACACACGTTTCTCATGCTTCCAAAGTGTGAACAATGCTGCATCGTTCATCGCTCTGGCAGAGGCTCAGACGATCCAACGGACATTGGCGCTGTCCGCCATGGCGCACCCACCACAACACAGTCAGGCCGCACAGCGCTTTGGGATATTGGCGACCGATACCCAAAAGCATCGCCCAGTGGACCAGAGGCCCACGATGCACTAACAATTGACCCAGATCACCAAACGAGGGCACGCGATCAACATGCGCCAGTCCTACAGCACCGCTGACACCGAGGCTGACCGCCAGAGGTTGGACAAGGACCCTTTGTTGCACCTGAACGACATTGGATTTTGGGATCGGAACGTGACATTTGTGCAGGCCAGCAACCTAACGCGTACAGGATGTGATGTGCTGGCCGATAAGGGAAACTTGATCGCCTCGGCACCTGCTGCCTTAATGATGTGGGGGTACTGGGGCTCAGTCCACGGGCGGCATGCCGTGTTGTGGCGGCGCGGCGCGAAGATTGAGCTGGGCTCGGTTTTCGCGAACTGGTCGAGTGGTCTCGACCTCAGGCGGCAGATCAGCCTTGCCAAACTTGGGGCACGCGACGTGTGTGGCGCTCGCCACTTTCTGATTGCCGAGGACAGTTCGTCGATGGCCCCGGGTGCGGGCGCGCGTGCCGCGGGGAAGGGGGATAGCTCCGGTAGACTGGAGACCGACAAGCGCGTCGACATCGTGACCAAGAGGCTGGACCGTCCCAAGATAGTGCCCTCGACCGACATGATCCGAAATTTGGTCTATGCGCCTCGGTCCCGCTCAGTTCGCAGGGCGGTCATCAACGGACGGATCGCGCTGGAGGCGGGTCGGTTTCCGCACCGGGCCGAACGTTCGACCGTTGTCGACATCCGCGCGGCGGCCGCTGGTTTGTTCCGGCCGCTGGGCTACACGGTTAATCTCAAACAGCTTTCGCCAAGGACGATCCGGTGACAGGCCCGGTGGAGATCCCTCTCTCTCCTGACCAATTCGGGCCGGTGGAACGGACGTTCGCGAAAGCGGGAGGCATTGTGGTAAATGGCTTCCGCTACCGGTCTGGGGTGGCCGCCCTGCGCATCCTGAATGGCGCGGGCGAGGTGATCGTGCTGCCGTTTCAGGGGCAGCAGGTGTGGGATGCCACGTTCCTTGGGCGGCGGTTGACCATGGGGTCGGCCTTCGACGAACCGCAAGACACCGCAGATTTTCTAAGCAATTATGGCGGGCTACTTTTGCATTGTGGGGCGGCGGCGATGGGCAATCCCGGGCTCGAAGACAGCCACCCGCTGCATGGTGAGCTCCCCAATGCACGCTATGACAACGCCCTCATTCAGCTGGAAAGTCTGGATGGGGCGATGGCCGCCACGCTGACCGGCACGACCCGCCAGACCCGCGCCTTTGGCCACAGCTACGATGCGACGGCCAGCCTGCGGATCAGGCAGGGCAGTACCCGGATCAGCGTTCGCATGGGGATTCAGAACCGTCAGCAGCGCCCGATGAATCTGCTCTATCTGGCCCATGTCAATTTCCGCCCTGCCGATGGCGGCCGTTTCATCGACACGGTGCAGGATGGTGACATCCTGATCCGCAACACCCGCAAACCGGCGCTGAATGCTTCGACCGCCGAACGCGACGCCGCCGCTTGGACTGCGCCGCAATCATCGGCGTTGCGTGATGTTCCCCCATCCGGCTCAATGTCAGTGGAAAGTGTCGCGGTTCTGCGCCCTGTCTCCGGTTCTAACGGACAGACCCATGCCGCCCAAATGCACCCAGACGGCACGGCGGATTTCGTGACGTGGCGGACCGAAGAACTTCCATTGGCGGTGCGCTGGATCATTCGCAGTGGCGATGAGGACGCGGCTGGTTTCATGATGCCCTCAACGGCCTACCCAGATGGTCTGGGTGCGGCTGGCCGGCGTGGACAACTGGTCTGCTTGCCGCCCGGCCAAACCATGGAGTTCGCCTATGAGTTTGGCGCAGTTGACGCGGCCGCCGCCACTGCACTTGCCGCCGAAATCACCGCTATCCGCAGACCCATTTGACCCAGACGGACGTTGACAGGAACAACACGATGACCTCGCCTGACCGACCCGCCGGAAATGCCTTTGCTACCGTCGATTTCGACAAGCCGGGTCGTCAGGCTGGATTCGTGATGTTCCCCCATTCGCCGCATAATGACGCCTGGGGCGTAACCCGCCTTCCCATCGGCATCATCGCGAACGGGACGGGGCCGACGGTGATCCTAGAAGGGGGTAACCATGGCGACGAATATGAAGGGTCGATCACTATTTCCGAAATGATGCGCGACCTTGACCCTGCCAAAGTCAGCGGTCGCCTGATCCTGATGCCCGCCAACAACGTTCATGCCTGCACGTCGGCCCAGCGTACTTCCCCGGTTGACGGTGTAAATCTCAATCGGGCGTTTCCGGGCGACCCCAGGGGCACGATCACCCAGCAGATCGCGGCTTATCTGACCGACCATATCTTTCCCATGGGCAATGCGTTTCTGGATCTGCATTCGGGCGGATCGTCGCTGCAGATCCTTCCCAGCGCGATCATCGAACCGGTCGCGGATGCCCAGCACTATGCGCGCAACGTCGCCGCCGTGCGTGCCTTTGGTGCGCCAAATACGGTCGTGATCGGCAATATGGGCGATCCGCGCACGGCAACAGCGACAGCATGTCGGGCCGGGCTAACCACTGTCGGCACCGAAATGCGTGGCGGCGGGACGGTGTCTCTAGATGCGCTGGACATCTGCCGCAAAGGCGTTCGCAATGTGCTGGCCCATTTGGGGGTAATAGAACCGACCGGCAATGCTCCGCCACAGGCAGGCGACATCCTCGACCTGCCAGGCCCTGCCGCCTACGTTTATGCCGACGACGATGGCGTATTCGAGCCATTTCACGAGCTTGGGACCCCGGTATTCGCAGGCCAGCCCGCCGGACGGATCCACCGACCCTGGGACACCGCCTTTCGTCCGGTAGCCCTGCGTTACGCGTTGGACGGGATCGTTTTCGGCAGGCGTCATCTGGGCCGCGTTGCGCCAGGAAACTGTGTCTTGGTCGTCGCTGCCCCTGCCAAGGGCTTGCCCACGGGCCTGAGCGGAGCCGGAGCATGATCGCACTTTCGGATGTAGAGAGGGCGCGGGACCGCATCGCAGGCCAGATACGTCTGACCCCGGTGATGGTTCTTGATCGCGCGCGTGAGCCATTGCCGGTCGCGGCCGAGGTGGTCGCCAAGCTGGAACTGCATCAGGTGACGGGGTCGTTCAAGGCGCGGGGTGCCATGAGCAGGCTGACAGACCTGCAACCGGACCGGATTTCCGCTGGCATTGTCGCGGCATCGGGTGGCAATCACGGCGTAGCCGTAGCCCGGGCCGCCTCGCTCGTTGGGCAAGCCGCGCGGATCTATGTGCCCTCGGGCGTCTCGCCCGCCAAGGCAGCGGTGATGCGGGGCTGGGGCGCGACGGTGACCATCGCGGGCGACGAATTCTTCACCGCCGATGCGGCGGCCCGAGCAGATGTAGCGCAAACCGGTGCGACCTATTTCCACCCATTCGCTGATCCGCAGGTTGTGGCCGGACAGGGCACTATCGGGCTGGAACTGCTCGAACAGGCGGGCGACTTTGACACTCTTGTCGTTGCCATTGGGGGGGGTGGGCTGATCTCGGGGTTGGGCACGGTGATCCGCGCCCTGCGGCCCGATGTCAGGATCATGGGGGTCGAGCCAGTCGGATCGCCGACCCTTGCCGCCAGTCTGAAGGCTGGCAGGCTTGTTGGCCTCGATGCGGTCACAAGCCGTGTTCCCACCATGTCTTGCCACAAGAGCGACGAACGGATTTTCCAAATCGCGCAGGGGGTGATCGATGAGATGCTCTTAGTCGAAGATGACGATATGCTTGCCGCCTCGCGCTGGTTGTGGCGCGAGTTCGGCATTGCTGCCGATCTTGCCGGCGCAGCCACGACGGCGGCTCTTCGGGTTCATCCGGCGGCGTTTGCCGGGTCCCGCCGCATCTGCACGCTGGTCTGTGGGGCGGGGCTGGAGGGGACCGTTTTATGAAGATCTTGGTTGCTGGTGCCGGGCTCTTTGGGCGCACGCATATGGAGCTCCTTGTGGGGCAGGGCGCGGTGATCGCAGCGGCTGACCCAGTGGTCGCCTTAGCGGACCGCGCGCGGGCTGATTTCGGCGCAGAGACAGGGCCGGACGCGATTGCGCTCATGGACACCTTTCGCCCTGATGGCGTCATTATCGCCGCCTCTGCCGCCGCGCATCTGCCTTTGGCTGGGGCGGCTCTGGCGCGCGGCATTCCGGTTCTCGTAGAAAAGCCGGTTGCGCTGACCAGCAAAGAAGTGGCGCGGATCGGGCAGCTTGCGGCGGCCAGCGGAACCTTTGCGCTGCCGGGCCACGTGCTGCGCTTTTCCGCCCAGCACCGGGCCCTGGCCAGTGCGGTGCATCGCAGCACCATCGGGCCCGTGCTGTCGGTCACATCGCGGCGCTACCGCGATGCGGGCCATGCGCTGCGCTATGCCGACATTGACCCAGTCCTGATGACGATGATCCACGACATTGACCTTGCGCAGTGGATGACAGGCAACCACGCGGTATCCGCGCGGGCCGATCGGGTGAGGGGCCGGGATGGGCGTTCGGTCACCCATGCCACGCTGCGTGACAGCGGTGGCGTTCTGTGGCAGCTGGTCTCAGGCTGGACCTATCCCGGTGAAGATGCCCCGCCCGACCGGATTGAGGTTCTGGGCGAAGATGGCAGCCTTGAATTGGTCGTCGGGTCCGGCCTGACCTCTTCTGCAGCGGGGCGGATCTTTCACAGCGATCCGACCGAAGACGCACTGCTGGCGGAACAGACGGCCTTCCTTGCCGCCATCAGCACCGGTATCGCACCGCCAGAGGTCACCATGGACGATGCCATCGCAGGCCTGAAGGCGGTGGAAATGGTACTGGCCGACCTTGGCCTCGTCGGGTCAGGATCGGCGTGATGCTGGCCGATGCCCATCTGCACTTGTTCCGGCATGGATATGGGCCTGCGTCGATCCATGCCCGTCTGGGTGGCCTGTCCGACATCGATGCCTACGATCGCCTTCGCCAGACGCACGGCATCCGGGCGGGTCTTGTGATCGGATATGAGGCCGACGCGATCGACCCCGATAACAACCGCTATCTGCGCGAACTGGCCCCGGTGCGGGAATGGCTGCACAGCCTTGCCTTTTGCGATGTCGGCACGTCGCCAGATGCGGCATGGATCCGCAACCGGCTGGTAGAGGGCCACCGGGGGCTGGCGCTGTATGTTGCGGACACGGCGGCGGCGACCGCGTTGTCGGGTTGGTCCGCAGAGGCATGGCGCTCCCTGAACGACCACGCGGCGCTGATTTCGCTGAACGCCCGACCCGAGGCGACAGCTCTGTTGGCCCCGGTGATCGCCGCTGCGCCTGACTGTCGTTTTCTATTCTCCCATGTAGGTTTGCCGGGCCGCCACAGCGCACCTCCACATGGGCAGGCCCCGCACGACAGACTACGCCCGTTGCTGGCGTTGGCCGGGCACGATAACGTTTACGTCAAGATCTCCGGCCTCTACGCGATCTGCGATCCTCCGAGCCTGTGGCCGCAGCAGACGGCAGATCCCTTTGTGGCTGAGGTTTTGGCAGCCTTTGGGCCCGAAAGATGCCTATGGGGATCGGACTTCAGCCCGGCGCTGGAGTTTTTGAGGTTTGACCAGACGATCCCTGTGCTCACCGGCTGCCACCTGACGTCCGAAGAAACAGCTCAGGTCATGGGCGGCAATCTGGTCCGCCTGCTGGATCGCACCACTGGGTGAAAACAGGTGTTTTGGTAGGGTGGCCTTCTATTGGCTGGTTCACACGGACAATTCCGGGAAGGCCTAAATGTCTCGTTACCCGTAGGTCAGCGCGGGACTACTCAGCATCCCGCCGAGAGAGTTCGTTGCAAGTGCCTCTTGCTCCGCCACCCACCCCCGCTATTGGTCTCCCGTGCCTCTGCCTGGCTGTAACCGCCCGTAACAGCGGTGATTTCCGACCGTCTTCGGGTTCCTCGCCGCCTTATCCCACCCTTGTTTCTGCCCATTCATGTCCCTCGCGCGGCCCGGTCTCCGGCTGCCCTGAAGGAGGTAGAGTTTACACGGAACAGGGAGTTTTTCGCGATTATCAGGACAAAACAGGCCTGGCCTGCCCCCTGAAAAGTGGTCCTCCCTGAGGTATGGTTTTTGAGCCATTTGGAGGATGAAGGAATGCCCCAGAAGAAGCACAAGCCGGAGGAGATC
>VGDH01000130.1 GCA_016869835.1 Alphaproteobacteria bacterium
CGACGGACTGCCTCTGTCGTGGTGGCGCTCCCGTGCAGAACCTCTCCCATAGCGCATCCCTCCATGCTCGGGAAAACAATGCACCATCAAACTCCGGGATCAAACACGTAGGATGAGACTTCGAAATATCTCGAGCGGTTCCCTTTAGGTCATTTGATAAAAGTGGCTTAAAGTCAAACGGGTTATTGACTGATGATAAACTAGAAACAAAAACGCAATGATCGTTAATGGCTCTATCAAGCTCGTCCATGCCATACGCAGTATCTAGGCGTCGATACGTGAATAGGCGATCTACAAGAACTTTATCTTTAGGTTTACTCACTGCACTCATATGAACCAAGCTATGCTTTTTGAACCAAAATGCGATTTCACTCTTGCGCCGTGGAATAATTTAGCTCTGGGCCACGCCCCCCAAGAACAGTCCCCTCACCCATCCATCTTCAGCGCCGCAATAAACGCCTCCTGCGGGATCTCCACCTTTCCAAACTGGCGCATCCGCTTTTTCCCGGCCTTTTGCTTCTCCAGCAGCTTCTTCTTCCGCGTCGCGTCGCCGCCATAGCATTTGGCCGTCACGTCCTTGCGCATGGCCGAGAGCGTCTCGCGGGCGATCACCCGCGCGCCGATGGCGGCCTGGATCGGAATCTTGAACATGTGGCGTGGGATCAGGTCTTTCAGCTTTTCCACCATTGCCCGCCCGCGTGCCTCGGCCCGGTCGCGGTGGACCATGATCGACAGGGCGTCCACCGGCTCTTCGTTCACAAGGATCGACATCCTGACCAGATGATCCTCGCGGTATTCGGAAATGGTATAGTCGAAAGAGGCATAGCCCTTGGTCACCGATTTCAGCCGGTCGTAGAAGTCGAACACCACTTCGGCCAAGGGCAGGTCATATTCCACCATGGCGCGGTTGCCGGCGTAGGTCAGGTTCAGCTGGATGCCCCGGCGTTCCTGGCAGAGTTTCAGGATGTCGCCCAGGTAATCGTCGGGCACCATGATGGTGGCCTTGATGCGCGGTTCCTCGATATGGTCGACATAGGTCAGGTCGGGCATGTCGGCGGGGTTGTGCAGGTCGCGCACCTCGCCGTCTTTCATGTAAAGCTTGAACACGACGCTGGGCGCGGTGGTGATGAGGTCAAGGTCATATTCGCGTTCCAGACGGTCGCGGATCACCTCAAGGTGCAACAGCCCAAGGAAGCCGCAGCGGAAGCCAAAGCCCAAGGCGGCCGAGGTTTCCATTTCGGTCGAGAAGGAGGCGTCGTTGAGCGAGAGCTTCTCGATGGCGTCACGCAGCGCCTCGAAGTCATTGGCATCGACCGGGAAAAGGCCGCAGAACACCACGGGCTGCGCGGGTTTGAAGCCCGGAAGCGCCTCGGCGCAGCCGCGTTTTTCGTGGGTGATGGTGTCGCCGACGCGGGTGTCGCGCACCTGTTTGATCGAGGCGGTGAAGATGCCGATCTCGCCGGGGCCAAGTTCGGCAATGTCCACCATCTGCGGTTTGAGGACGGCCAGCTTGTCGATGCCATAGACGGCATTCGTCTGCATCATCCGCACCCGGTCGCCCTTTTTCATGACGCCGTCCATGATGCGGACCATGACGACGACGCCAAGGTAGGGGTCATACCAGCTGTCGACGAGCATCGCCTTCAATGGCGCCTCGCGGTCGCCCTTGGGGGCGGGCAGGCGGGTGACGATCGCCTCAAGCACGTCGGGGATGCCAAGGCCGGATTTGGCCGAGATCGCGATGGCGTCCGAGGCGTCAAGGCCGATGACGTCCTCGATGTTTTCCTTGACCCGTTCGGGTTCGGCCGCCGGAAGGTCGATCTTGTTCAGGACCGGCACAATCTCATGCCCCGCATCCAGCGCGTGATAGACATTGGCGAGCGTCTGCGCCTCGACCCCCTGAGAGGCGTCGACCACCAGAAGCGAGCCTTCGACGGCGCGCATCGACCGGCTGACCTCATAGGCAAAGTCGACGTGGCCGGGGGTGTCGATCAGGTTCAGGATATAGGTTTTCCCGTCCTTGGCCGGATATTCGATGCGGACCGTATTGGCCTTGATGGTGATGCCGCGCTCACGCTCAATATCCATTGAGTCAAGGATCTGCGCCTTCATATCGCGTTCGGCCACCGTGCCGGTCATCTGGATGAGCCGGTCGGCAAGGGTGGATTTGCCGTGGTCGATATGGGCCACGATGGAGAAGTTGCGGATGAGGTCAAGCTGGGTCATGGCCGCGGATATATAGGAGCGCGCGGGTCCGGGAAAGGGGCCTTCTGGCGCAGGTCAGGCAAGGCTGGAGACCTGATAGGCGGTCCGATCCAGCCAGTCGGGGTTGATCTCGACCTCCCAGCCCGGCGCATCGGTGACGGTGGCCTGGCCGTCCTCGATCACATAGGGGGTGCCAAGGAACAGCCCTTCTTGCCAAGGGTAGTAATCCGGCCCTTCGATGCAAAACTCCAGATACTTCCCGGCGTTCGGGATCGCCCGCAGAAGGTGCATGGTGCACATGGTCGCCAGCGATAGGTTCGCGGCATGGGGGGTGACGGGCAGGCCAGTGCGCGGCGGCCATGCGGCAGACCTGCAGCGTGCGGTGCATGCCCCCCATATACATGATGTCGGGTTGGGCGATATCCACCGCCTTGCGGTCAAACATCAATTGCCAGCTGGAGTATTCGCAATCCTGCTCGTTGCCCGCGACGTCAAGGGTCAGGGCCGCACGGACCTCTGCCGTCTGGTCGGGCTCCCAATAGGGGCAGGGTTCTTCGAAATGGCCGATGCCATTGTCCTGCAGGATTTGGCCCACCGCGATGGCGCGGGCGGGAGAGTAGCAGGAGTTGCCGTCGACAAGCTTGTCGATGCCGTCACCAAGCGCCTTTGCGACCACGGGGATGACGGCTTCGGTCCGGCCCGACCATTCGTCGATGTCGCGACCACATTCGGCCCCGAGCCGCCATTTGAAGGCGGTGAAGCCATAGGTGTCGCGGAGTTTGACGAAACGGGCGGCCTCGTCTTCGGGCGTGATGTCACGCTTCATCGAGGAGGCATAGGCGCGCACGCGGCCGGGGCTGCCGCCGAGAAGCGTGGCCACGGGCTTGCCTTCCAGCTTGCCCCGCAGGTCCCAGAGCGCGGTATCAGGCCCGGTCTGCGCCCGGCGCAGATAGCTGCCGGGAAATTTGTGTTCCTTCTCGTAGTTGTGCTGGATCGTATCGGCGAAGTCGAGCGCATCGGTGCCAAGCGCTCAAGGCGCCACCTGACGGTGGAATATCTGCGCAGTGATGTCGGCGTTGTAGGTGGACATCTGCGCCCAGCCCTGCGCCCCGGTTTCCGAGGTGGCGCGGACAAAGCTGACATTGGAGGTGGTGAAGGTTTCCAGTTTGACGAGTTTCAACGGCCGCGCTCCCTTGTTTTGGGCAAGGTTAGATGGTCTGTTGCGGAAGGCGTGCTCTTTTCCGACGCGACTGGTTTGGCCGCGACCCGAGGAGCCTCCGGCGGGGGTATTTGGACCAAGATGAAACAGCAAGGCGCGGTCTTGATCGTGGCGCATGGGCAGCCCTCGGACCCCGGTCCGGCAGAGGCGGCTTTGGCGCAGCTGGCGGCGGCGGTGGCGGCGCGTCTGCCGGGCTGGGCGGTGGGGTCGGCCACGCTGGCGGAGGCGGGGGCCTTGGTGGCCGAGGTGGCGCGGCTGGGGCCGGGGATGACGGTGTTCCCGATGTTCATGGCCGGGGGCTGGTTCACCCGGGTGCATTTGCCCGGGCAGTTGGCGAAGGCGGGGGCGGAAGGGTGGCGGATGCTGGAGCCGTTCGGCTGCCTTGAGGCGGTGCAGGCGCTGGCGGTTGATGTGGTGATCGACAGCGGCGCGGGCGAGGCGATCATCGCGGCCCATGGCAGTTTCAAGAGCCCGGTTCCGGCGGCGATTGCCGGTCGGGTGGCGGGCATGGTGGCCGCGCGGGGCCTGAGGGCAGCGTGCGGCTTTATCGACCAGGAGCCGCAGCTCTCAGGGCTGTCAGGCTTTGGGGCGGGGGCGGTCTGTCTGCCCTATTTTGCCGCCGAGGGCGGGCATGTGACCGACGACATTCCGGCGGCGCTGGCCGAGGCGGGGTTTCAGGGCCGGCTCTTGCCTGCGCTGGGGCTTCACCCCCGGGTGCCGGGGATCATTGCCGAGGCGGTGCGTGAACGGCGCGCGGTTTGCGCGGGGGCGTGCCGTTGGGGGTGAGGTTGGGTGCGTGAGGCGGGGTGAAACCCCGCCCTACGGGTTTAGACCGTGTGCAGGTAAAGGTCGAAGTCCACCTCGGAGACGGTGCGCATCACGCGGGCGTATTCGGCAGCCTTCACGGCGGTGAAGGTGCGGTGCATGTCCTCGCCGAGCGCCTCCTTGAGGAAGCTTGACCCTTGCGCGGCGCGAATGGCTGACCGCCAGTCTTCGGGGATCACCACGTTGGTTTTGACGTCATAGCCGTTGCCGGTAACTTCGGGGCCGGGGTCGATCTGGTGTTTCAGCCCGTGGCGGATGCCGGCAAGGACGGTGGCGGCGACGAGATAGGGGTTGGCGTCCACGCCTGCCGGGCGGTGCTCTATCCGGCGCGCGCGGATGTCGCCGGCGGGGATGCGCAGCGCGACGGAGCGGTTGTTAACGCCCCATGTGGGGGAAACCGGCGCGTAGGACTGGCTGGCAAAGCGGCGCCATGAATTGGCGTGCGGTGCGAAGATCAGCAGCGCCTCGCCCATGGTCTGTTGCAGCCCGCCGATGGCGTGGCGGATGGTGTCGTTATACTGGCCTTCGATGGCCTCGACAAAGACGTTCTGGCCTTTGTCGTTCAGCATGGACACATGGAAGTGCATGCCCGATCCGGCGTAATTCTCGTTCGGCTTGGCCATGAAGCAGGCGGTGACGCCGTGGAGGCGGGCGTGCATCCGCACAAGGCGTTTCAGGCGCATCAGGTCATCGGCGGCCTGCATGACGTTTTCGCGGTAATGCAGCGTCAGTTCGTATTGGCCGGGGGCAAATTCCGAGATCAGGGTTTCGGCCTTGATGCCTGCGGCGCGGGCACCGGCGTAGACATCGTTGAACAGGGGCAACATGCCGTGGAGTTGGTCGACCGAATAGACATCGGTTTTCGAATTACGCCGGCGGTCCAGCACATCGCGCGCCGGGATCATCTTGCCATTGGCGTCGCGGTCGTTTTCCAGAAGGAAGAATTCCAGCTCAAAGGCGCCTGCGGGATAAAGCCCTTCGGCGGCCATGGCGTCGACCTGCCGTTGTAGCGCGTGGCGGGGGTCTGACGTCATCGGCGTGCCGTCGAGGTTGTAAAGCGACATGAACACCTCGCCCCTTGGCGGGTTGGTGCCTGCAAGCGGGACCAACGTGCCGGGGATCGGCCATGCGCGGCGGTCGCCGTCGCCTTGATCCCAAATGAGGCCGGTTTCATGCACATCCTCGCCGCAGATGTCGAGGCCCAGGATGGAAATCGGCATGTGGCGGCCGGATTTGTAAATCGACAGAAGTTCATGGCGGCGGATGATCTTGCCCCGCCCGATGCCGTTTGAGTCATGTAGGATGATGTCGAAGGCCTCAATCTCGGGGTGGGCTTCGAGGAAGGCTTCGGCCTCGGCGAGGGTCGATCCGGAGGGGGAGGTCATGTCAGGGGTCTTTCAGGCGAAAAGGTCGGTCAGGGATTCGTCGAAGGCGGCGATCAGGCGGTCGACCTGACGTTTCCTGGTGGCGGGGCTGATGAGCATCATGTTGTGGAAGGGCGCGATGAGCGAGCCGCGATTGAGAAGCGCGGTGTGAAGGGCGGATTCCACGGCGGGTTGGTGGGCGAGCGCTGCCTCGGCGCCATTACGCAGGGGGCCAGGGGCGCAGATGAATTCCACCCGCGCGCCGGCTCGGACGACATGCCAGGGGGCCTTGTACCGGGCGATTGATTTTTTCAGGCCATGGGCCAGCCGTTCGGCCAGCTTTTCCATGTGGGCATAGTTCTTGGCGGTCATCACTTCCGCGAGGTTCGCCTTGAGGCAGGCGAATTGCAGCGGGTTGGCCGAAAGCGTGGTGCCCATGCCGGAATGGCCGGGCGCGCGGTTGGCGTTCGCCTGTTCATAGCGGCTGGCGGTTTCTTCCGACAGCCCCCAGACTGCGGTGGGCAGGCCGCCTGCCACGCATTTGCCGACGACGAAAATGTCGGGCGACAGGGAATGAACGCGGGTGTAGCCGCCGTGGCCGGAGGAGATGGTGTGGGTTTCGTCGATGATGAGCAGCGCCCCATAGCGGCGCGACAGGGTGCGCAACCCGTCGTGGAACCCGGCATCGGGCAGGACCATGCAAGAGTTGGTCATGACGGGTTCGGTCAGGATGGCGGCAATCTCGCCGGTGGCGAGGGCCGCCTCAACAGCGGCGAGGTCGTTGAATTCCACGCAAGTGGCCAGTTGGCTAAGGTCGGCGACCTGACCCATCAGGCCCTGCCGATTGGCGGTCTTGCCGTTGGAGAGTTCCACCATCGCATCGTCAACTGTGCCGTGGTAGCAGCCGTTGAACACAAGGATCTTGGGCCGCCCGGTGATGGCGCGGGCGACGCGGATGGCAAAGCGGTTGGCATCGGTCGCCGTGGTGGCGATCTGCCAGCGGAAGGGGCCGAAGGTGTCTTGCAAGAGGCGGCCAACTTCAAGCGCATCTTCGGTCGGCAGCATATAGGTCAGGCCGCGGTTGGCCTGTGCGCGGATGGCCTTTGCCACGGGTTCGGGCGAATGGCCGAACATCGAGCCGGTGTCGCCAAGGCAGAAATCGTCGATCTCATAGCCGTCGATATCGGTGATCCGCGCGCCTTTGGCGCGTGCCACAAGGGGCAGGTGTGGCATCGGCCAGTCTTTCATCCAGTGCAGGGGCACGCCCGAGAGATAGGCCGACGCGCCCTTGTCCAAGGCCGCCTTGGCCTTGGGGCGCGCGGCGGCATAGCGCTTGGCCTCGCGGGTGGCGAAGCGGGTCAGGCGGTCGGCGTCGATGCCTGCGATCCGGGTCATGGGCGACTCTCCTGCGGGGAAAGGGTACCTTCTTATGCGGAATAATTTGATCAAAATAAAGGGGCGTTGCGGGGGTAGACCGGTGAGAGGTCGGCCGCTAGCCTTGGGCGATGGGTGATTTTGTGTTCCGCCCGTATCGTGCCCGCGATGTTGACGCCTGTCTGCGCCTGTTTGACGGCAATGCGCCCGACTTCTTTGCCCCCGATGAACGCGCCGAATTTGTTGGATTTTTGCGCGACATCGGGCCTTGGCCCTTTCTGGTGGGCGAGACGGGGGGCCATGTGGTGGCCTGTGGCGGGTTCGAGGTGGCTGGGACCGAGGCGCGCCTGACCTTTGGCATGGTGGAGCGGACCCGGCAGGGGCAGGGAATCGGGCAGGCCCTGACCAAGGCGCGGCTGGCGGTGATCCGCTAAACGGCGGGGGTAGAGCGGGTGGCGATCGAGACCAGCCATAAAAGCGCGGGGTTTTATGACCGGTTGGGGTTTCTGGTGACGGAAGTCACGGAAAACGGCTTTGGTCCGGGGCTGGGT
>VGDH01000131.1 GCA_016869835.1 Alphaproteobacteria bacterium
TGGGATACCGTCCCCCAGCGCCGCAAACCATCGTCCCGATGGACCCGAGGCCCACCATGCACTAACATTCAACACGGACCACTCGATGGGGGCAGTCCAGTGTGCAGAAAAGATCTTGCGGAAACGGGTGTAGTCTCCAGCTCGTGTAGCGAGCCTTCCAGCTTTTGGATCACCTAGTTCACGAAAGTGCCGATATCGAATTCCCACGCCTTCTAGCGCTACACTTAACGCAGACTTCGAAAAGCCCGGCTTTCTCGACAAAGGCAACTCACGAACATCTGCAAGAACCTCTACCCCTGAAGCGCGAAGCGCGGTCAAAAATGTCGCAATATCAGTGCCTTCGTATCCAATTGTTAGAAGGTTTGGCATCCTTAACTCCATACGTCGTGCCCTCAAGCTGCCTCAAATGACCTTTGGCAGCTATCGGTTTGCGCGCAACTACGTGTTTGATCCCGGAGTTTGATGGTGCATTGTTTTCCCGAGCATGGAGGGATGCGCTATGGGAGAGGTTCTGCACGGGAGCGCCACCACGACAGAGGCAGTCCGTCGAGCGATACAACATAGTCAAGAGAGCCTGAGGGCGCTCGCGAAGCGCTACGGGGTCAACCAGAAGACGGTGGCCAAGTGGCGCAAGCGGGAGGGCGTGGCCGATCTACCGACGGGTCCGAGGGAGCCGAAATCCACAGTCCTGACGGTTGAGGAGGAGGCGATCATCGTTGCCTTTCGCCGCCATACTCTCTTGCCGTTGGACGACTGCCTGTATTCATTACAATCGACGATCCCGCATCTCAGCCGCTCGTCGCTGCACCGCTGCCTCCAGCGCCACGACATCTCGCGCCTGCCGGACGTCACGGGCGACATAGCCTCGAAGAAAAAGTTCAAGAGCTATCCGATCGGCTACTTCCATATCGATATCGCCGAGGTGCAGACCGCCGAAGGCAAGCTCCATCTCTTCGTAGCCATTGATCGGACGAGCAAATTCGCCTTTGTCAGACTGGAGGAAAAGGCCAACCGGATTACCGCATCGGCCTTCCTCGTCGCGCTGATCAAAGCGGTTCCCTACAAGATCCACACCATCCTCACCGATAATGGCATCCAGTTCACCTTCCCGCCGCGCTATGCCGACGGGCCGACGGCAGCATTTATCACGCACATGTTCGACATGCGCTGCCGGGAGAACGGCATCGAACACCGACTGACCAAGATCAAGCATCCCTGGACAAATGGCCAGGTCGAACGGATGAACCGAACCATCAAGGACGCCACCGTCAAGCGCTTCCACTACGACGACCACGCCCAACTCCGTCGCCACTTGGCCGACTTCATCGACGCCTACAACTTCGGACGGCGATTGAAGACCCTGCGCGGGCTGACACCTTACGAGTTCATCGTCAAATGCTGGACTTCAGAACCCGAAAGATTCACACTCGATCCAACCCATCAAATGCCGGGACTGAACACGTAGCTAAATTCTTGTAACTAGTTGTAAGCAGGACTCAGGATTCACCGGCTAAACCGCTTGTACTTCACCCGCTTCGGCTCCAGCGCGTCCGGGCCCAGGCGGCGGACCTTGTCCTGCTCATAGGCCTCGAAGTTCCCCTCGAACCACTCCACATGCGCGTCGCCCTCGAAGGCCAGGATATGCGTGCAAAGTCGGTCAAGGAAGAAGCGGTCGTGGCTGATGATGATGGCGCAGCCGGCAAAGTCTTCGATGGCGGCTTCCAGCGCTTGCAGGGTCTCGACGTCCAGATCGTTCGTCGGTTCGTCCAAGAGAAGCACGTTGCCGCCCGATTTCAACAGCTTGGCCATGTGGACGCGGTTGCGTTCCCCACCTGACAAGAGACCCACCTTCTTCTGCTGGTCGGTGCCCTTGAAGTTGAAGGCGCCGGTATAGACCCGGCTGTTCACCGTCATGTCGCCCAGGTGAATGACCTCGGCCCCGCCCGAGATTTCTTCCCAGACGTTATTGTTCGGGTCCAGCGCGTCACGCGACTGGTCGACATAGGCCAGATGCACGGTCTCGCCCAGCGTGATGGTACCCGCGTCGGGGGTTTCTTGGCCCGTGATCATGCGGAAAAGCGTCGATTTCCCCGCCCCGTTCGGCCCGATCACGCCCACGATTGCGCCCGGCGGCACGGTAAAGCTGAGGTCCTCGATCAACAGCCGGTCGCCCATGGCCTTTTTCAGGCCCTGAACCTCGATCACCTTGTTGCCAAGACGCTCGCCGTTGGGGATGATGATCTGCGCGGTGGTGGCGCGTTCGGTGACGGTTTGGCTTGCCATTTCGTTATAGCGGGCCAGACGCGCCTTGCCCTTGGACTGCCGCGCCTTGGTGCCAGAGCGGATCCACTCCAGTTCCTTTTCCAGCGCCTTCTGCTTGGATTTGTCCTCACGCGCCTCTTGCGCCATCCGCTTTGCCTTCTGGTCCAGCCAGGCGGAGTAATTGCCCTCATAGGGGATGCCGCGACCGCGATCCAGTTCCAGGATCCAGGTCGTGATGTCATCCAGGAAATAGCGGTCGTGGGTGACGATTAGTATCGTGCCCTTGTAGTCGATCAGGTGCTTTTGCAGCCAGGCGATGGATTCGGCGTCCAGGTGGTTGGTCGGTTCGTCCAAGAGCAGCATGTCGGGCTTTTCAAGCAGAAGCTTGCACAGCGCGATACGGCGGCGTTCGCCGCCCGAAAGCGTGGTGACATCGGCATCGTCGGGCGGGCAGCGCAGCGCGTCCATGGCAACGCCCACGGTTGCCTCCAGCTCCCACAGGTTGCCCGCGTCGATCTGGTCTTGCAGCTGGGCCATCTCTTCGGCGGTCTCGTCCGAATAGTTCATGGCCAGTTCGTTGTAGCGGTCCAGAATGGCCTGCTGTTCGGCCACGCCCAGCATGACGTTCTCTTTCGCGGTCAGGGCAGGGTCCAGATAGGGCTCTTGCGCCAGATAGCCCACCTTGGCCCCCTTGGCGGCCCAGGCCTCGCCTTTGAAATCCTTGTCGATGCCGGCCATGATCTTCAGAAGCGTCGATTTACCGGCACCGTTGACGCCGACGACCCCGATTTTCACGCCGGGCAGAAAGTTCAGATGGATGTTTTCAAAGCAGGTCTTGCCGCCCGGATAGGTCTTGGAGACGTTCTCCATGTGATAGACATATTGATAGCTGGCCATGACGGGCTCCTGACAGGTGATCTTGGGTTGCGCCTCATGTAGCGATTGTTGTGGACAAGGGCAACGTGTGCGGGGAAGGTGGCGCCCGGATTCTGGAGGGACCATGCGGGCGGGCTTTCCCATAGCGACAAAGGGCATGGTCATTGGCCTTCTGGGCGGGTCGTTTGACCCGGCGCATGAGGGGCATGTTCATATCACGCGCGAGGCGCTGAAGCGGATGAATCTCGATCAGGTCTGGTGGCTGGTGACGCCCGGCAATCCGCTGAAGGCGCGGCAGCCGGCGCCGATGGCGGACAGGCTTTCTCGGGCGAAGGCGGTGTTGCAGGGGCATCCGCGGGTAAAGGTCACGGCGCTGGAGGCGGCCTTGGGCACGCGGCTGACGGCGGATACCATTGACCGGCTGCAAGCGATCTATCCCGGGGTCAGGTTTGTCTGGCTGATGGGGGCGGATAACCTTGTGCAGTTTCACCGCTGGGCGCGCTGGCGGGATATCTTGCGCGCCCTGCCGGTGGGGGTTCTGGCGCGACCGGGGTCTGGCGTGGCGGCGCGGATGTCGGTGGCGGCGCAATCGTTCCGGGTGCATCGGGTGGCCCGGGGCGAGCATCTGGGGCGGCAAAAACCCCCGGCCTGGGTCTTTGTGAACCTGCCGATGACGGATGCCTCATCAAGCGAGATCCGCGCCGAGGGGTTGTGGCGGTCTTAGGGGCGCTGTCTGCCGCCACCTTCGATTGCGTCGAAGGCCCCGCCGAGGATATTCACGCAGAGAAGATGCAAGGAGTGTGGGCCGGATGATCGCGCGGCGGGACGTTCTGGCGGGACTGTTGGCGGCTTTGGCGGGGCCTGTCTGGGCCGACGCGCCCGCCGTCGTGCCGCGCCCGCCGCGGCGACCCGAACCGGGCGAGGACCGCGCGGTGAACCGCCTGATCGAGGCGGCCAAACTTTCGGGAGCCTTGGCCTATGTCGTGGCCGACCGCGCCACGGGCCGGGTTCTGGCCGCACGGGATGCGGGCCTTCTCTTGCCGCCGGCTTCGGTCGCCAAGGCCATCACCACCCTTTATGCCCTTGAAAAGCTGGGGTCCTCCTTCCGCTTTCGCACGCGGTTGATGCGGCGGGGAGCTGTGGTCAACGGGCGGCTTGAGGGCGATCTCTTGCTGGTTGGCGGCGGCGATCCCAATCTGGATACCGATACATTGGGTGATCTGGCTGCGGCCTTGGCCGCCACCGGGCTGCGGTCGGTGGCGGGCCGGTTCATCGTTTGTGACGGGGCGCTGCCACGGCTTTGGCGCGTTTCGGCCGATCAGCCCGATCATCTGGGTTACAACCCCGCGATTTCCGGTCTCAACCTCAACTACAACCGGGTGCATTTCGAATGGAAGCCGGCCGGGCAGGGCTGGCAATTGGCGATGGATGCGCGCGGGGAACGCTTTGTGCCGCCGGTGTCCGGGGTTCAGGTGGCGCTGGCCGCGCGTGAGATGCCGATCTTTTCCTATGAGGGGGGCGAGCCGGTTGAGCGCTGGACGGTGGCCGAGGCGGCGCTGGGAGAGGGGGGAAGCCGCTGGTTGCCGGTGCGCCGCCCGGCGCCCTATGCGGGCGAGGTCTTTGGTAAGCTTGCCGCGGCGCAGGGCGTCACGCTGCCGCCCGCCGAAGTTGAACCCCATCCCCCCGCCGATGCCGTCGAGATCGTGGCGCATGAGGGCGATGACTTGCCAAAGGTCCTGGCCGACATGCTGCGCTTTTCCACCAATCTGACGGCCGAGGTGGTGGGCCTGACAGCCAGCGGCGCGGGCAGCCTTGCGGGATCGGCCGCCGCCATGACCGACTGGGCGCGCCGCCGCTTTGGCATTTCTGCCCGCTTTGTCGATCATTCGGGCCTTGGGGCGCAATCGGTGATCACGGCCGAGGATCTGGTGCGCGTCATGCTTCGGGCGGGTCAGGCGCGACAGGGCGAGATGCTGGCAGGTCTGATGCGCGAGACCGGCCTGACCGATGCCGAGGGTAAGGAGATGAAATCCAGCCCCATACGCATCCGCGCCAAATCCGGCACGCTGAATTTCGTGTCCAATCTCGCGGGCTATGTCGCGGCACCCGGCCGGGATCTGGCCTTTGCCATCATCGCCGCCGACCCCGAGCGTCGGGCCGCCGTGCCGATGTATGAGCGTGAAGAGCCGCAAGGCGGCCCCGGCTGGACCCGCCGCGCCCGCCGACTGCACCGCGAGATGATCCGGCGCTGGGCCGAGGCCTATCTTTAGGATCTGCGTTAAGCGCAATCTGGTATTTTGTCACAAAATCAAATAGATATACTGTCTTTTGTTGGCTGCCTTCTGCCCGTTCCTTCGGCCCGGCATGCCCCGCTCTGCCCCGGCGTTAGTGCATTTGCACCATGGACAGAACCGCCCTTTTGGCCGTCCTTTGGAAAAAAACACCAAGGGAGGAATACATGATTACGCTTGATCGCCGTCGCTTTCTCTTGACCTCTGCCGCCACCATCGCCGCAGCCTCGGTCACTGCCCCCGCCTTTGCCGCCGATCCGATCCTGATCGGCGTTCCCACCGCGCAGACCGGTCCGGTTGGCGTGGCCGATCAGCAAGACTGGCTGAACGGTGTCACCATGGCGGTAGAGGAAATCAACGCCGCTGGTGGCGTGAATGGCCGCATGCTGGAAACCCGCGTGGTGGACATCGACCTTCTGACGCCCGAAGGCACTGTGGCCGCGTTCCAGAACCTTGTGGAACAGAACGTTCATGCGCTGGCCCATTCCTTTGCCATCATCCCGCAGCCTGCGATGGATGTGGCCGCCGTGACCGGCGTGCCCTACCTGCACGGCAACACCAGTCAGGCAAGCCTTGATCTGGTGACATCGGACCCGCAGAAATACCGCAACATCTTCCAGATCGACGTGGCCGAAACCTGGTATGGCTCGGGCTTTGTCAAGTTCCTGTCCAACCAAAAGGCGGCCGGCTGGACGCCCAAGAACAACAAGGTCCACATCGTTCAGGAACAGATCGGCTATACTCAGGTGATCTCGAAGGCCACGCAGGCCGCGATTGCCGCCAGCGGCGGCGAGTGGGAGCAGGGACCGATCACCGATATCCAGTTCCCGGTGGCCGATTGGACACCTGTGGTGCAGGCGCTGAAAGAGGGCGACTGCGGGATCATCATGATCAGCCACTGGGTTGCGGCCGAGCTTGCCGCCTTTGCCCAAGCCTTTGTTCTGGATCCGGTTCCGGGCGCGCTGGTCTATCTGCAATACGGCCCCTCGCAGCCGGAATTCCTTGATCTTGCCAGCGATGCGGCCGAGGGCTTCATCTGGGGTACCGTCATCGGGGTCTATGCCGACGAAAAGGGCATGGCCTTCCGCGAGGCCTATCAGGCCAAGTATCCCGGCACGATGGGTATGGTCTATACCGGGTCGGGCTATGACACGATCCACATTCTGGCAGAGGCCTGGAAAACCGCTGATCCGTCCGATTTCGACGCGGTCGGTGCCGCGATCAAGGGCATCACCCATCGCGGCGTCTGTGGCACCTATACCTTTGCCAACGCCGAGCAGACCCCGATCAGCTATCCCAACATGACCGATGACCCCGAGGCGGGCCAGGCACATCTGATCTTCCAGGTGCAGGACGGTGCGCACACGATCATCTCGCCTGCCACCCACAAACAGGCCGACCTGCGGCCTGCGCCCTGGATGTAAGCGGCCGCGTCAGGGGATCATGTAATGACGCAAGGTGAAGGCATCTTCGGCTGCCAAGGGATCGGCATTTCCTTTGGCAACCGGGCGATCCTGAAGGATGTGTCTCTTGCCGTCTCCCCCGGCGAGGTGCTTGGTCTTGTCGGCCCGAACGGGGCTGGCAAGACCTCATTGTTCGAGATCCTCTGCGGTCGCTACACCGCAAGCGCGGGTGAGGTTTTCATGGAGGGGCACGACATCACCCGCATGGCGGTGCATGACCGCGCGCGCGCTGGCCTTGCGCGCACCTATCAAAGCCCGGTGGTGCCGGGCGCCCTGACCATTGGCGAGACGCTGCGCGCCGCGCGCTATGCCTATGCGCCCTACAAGACGCGGATGGAGGCGGAATGGGCCTGCCATCTGGCGAACCTGCGCCAGCCCTGGGACCGGCTGGCGGGAAGTCTGGACACGTTTGACCGCCGCAAACTTCTGTTGGCCTGTCTCTTGCTGCGCAAGCCCAAGGTGCTTTTGCTGGATGAACCGGCCTCGGGTCTCATCAATTCCGAGATTGATGAGCTGGACCTCATCATCCGCCGTCTGGTCGATGAATACCGCATCGCCGCGATCCTGATCGAACACCGGCTAGAGCTTTTGTCGGCCATTGCCGACCGGACGGTGGTTCTCGACATGGGCGAGGTG
>VGDH01000132.1 GCA_016869835.1 Alphaproteobacteria bacterium
TGGGATACCGTCCCCCAGCGCCGGAAACCATCGTCCCGATGGACCCGAGGCCCACCATGCACTAACATTCAACACGGACCACTCGATGGGGGCAGTCCATAACTTGCTGTAAAGACATCCATATCAACATTGCGCAGTTTTTCGCACACCCCCAAAGATTTTTAAAATAAATCAATAAATTCAATGGTTTGATTTCACCGCTGGCCTTGAAAATTCGGCATGTCGCTGGTTCGATTCCGGCTCTGGCACCACTTAACACCCTGAAACACGTCTCTTTTCTGCCCCCCGCTGATTGCGCTTTGCATTCGCGTCGCTTTATGTACGACCGTACGAACGCTGGTGCGCCGGGGCTGTCGAATCCGCGCCGATGCCTGCCGGCTGGCCCCACACCCCAATGCTGCGATCCACCGAGGAGCCCCAGACCCCATGACGACCTTTCTTGCCATCGCCTGCGGGCTGTCCTTCGGCTTGATCATGCTGGGGTTTTTCACTGACCGGGCGGCGGTCAAGGCCCGGATCAACGGGGCCAATGGCATGCCCATTCTGGCCGCGCTCATTCTGTCGTTCCTGGGCTCGCTGGGTGTTGCCGTGATCGCGGGGATTTTCGGGGGCTGGGCCATCCTGGGCTGGATCCTGCTCTTGACCATCCCCTATCACGTCGGCCTGGCGGCGCTGTTGATCTGGCGCCTGCAATCCCTTGCCACCGGCGTGGCCGAGATCGAGCGCACGGCGCGAGAGCGCTGGATGACACGGAAATCCTGACCGCGCCGCCGGCCCATTGCGGCCGATCACATGCGTTCGGCGACGATCTGGCGCAAGTCCTCGGCGATCGGCTTGGCGGTGCGCACCATCATGTAATCGAACCCGTTCCGGTCATTGCGCCTTTGCACCAAAAGCACATTGCCCGCCTGATAGATCTCCCAGGCAAGCTCTCGCAACTCTCGTCGCAGGCCCTGATCGGTGCTGCCATAGCAGATCTGGGCACCCGGATCGGCCTCCATCAAATCCTGGATAAGCGCTGCAGCCTGTTTGGAAATCCGCGGCCTGTCCGATGTTCTGACATTCATGGGGATCCGATGCTTTTGCTGCTCGTGTTCTTTTATGGCTTGGTCGAGGCCAAACGGCGGGATCTGCCCAGTGCGCGACTGCCCACAAAAAGACCTACCCCCCGGACACGTCCCGACAACGCCGATCAAACCGTCAGTAGGCCCGAATTTGAAACCTATACTTCGTCGGAGGGGGCGTTCCTTTGGAACATCCGCGCAACTTTTGGATGGGGGCGATTCGAACGGTCAGGGCGACGCCCGCCGTCGCCCCCCGCGCAGGCCCGACCTAGCCCTGCCGCCCCGCCATATGGCGCAGCTGCCAGCTGGCATGGGCAAAGATCGCCGCCAGGATCAGCGCGCCGCCGATCAGCGTCGCCTGGCCCGGATCTTCGCCCATGACCCACCAGACCAGAAGCGGGCCCACCACGATCTCAAGCATGGTGATCATCGACACTTCGGGCGCGGGCAGATAGCGCGGGCCGATCTGCAACAGCCCCACGCCACCGGCCAGAATGACCCCGCCCGACAGCATCACAAGCGCCCATTGGCTGGCATCGAACGGCTCCATCGGGGCGATGGGCAGGGCGATGAGGCTGGTCAGCAGATAGCCGCAAGCAATGGCCACAATCAGGTCCACATGCCGCGCCTTGCGCAGGACCACGTAATAGCCCGCGATGGTCATCGCATTGAGAAACGAAAGAAAATCGCCAAAAAGCGTGCCGCCGCCCAATGAGCCCGAAGCAATGATCCCCACCCCGCCAAACACCGCGACAATGGCCAGCGCCGTCGCCCGGTCGATGGTCTCGCGCAGCCAGACCCATGAGAAAAGGGCCGCCAGAAACGGCGCCGTGGCCAGGATCAACAGCGAATTGGCAACCGAGGTGTGCTGCAAGGATCCCAGGAAAAAGATCGACCCCGTGCCTTGCAGCGCGATCATCGCCAGCGCCGGTGCCGTCATGAGCGAGCGGAACCCGGTCCAGGCGCTGCGATGGAACAGCGCCACAAAGGCCAGCGTCGCCACCGCCGCCGAAAGCCCACGCCAGACCGCGATGGTCATGGTGTCGGCCGCAATCAGCCGCACCACCAGCGCGTCGGGAAAAAAGAACGCCACCCCCAGAAAGGTAACGATCAGCCCATAGGCCTGCGGGTGACGGTTGGCAAAATCCTGCATCGGGCATCCTCTTTCTGCCCGCCAGATAGGCAGATCGCGCCGCCAAGGCTTGTTGAAAGGCGACCTTGCCCCGGCGCAAATGACCCATCCCGCGGTTTCCGCCGCCGCGCCCCCCCCTTGCACCGCCTGGCAAAGCCGCCTATATCCAGCCTTGAGAGGTTGGCGCGGGCAGGTGCCTCGCCAACCCGGTCAGGTCCGGAAGGAAGCAGCCGTAACGAGCCCCACTTGGGTCGTTGTCCAGCCTCTCACCCGCTTTCCGCAATCGCTATGCTTTGGCTGACCGGTGCCGTCTTGGCCGCCGCCCTCCACTGCTGCCTTGTGCGGCTGCCTCTTGGGGCTGCCCTAGTGCCCCCAGGTCCGCTCCAAGACGGCAAACCAGTTTTCATGGGCGATCTTGCGCACAAGCGCCTCGCCATAGCCATGGGCGCGCATCGCGTGCAAAAGCGCCTGCTGGCCGACCACATCGCCGATGCCGACCGGCACCGTCGCCCCGTCGAAATCTGATCCCAACCCGACATGATCCTCGCCCAGGATCGACAAAAGGTGGTCAAGATGCGCCATTACATCCTCCCAGCCCATCTCGGGCGATTGCCGACCATCGCGGCGCAGGAAGGATGTCGCATAGTTCAGCCCCACCATGCCGCCACTGTCGCGAATGGCCGCCAATTGCCGGTCGGTCAGGTTGCGGGTTGACGGCGTGATGGCATGGGCATTGGAATGGGTCGCGACCAGTGGCGCATCCGACAGGGCCGCCACATCCCAGAACCCCGCCTCGTTCAGATGGCTCAGATCCAGCATGATCCGCAGACGGTTGCATTCACGAACCAGCCGCTTGCCCGCCTCCGTCAGCCCCGGCCCGGTGTCCGGGCTGCCCGGAAAGGCAAAGGGCACGCCATGGCCAAAGACCGTCGGCCGCGACCAGACCGGCCCAAGGGACCGCAGCCCAAGGCCGTGAAACACATGCAGCGCGTCAAGGCCCGGATCAATCGCCTCGGCCCCCTCCATATGCAGGATGGCCGAGATCACCCCCTTGGCCAGACAGTCGCGCAATTCGGCCACCGTGGTGCAAACCCTGAACCGCCCGTTCGAGGTGCGCTCCATCCACATCAGATGCCCCGCCTTGGCCAGCGCCATGGGCTGGGCCGTCTTGTGGTCGATCAGCGCCGGCAAGGGCAGCGCGAAGGGCGGGTTTTCCATCGCCGTCATGTAGTCCGGCGCATCGTCGTCATGGGGTGACGGGATATAGATGGCAAAGAACCCGCCCGCAAAGCCCCCCTTGACCATGCGCGGCAAATCCAGATGCCCCTCGCGCCCCTCGCTCAGCCACAGGGTCTCACGCTCATCGGGATGGTCGAACAGGCGCAAGAGAAAATCATTGTGGCCGTCGAATACCGGGATCATCTGGGCTCCTTTGCTGCGGCGCGGTGGCGTCGCCTGAGGTCAAGGAGCCGTCACATGGGGGCGAATGTCAATCGCGCCCGCGAAGGCACC
The DNA here is from genome assembly GCA_016869835.1 of Alphaproteobacteria bacterium. Classification (GTDB taxonomy): domain Bacteria; phylum Pseudomonadota; class Alphaproteobacteria; order Rhodobacterales; family Rhodobacteraceae; genus Tabrizicola_A. Next base: position 3,709 of record VGDH01000132.1, read on the forward strand.
GGCCTAGAACCCCGCCAGCACGGCCCGCAGGTTGTCGCCGAGCTCGGGGCAGAGATACCCCCCCTCCTGCACGATCAGCGTCGGCAGCCCCATCGCCGCCACCGCCCGGCCAATCCGGCCAAAGCCCGCCGTGGTAACCGCAAGACCCGCAAAGGGATCGCCCTCAAAGGCATCAAGGCCAAGGGCCAGCACCAGCGTATCGGCCCCGAAATCGGCCACCGCCTGCATGCCCTTTTCCAAGGCCCTCATGAACCCCTCATCGCCAGTGCCACGCTCAAGGCACAGGTTCAGATTGGCACCCAGCCCCGCGCCCGCCCCCCGCTCTTCTGGGTAGCCCCAGAAGAACGGGTAATAGCGTTCGGGATGGGCATGGATCGACACGGTCAGCACATCGGCGCGCTCATAGAAAATGCCCTGCGTCCCGTTGCCATGGTGCAGATCGACATCCAGGATCGCCACCCGGCCGCCCGCATCCGTCAACCTTTGCGCCGCAATGGCCGAGTTGTTCAGATAGCAAAACCCGCCTGCAAGCTCGGCAAAGGCGTGGTGCCCCGGCGGACGGCACAGCGCATAGACCGCGCGCTGATCCGCCAGAAGATCCGCCCCATGAATGGCCGTCTGGGCGCTGGCATAGGCCGCGCCCCAAGTCTCGGCTGAAATCGGGCACGAAGTATCGATCTGGTGAAACCCCGCCTGCCCCACCGCCGACAAGGGATAGCCATCCGTCCGATTGGCGGGGTGAATGTTCGGGATCACCTCCGCACTCGCCCCCGGAATCCGCGTCCAGCGGCTGTGGATGGTCTGCAAGAACGTCAGATACCGCGCCGGATGCACCCGCAAAATCGGACCCATCCCCGCATCCGGCGCCTGCACCACCGGCCCGCCCAAGGCTCGCACCGCTCCGAGCAGCGCATCCACCCGCGCGGGCTTTTCCGGGCAGGGCTGCTGCGCCCCCGAGGAGAGAAAGAACTGCGGGTCATGCGCCCGCTGGGCCTCGTCAAAGACTGTGATCACCCCTGCATCAGAGCCCGCAGGCCCTCTCCTCGCAAAATCAACTGATCCGCATCATCGCGCAGATCAAAGCCAAGGGCGTCATAAAACGCCCGCGCGGATGTGTTCACATGCGCCACCATCAGCGTCAGGAATTGCGGGGCCCAATCGGCATGGGCCACGGCCCCGGCCAGCAACTGCCGCCCCAGCCCAAGGCCGCGCCCTTCCGCGCTGACATAGACATCCTGCACGAAAAGCCCCATCTCGCCGCGCCAGGTGGAATATTCGGGGAAATACAAGACCATCCCCAAATGCCCCGCCGCACCCTCTGCGATTAACCCGTGAAAGCGCGGGCTCGGCCCAAAGCCATGGGCCAAAAGGCTGGCCTCGGTGGAGCCCACCGTTTCGCCCGCCTCAGCCGCCATCGCTTGCAAAAACCGCAGGATCACCGGCACATCCGCCGCCGTGGCAGCACGCAAGACCGTCAAAACGCCACCTCGCCCGCACCCTTCAGCCCCAGCATCGCCCGCGCCTCAGCGGGGGTGGCAACCTGCCGCCCCATGCCTTCGACAATGCCACGGATCTGCGCCACCTGCTCGGCATTCGACCGCGCCAGCACACCTTTAGACAGGTACAGATTGTCCTCCAGCCCCACCCGCACATGGCCGCCCATCGCCGCCGCCATGCTGGCCATCGGAATCTGCTGCCGCCCGGCGGCCAGCACCGAAAACAGATACTGATCGCCAAACAGCCGATCCGCCGTGAGCCTCAAAAGCACCAGCATATCGGGGTCCGCCGCCATTCCCCCCAGAACCCCAAAGACGAACTGAATGTAGAAAGGCCCGGTCACCGCGCCCCGGTCCACGAAGTGCTTGAGCATATAAAGATGGCTGATATCATAACACTCAAACTCGAACCGCGCCCCCCGCGCGCCCATTTCCGCCAGCACATGGGCAATGTCGCGGGGCGTATTCTTGAACACTAGATCATCGGTGCCTTTCAAAAAAGGCTCTTCCCAATCATGCTTCCACTCGGTGATCCGCGCCGCCATCGGGTAAAGCGCGAAATTCATCGTGCCCATGTTCAGGCTGCACATCTCGGGACAAAAGCGCTTGGGCGCTTCCAGCCGCGCCTCTAGCGTCATGACCGCCGAGCCGCCCGTGGTCATGTTCACCACCGCATCGCACCCGGCCTTGATCGCGGGCAAAAACCCCGCCCAGTGGTCAGGGTTCGCCGAGGGGCGGCCATTGGCCGGATCGCGCGCGTGCAGATGCAGGATCGTGGCCCCCGCCTTGGCCGCGCCAATCGCCTGATCCGCAATCTCGGCCCCCGTGACCGGCAGATAGGGCGACATGCTGGGCGTGTGGATCGACCCGGTGATCGCGCAAGAAATGATGATCTTCGGCATCACGCCAGCCCCTCAGCCTGCAAGACCTGCCGCACCGACCGCGCGCCTTTGTCCACGATCTCGGTCAATTCGGCATCCGTGCAGTTGTAGGGCGGCGCGAAGATCACGATATCACCGCTGATCCCGTCCACATTGCCACCGACCGGATAGCAGATCAGTCCGTTTTCCATCGCCTGCGCGCGGATCTTCATGAAAAGCTTGCGCTCCGCCTCAAACGGCACCTTGGTCTCGCGGTCGACCACCAATTCCAGCGCAATGAAATGCCCCCGCCCGCGAATGTCGCCCACCGCCTCCACCCCCGCCAGCGCCTCGCCCAGCCAGCCTTTCAGGCGCGGCCCATTTTCGGCGACCTTGGCCACCAACCCCTCGCGCGCGACGATCTTTTGCACCGCCACCCCGGCCGCACAGGCCGCCGTATGACCGGTAAAGGTGTGGCCCGTGCCAAAAGCCCCATCCTTGGCGCGGATCGCCTCCCAAACGGCGGTGGTGCAAATCGCCGCCCCCAAAGGCTGATAGCCCCCGGCCAGCCCCTTGGCGACCGACATGATATCCGGCTCCACCCCGTCATGGGCCAGCGCCCGCCAGGTGCCACAACGCCCGGCCCCCGACATCACCTCATCGGCAATCATCAATACGCCATAGCGGCTGCAAATCTCGCGGACCGCCTGTGCATAGCCCTCAGGTGCCGGCACGCAGCCCCCCGCCGCCCCAACAACGGGCTCAAACACAAATCCGGCAATCGTTTCCGGCCCATGGGCCAGAATCGCCGCCTCCAACTCGGCCGCCGCCGCCGCCCCTGCGGTTTCAGCCGTGGCCCCGGCGATGGGGCGATAGGCATTGGTGGGCGAGAGCTTGATTGACGGGATGAACGCGCCTTCATAGGCCGCCGTCCGCTCGGCAAAGCCCGACAGACCCAAGGCCCCCAGCGTGTTGCCATGCCAGGACCGTTCCCGGCTGATGAACCGACGGCGCGATTTCCGGCCAATCGCAGTCTGGTATTGCAGCGCGATCTTCAGACAGCTTTCCACCGCCTCTGATCCGCCGGTCACATAGACCATCTCGCGCAGATTGCCCCCCACACGGGCGCGGATGATCTCGGTCAATTCCTCCAGCGCGTCGGTGGTAAAGTTATAGCGATAGCCATGGGCCAGTGCCTGCAACTGGTCGCAGATCGCCTGATTGACCTCGGCATTGGCATGGCCAAGGCAATAGACCGCAGGCCCGCCTGACCCGTCGATGTATTGCTTGCCCGTAGCGTCCCACAGATAGCTGCCCTGGCCGCGCACCACCTTGGGCAGGGCGTTGGTGGCGGAAATGGTGGTGTGGATGGGGCGAGACATGGTGGCTCCGGACGGCGGGTCGATCTTGGCGCCAAGGTGGCTCAGGGGTGTGCAGAGAT
>VGDH01000133.1 GCA_016869835.1 Alphaproteobacteria bacterium
TTCGGCGGCCTCTGACCCATGTCCAGCGATCCCAAGAAGCTGATCCGGATTGCGCGGGAAAGCGGCGATCAGGCCGTGGCCGAGGCGCTGGATCTTGGCCAGCGCGTCCGCGACCTGCGCAAGGCCAAGGGCTGGACGCTGGAACAGGCGGCGGTGCAGGCCGGGCTTGCGCGATCAACCCTGTCAAAGATCGAAAACGGACAGATGTCGCCGACCTATGAGGCACTGAAAAAGCTGGCTCAGGGCATGGGCATGTCGGTGCCACAGCTGTTTACCCCACCCGCCAAGCCGCAGGCCACCGCACGCATGGCGGTGACAAAGGCTGGCGAGGGGCAGGGCCATGCCACCACCACCTATGAGCACGAGCTTCTGGCCGGAGCCCTGACCAAGAAACAGATGCTGCCCTACCGAGCCACGATCCGCGCCCGGTCAATGGATGAATTCGACGGCTGGGTGCGCCATGATGGCGAGGAATTCCTCTATGTGCTGACCGGGGTCGTCCGGCTTTACACCGAGTTCTACGAACCGGTTGACCTACGCCGGGGCGACAGCGCCTATTATGATGCCTCTATGGGCCATAATGTGATCTCGGTTTCAGACGATGATGCGACGCTCTTGTGGGTCACATCCCTGGTCTGAGGCCGGTCAGGCAAAGGTGTCATGACGCACGCCGCGCACGGGTCGGCCGCGCGCGGAGACGGTAACACGTCAGCCGCTGATCCAGCCCTGAACGGTGCGCGCGCCGTTTGAGACGTCTTCACCGACGCCCGAGATGGTGTTGCATGCCGACAGGGCAAGAAGAACCGCCAGCGCCATAGATGTCTTCTTCATTCTTCGATCCAGAAGGCTTCGGGGTAGAACCCGGGGAATAGCCCATAAATGGGGAGGTTTGTGGGATAGGTCAATCGTGCGTCGTGCGCAAGCCGGGCCCTGTCGGCATACCAGATTGGCACCACATAACGCCCGGCGGTCAGAACCCGGTCAAGCGCCTGCACGGTTACGCGGTATTCTGTCGGGTCGGGGGTCTGCAACATCGCCGTGATCAGCGCATCGACCGCAGGCGAGGCGATGCCGGGCAGGTTGCGCGAGCCGGGCACCGAGGCTTCGGCTGCGCCCCAGTAAAGCCTTTGCTCATTGCCCGGCGACAGCGAGAGCGAGCGGACGTGATGGGTCATGTCAAAGTTGAAATCGGTGATGCGCTGTTTGTACATGGCGGCATCGACCGTGGCGATCTGGGCCTCGATCCCCAGACGGCGCAGGGCCTGCACATAGATGTTGGCCGCAGCGATGAGATCATCGGCACCGTTCTGCAACAGGATTTCAAAGGTGAATGGCGTGCCTGTGGCATCAACCAGCCGACCCTCCTCGACCCGCCAACCCGCTTCTTCCAGCAGGCTCACCGCCGCGCGGAGGTTTTTGCGGTTGGCTTCGCTGCCATCGGAAACCGGCAGGGCATAGCCTTCGATCGTGCCGGGGGAAAGATCGGCGGCGAAGGGTTCCAAAAGCTCAAGCACCCGGCCGCTTGCCGGATTGGCCATGTCGCCGGCCAATTCCGAGTTCGAGAAATACGACCGGATGCGGGGCAGGGCGCCACCGTTCAAGGTGGCGTTCACGAGTTCGAAGTTGAAGGCCAGGGTCAGCGCCTCACGCACGCGCCAATCGGCAAAGAGGGGCTTGCGGGTATTCATCGCAAAGCCTTCGATGCCCGAGGGTCGTTGGTGGGGCAATTCCGCCAGCTTCACGCGGCCATCGGCAACGGCGGGAAAGCTGTAGTTCGTCTGCCACTTGGCCGGATTGCTTTCCAGCCAAAGCGACAGCTCGCCCGCGCGAAACGCCTCGAACACCACGCCTGCACCGCCGAAGTATTCAACCTTGATCGCGTCAAAGTTATGCAGGCCGCGGTTGAAGGGCAGATCCTTGCCCCACCAGTCGGGATTGCGCCGATAGGTGATGGACTGGCCCGGCACCGCCTCGGCCACCACATAGGGGCCTGACCCGATCGGGGCCTCAAGGCTTGTTTCATCAAAGGGGCGGTATTGAAACTGTGCCTTCTGCAGGATGGGACGCAGCCCAAGGATTAGCGGCAATTCGCGATCTTCGGTGTTGAAGGTAAAGCGCACAGTGCGTGGGCCTGTTGCCTCGGCGCGGGCGATTTTCTTCCAGGCGGCGTGATAGCGTGGGCTGCCGAGCGTGCCGAGCGTCTCGAAAGACCACAGCACGTCATCCACCGTGACAGGGCTGCCATCGGAAAACCGGGCCTCTTCGCGCAGGGTAAAGGCCACGAAGGTGCGCGCGTCATCGGTTTCAACGCTTTCGGCCAGAAGGCCATAAAGCGTAAAGGGCTCATCGAGTGACCGGCCCATCAGGGTTTCCACCGTCAAGGCGGTGATCTGGCCCGGGGCCTGACCTTTCACGATGAAGGGGTTCAGCGAATCGAATCCCCCCGATTCGCCCAGCACAAGCAGCCCACCCTTTGGCGCATCGGGGTTGGCATAGGGCAAAGACACAAAATCAGGTGGGAGCGCAGGTTCACCATACATAGCTATGCCATGCTGGGGCTCAGCGACGGCCGCAAGGGTTGAAAAAGCCCCGCCTGCCGCCAGGACGACCAGAAGCGAGAGCTTGATGCCAGCGCGTGCAAAATGCTGTTTCATTCCGGCAACAATCCTGTTTTGGTTGCATTATCAGCACCCTTGTTACACGGGCTTTCCTGGCAGTTCAAACTTTTAGCTTGGATCGCCCTGCGATGAGGGCTATAAGAACGGCACTGCTCGATAGGTTTCTTGCCTGTATGAAACCTGCCTCAACGACTTAACGCCGGCTTTATGCCGGCGTTTTTTTCGCTTCACGGCTAAGTTGTCTGGCAAAGTTCAGGCGGCGGCAGACAGCAAAACGGCCCTTCCACAAGAAAGGGCCGCTGTTCGGTGCCTTGGCAAGATCGGGTGAAAAACCCGATCCAAGACTCTGACAGATCAGAAGAAAAACCCCGTGTCACCAAGGGCCTTGGCATCTGCAAAGCTCTCGACCGTGATCTGATCGAGTTTGACGTTGCTGAGCGTCAGCGAAAGCCCGTCGGCGCGGTAGACCACATCCTTGCCGATCTGGCTTGCCGCTTCGAGGAAGTGTTTGAAGCTTTCCTCGGCGCCGCCGCCTGCAAGGTTGACCAGACTGTCGCCGCGCGCAAAATCGGTGATGGTGACGCGACCGCTTTCCTTTGTGTTGAACACAAAAACATCGGCATCCTTGCCGCCGGTAAGCCGGTCAATCCCGCCCGATCCGTAAAGGACATCGCGCCCGGTCGATCCCATCAGCCTGTCATCGCCGCGTCCACCGACAAGCGTGTCATGACCGGCACCGCCGTTCAGGGTGTTCTTGCCTTCGCTGTCGATCAGCAGGTCATTGCCTGCGCCGCCATTCAACAGATCATTGCCTTTGCCGCCCTCTATCCGGTCATGCCCAACACCGCCGTTCAGCTTGTCATTCCCTGCGCCGCCAAACATCTCGTCATCGTTCTTTGAACCCAGGAGATTGTCGTTGCGATCCGTGCCTTCGACGACATTCTTGCGCTCGGAGAAGAAGGAGCGCGTCACCCCATCATGCAGCGCGGAAAGCTCATTGAAGATTTCCAGGATGGATTTCACATGGTTCCAGAACCGCGCACCGGACAGATCCGCGATCTTGTCGACCGAGACATTCAGCCCGCCAAGCTTGTGCATCTCGACCAGATCATAACGCTGGCCGTTCTGAACCACGTCGCTGACTGAAATGCTGTCGACAATGCCGCGTTTTAGGCTGCCATTCTCGCGGTCATAGGAAAATCCCTTGCCGGTGATGGTAACCTCAATTGCGGACTTGTCCTCAAGGACCAGCCGCATTGAAAAGGCCGTCGACGTCATCTTCGTGGTCAGTCCGGACATGGCGCACTCCTCTCGGCCGATCCCGCATCGAGATTCGGCCAAATCTATACCTGGCGCCCCCGCCCAGAGCCCTTGTTGTGAGGGATAAAAGTGTCATCGATTGGGACGAATTAAGGTTAATTGCCGTTCACGCCGTGGCAACGGTTCGCACCCGCAGCCTATGGTATCTGCAGTGCGCTTCGCTATGCTGCGCCGCAACATACGGAGGACATCATGCTGCAGGGCAAGACCGCGATCATCACAGGGTCCAACTCGGGCATCGGCCTGGGCGTCGCCGAAGAATTGGCGCGTGCCGGGGCCGATGTGGTGCTGAACAGTTTTACCGACCGGCCCGAAGATCATGCGCTGGCCGCCGATCTGGGCCGCCGTCATGGGGTCAAGGCGCGCTATGTCGCGGCCGACATGTCGAAGGGCGAAGATTGCCGTGCACTGATCGAGGCGGCCGGGGTTTGCGACATTCTGGTGAACAATGCAGGCATCCAGCATGTCGCCCCGGTCGAAAGCTTTCCGGTGGACAAGTGGAACCTGATCCTTGCGATCAACCTGTCATCGGCCTTTCACACCGCTGCCGCTGCCTTGCCGTTGATGCGGGCCAAGGGCTGGGGGCGCGTGGTCAACATCGCCTCCGCCCATGGTCTCACCGCCTCGCCCTTCAAATCGGCTTATATCGCGGCCAAGCACGGGGTTGTGGGCCTGTCCAAGACCATCGCGCTTGAAACGGCGGGGCAGGGCATCACCTGCAATGCCATCTGCCCGGGCTATGTGCTGACGCCCTTGGTCGAGGCGCAGATCCCCGACCAGATGAAAGTCCATGGCATGGACCGCGAAACCGTGATCCGCGAGGTGATGCTGACGCGCCAACCCTCGCGCCAGTTTGCCACGACCGAACAGATCGGGGGCACGGTGGTTTATCTGTGCAGCCCGCACGCCGATCAAGTGACAGGCGCCACGATTTCGGTCGATGGCGGCTGGACGGCGCTATAGGCGTTATCGGGTTTTCGCCGAAACATGCATCAGCGGGCGGCGATGGCCGCCTGCATCTGGTCCTTGGTCGCAGGGTAAACCAGCCCCGCCGAGACGATCAGCTTGACCGCTTCATCGGCCTTGAGATCCAGGATGATGACTTCGCGCTCGGGCACAAAGATCAACATGCCCGAGGTCAGTGGCGTCAGCCCGATGAACACGGCCACCATCCCGTCGCCACCGGGCAGTTTCTCGGCAATCTCGCCCTTGGGCTTGGTCGCCACCATGCCCACTGCCCAATAGCCCTCACGCGGGAATTCCACGAGGCATGTGCGCTCGAAATTCTTTTCCGACTTGGCAAAGAAGGTCTCGGTTATTTGCTTGACCCCGGAATAGACCGAACGCACCAAGGGCACGCGGTTCACCATCTCTTCGGTCTTGCGCATCACCGACCGCCCGATAAGCCCGCGCGCCAGCCAGCCCACAAAGGCGGTGACGACAAAGAAGGCCAGAACGCCCACGCCGCGCACCGGAAATTCCACCTCGGGGCCAAAAAAGCGGTGCATCAGCGCTTCGGGCTGATAGGCGGCCGGGATCAAGGGCAGGATCCAGCCGTCGATCCAGCCGACCACGCCCCAGACCACATAGATCGTCAGGCCGATGGGCAGGACAACGACCAGACCGGTCAGAAACGAGGCGCGCAAGGCGGTAAGGATAGACCGGCGGGGTTCTTCTGACATCGGGGCTCCTGGACTCTTACGGCAATCTATGAAGCCAAAACCTTTCGGGCAATGGGTTTACACCAGATGACGCGCAATCGCGGCGGCCAAGCGGGCATTGTTGAGAACAAGCGCGATATTGGCAGCCAGGGACCGTCCTTCGGTCAGCTCGAAGATGCGGCCAAGGAGGTAGGGTGTCACGGCCTTGGCCGCGATGCCTTGCGCGCTGGCCTCGCCCAGAGCGGCCTCGATCACGGGGTCAATCACGGCGCGGGGGATTTCGTCCGTCGCCGGGATCGGGTTGGCAACAAGCTGCCCGCCCGGCAATCCCAACAGCCCCCGCATGCGATGGGCGGCGGCGATGTCTTCGGCGCGGTCCATCCGCAAGGGGGCGCGCAGGCCAGAGCCGCGCGACCAGAAGGCCGGAAACTCATCCTGGCCAAAGGCGATGACCGGTATGCCCTGGGTTTCCAGAACCTCAAGCGTTTTTGGCAGATCAAGGATCGCCTTGGCACCGGCCGCAACCACGGTTACCGGGGTTTGCGCCAACTCAATCAGATCGGCAGAGATGTCAAAGCTGTCCTCGGCACCGCGATGCACCCCGCCGATACCGCCTGTGGCAAAGACCTTGATGCCCGCCAGATGAGCACAGATCATGGTCGCGGCGACCGTCGTAGCCCCGATACCGCCGGTGGCCAGGCAGGCAGCCAGATCAGCGCGCGACAGCTTGGCCACATCGCGCGATTTACCCAAAGCGTCCATCTCTGCGTCGGTAAGCCCGATGTGGATCCGCCCCCCCATGATGGCAATGGTCGCGGGCACCGCGCCATGGGCGCGCACCTCGGCCTCGACCGCACGGGCGGTCTCGACATTCTGCGGAAAGGGCATGCCATGGGTGATGATCGTGGATTCCAGCGCGACAAGGGCTGCGCCTTGGGTACGGGCCTTGGCGACTTCGGGCGCGTAAGTCAGGGGCAGAGTCATGAGCCGATCTCTCCGGATACATAAGTGGCAGCGGCGCGCAAGGCGCGGGCAAGTGCAGTGGAACGGTCAGCCCCGGCCCGTTCAGCAACAATATGGGCCGCCATGAAGGTATCGCCCGCGCCGGTCACCCGGTCCACAAGAACCGGGGGAGGGGCATTCTGAATGACGCCAAGCCCCGCCGTGCCCTCGGCGCAAGGCCTGCCGCCATCGGTCACCAGAACCCGCCCGGCACCGCGCAAGAGCAAAGCCTCGGCGGCCTCGGTAGCGGTTGCAGCATGGCCCCGGGTCAAGAGATTGGCCTCTTCGAGGTTCACGTAAAGCGTCGCGCGCGGGTGTTTCAAAAGCGGCAAAAGGCGCTCGGCCTTGCCAGGGCTGGCGGGGGCCACCCGCAAATCGGCGGCAGCGAACAGCGGCGAGACGGCAATCTCGACCAGCAAGGCCTCGGTCAGGTTACCATCAAGCGCGATCAGGCCGGGCCAGGGCGCGTCAGGCGAACCAAGCCTGCCGTTTGCCAGGGGGCGCAAGATCTTGTCGCCCGTCGCTTCCAGCGAATGGGCATCGGCAACCGCCGCGATCAGGCCATTCGCCCCCTCGACTGCCATGTAACGGTCGGTCGGCAGATCCTCGGATCGATAAGCATGTTCTGTCAGCAGGCCCAGCCGGGCACACGCCGCGATCAACTCATCCCCCTCGGCGTCGCGGCCGATTGCGGTCAGGATGGCCGGGGTCAGACCAAAGCGTGCCAAGGTCATCGCGATGTTCATCGCCACGCCCCCCGGCAGCCGTGTAATGCGCCCCGGCACGTCCGAGCCCCGCC
>VGDH01000134.1 GCA_016869835.1 Alphaproteobacteria bacterium
ACGTTAAGTAGTCCCATGTCGATCACTCCTTTGACCCCCTCGCTCTTCGCTCGGGGGAGGGTCACATGGGTCAAATCTCAATGGAAATTATGCGCCTACACGGGTCACTTCTCACTGGAAATCAACATGGGGAGGGGTAACGAGCGGCCGTTACTGGCTAACGACAGGTCTTCTCGGCCTGACTCAGCGCGATGGCCACGTCCTACTTCTGCAGCTTGCCCGCCTTCATCTAGGCGCGGATGTTCGCCGAGATCACCTTGCTGCATTTTCCGTTCTTCAGTGGCACGACTATACGCCTCTTTGTAGCCACGGACGAGATCTGTGCGTTCCATCACCTGTACCTTAACCTTTTCAGTTCACGCTCCAGTTCTTGGACCGCTACGTCATAATCATCGGTCAAAAGACCACCCCGCCCCTGCATGACAGGCCCCGGTGTCGCCGGCTCAGTTTTAGTACGGGGCGATGTTCGAAGCGGTTGTGCTGCGCAAAGGCTGGAGGTTGCGGCTTTGCTAGAACATCAACCTTTGAGGACAACAATCCAGTTTCATCCGTCATAATCCGGGGGCATCCGCGTCAGGCTGGGGGAATAAATGGGGGAAACGATTTTGATTTTCCCTTTAAAATCAATTATTTATATATGATAAATGGCGGATCGATAGGGATTCGAACCCTAGAGACGGTTCCCCGCCTACACACTTTCCAGGCGTGCGCCTTCGACCACTCGGCCACCGATCCGTTGGGGGGTGTTTAACGGGAACTGCGGGGGCACTCAAGGGGGCGGCTATTGAAAAATCTGATGGGCGAAGCTCTGACAGATCAGGCGCGGTGGCCCGAGGCCGGGGCCGTCGACAATCATGACAGGATCAGGTTCACGCGGCGGTTCAATTTGCCCTTCTTCTCGATCTTGCCGATCTCGACATGGCCGATCTCGGCGGTGCGCGCCACATGGGTGCCGCCGCAGGGCTGGAGGTCGATCTGGGTCTCGGCCGTGCCGATCCGCACCAGCCGCACCCTGCCCTGCCCCATGGGCGGCATCACCGACATGGTCTTGACCAGCCCCGGATTGGCCAGAAGCTCTTCATCGCTGATCCAGCTATCGGTTACCGCCAGATCCCGCGAAATCAGTGCCGCAAGGGCGGCGTTCAAGGCGTCGACATCGGAGGGCGACTCGGGCATGTCGAAATCAAGCCTGCCCTTGTCAGCCCCGATCTGGCCACCGGTCACCGGCAGGGAGATGACCACCGACAGAAGATGCAGCGCCGTATGCACGCGCATGTGGCGATAGCGGCGGTCCCAGTCGATCCGCTGGCGCAGCGCCGCGCCAATGGGGGGAAGCGGCCTTGGTTCGGCCGGGACAAGCGCAATGCCACCCCCTTCGACCTTGACCGCGGTTGCAATCGTCAGGCGGCCGCCGTCCCAGTCGATCAGGCCGCTGTCGCCGGGTTGGCCGCCGCTGGTGGCATAAAACACCGAGCGGTCCACTACGATGCCGCCTTCGGGCGTATGGCCGATCACCTTGGCCTCGGCCTCGCGTAGATAGGCGTCATCACGGAAAAGCGGCGTGGTCATCATGATGCAGGGGCGTCCTTGGGATTGGGTTTTCGGCTGCGGCCTTTGGGGCGGCGTTCGGCCTTGGCTGCAGGCTGGGCAGGCGCGACCGCCACAGGTGCGGTGGCTGTGGGCTCAGACCCGGCGGGGCTGGGCAAGATACCCTCGGAGGCAAAGCGGGCGGCGATCTGGTGGTTGATCTCGGACCGCACCTGAAGCTGGAAGTTCACATCGCGCAAGATTAGGCGGACTTCGAAGTTCAGGCTATCGGCCCCAAAGCCCATGAGCGCGACCACCGGCGGCGGTTGCAGTATGGCGAGAGGCTGGGCTTCGGCGATCTCGCGCAGGATCGTCTCGACCTTGCGGCCGTCGGTGGCCAAGGGCACGCTGACCGGCACGATCAGCCGCCCCGTCAGGTTGAACCGCGGCCCGGTTGTGACCCGGCCCGAGATCAGGTCCGAGTTCGGCACGATTACATCCGACCGGTCAAAGGTCTGGATCCGCGTCGAGCGGACCGAGATCGCCTTGACGATGCCCTGTGTCGTGCCGACCTCGATCCAGTCGCCTTCGCTGACCGGTCGTTCGATCAAGAGGATGATGCCGGAAACAAAGTTCGACACCACGGTCTGCAGGCCGAAACCGATACCGACCGAAAGCGCACCTGCGACGATTGCGAGACCGGCGAGGTTGATGCCGGCCGCGTTGATCGCGGCCACGGCGGCAAGGAATATCCCAAGATAGCCGACGCCCGAGACGATGGCATTCTGCCCGCCCTGGTCAAGCGAGGTGCGCGGCAGGATCGAGTTCTTGAGCCCCCCTTGAAAGAGCCGCGTCAACACATAGCCCAGCGCGAAGACGGTGGCGAACACAAGGAAGTTGGTGGGTGAGATCCGGGTATCGCCAAGGGCAAAGCCCTCGCGGAAGCGAGTCCAGAGTTCGGTCAGGTCCGAGGGGCGGGCGCCCCAGATCAGGGCAAAGACCGGCAAGCTGAGAAGGGCCAGCGCGAAATTCGCAAGCACCGGCACCAAGGCCTCCCCCGGATCGCCGTCCATGCGGGTGATGGCGCCATAGATGTCGGCCACCAGTTCCTGCAACACCAGCAAAAGCCCGACAACGCCCAACGTGATGATCGCCGGATAGATCATCGCAGCCGCGGCCGGCACATAGCCCACCGCACCAAGGATCGGGCCTGCGACGCCCACCAGCATGGCTCCCTGCCCTATGAAGCCGATCAGCCGCATGCCATAGCTTTTGGCCTCACCCTCGCGGCGGTCACGCAAGAGATGGCGGCGCAAAAGCTGTCCTATGCGGAAAAGCAAAAGCCCGGCGACCACCAGCACAGGATAGCTGACAACCGAGGTGGTGCCTTCGGAATAGGACTGCGCATCCATCGCGGCAAAGCGCAGTTGAGCCAGCCCCAGAAGAACGGCCATCACCACCGCGTTATAGCGTGCTTCGGCCCGGCGTTCGGACGGCAGGCCAAGCGGGCCTTCGGACAGGCCGCGCGGAAAGACACGACCCGCAAGCCAGGCGGCCAGTGTCACATAAAGCGCAAGATTGGCTGCGGCATCGGCCACCCGCTCGCCCACCTCGCCCACCATCTCGGTAAAGATCAGCGCGACGTAGGCGCAGAAGATGCCGACCAGCGGAAAGGCGATTTCGCCAAGCGAGGCAACAAGCGCCAATATCTTGCGGCCCCGAACCGAGGCGCGATCCTGCAAGCGGCTTGACAGGTCCTGCACCCATGCCCGGCCATAGGCCAAAAGCCCCACGGCAAGTGCCAGCAAAAGAAGGATGAAGGGAACATTGTCGCCAAAGGCGCTGCGTGCCTTGTCATCGGCCCAGTTTTCCGCCGTTTCTTCCCAAAGCCGCACGCCGGTGTCAGTCAGGCCAATCAACGCCTCGGGCCAGTTTGCCGGGTTGATCGGCGCAGGCCAAAGCTTCAAGAGCTGGTCAGCCTGGCGTTCGCGCAGCACGCGGTCGATCTCAGCGATCAGCCCGTCGGCCCGGCGATAGGCCTCTTCGGCCGCCAGACCGGGGGCCTGCAACGTGACAAGCTGTTCGGTCAGCGCCGCACGCCGGTTGGCGATTTCCTCAACCTCGGGCACCCTATCGGCCGGCGCCGGGCCAAGCGCGGCAATCTGGGTGCGCAGGGTGGCAATGCGCGCGGCATTGGCGTTCTGTTCGCCCAAAAGCGCGCTGCGCCAGTCCACCATCTGCCGCCGGATCGCCTCAAGCGCCTCGGATCCGATGTTGCGGTTCGACGTCGCCTTTTCAGCCCGTTCGGCCAGACGCTCCCATGCGGCATAGTCAAGCGAGGCACTGGCCTCGACCGGTGCCGCCTGCTCGGGCAATCCCGGCCCCTGACGTTGCACCAGGGCACCGGTTTCGTCCACCTGACGCAAGCTGTCCTGTGCCTTGGCGGGCGGGCTGACCACTGGGCCCGCCCAGATCAGCGCGGCAAGGATCAGCCCAAGTGCAAGGCGCAGCCGAGAGGTCATGCGTCCAGAAAGACCGAGGGAATAGCCATCGGCGCCCGGTCAAGCCAGCGCGGCACCGGCAGGCCCTTTTCCTTGAGGAAGGCGGGATTATAAAGCTTGGACTGATAGCGGTTGCCATAGTCGCACAGGATGGTGACGATGGTATGGCCCGGCCCCATCTCGCGCGCCATGCGGATCGCGCCCGCGATGTTCACGCCGGACGAGCCGCCAAGGCAGATGCCCTCTTCTTCCACCATGGAAAAGACCAAGGGCAGCGCCTCGGCATCCGGGATGCGATAGCTGAAATCGGGGGTGAAGCCTTCAAGGTTCGCGGTGATGCGGCCTTGCCCGATGCCTTCGGTGATGGACGATCCCGGCGCGTCAAGTTGGCCGGTCGTGTAAAAGCTGTGCAGCGCCGCGCCTTCCGGGTCGGCAAGGCCGATCTTGACGCCCTTGTGCTGCAAGGCCATGGCCACTCCCGCCAGAGTGCCGCCCGAACCCACGGCGCAGATGAAACCATCCACCCGGCCGCCTGTCTGCTCCCAAATCTCGGGGCCGGTGGTTTCGACATGGGCCTGACGGTTGGCCACATTGTCGAACTGATTGGCCCAGACCGCACCATTGGCTTCGGTTTGAGCCAAGGCTTCGGCCAGACGGCCGGAATAGCGCACATAATTGTTGGGGTTCTTGTAGGGCGCGGCAGGCACCTGCGCCAGTTCGGCACCTGCCAGCCGCAGCATGTCCTTTTTTTCCTGAGACTGGGTCTCGGGAATGACGATGACCGTCTTGAACCCCATCGAGGCCCCGACAAGCGCCAGACCGATCCCGGTATTGCCCGCCGTGCCTTCAACAATCGTCCCGCCGGGGCGCAGATGACCCTTGGCCACCGCATCGCGGATCATGAACAGCGCCGCGCGGTCCTTGACCGATTGGCCGGGGTTGAGAAACTCGCATTTGCCCAGGATCGTGCAGCCGGTCATTTCGGATACCCGCTTCAGCTTGAGCAGTGGCGTGTTGCCGATGGTGTCGGCCAGATCGCTGTGGATGCGCATGTTCGTCCCCTGAATATTCCCCCGAACCTAGGCCCCGGCGGCGGCAAACTCAAGCCAAGGCCGCGGAAAAGGTCAGGGGTTTGTCGGGCCGGTCAAAGCGGAAAACCCGTTCCGGGCCGGATCGCCGGGGCAGGATTTCTCTCTGCCTAGCCCAGCATCAACGGAACGCGGTCACCCATGGCAAAGCGGCGCAGCACCGCAGGGTAAAGCCTGTGTTCCTGCGCCAGCACCCGATCGGCCAGGGTTTCGGCCGTGTCGTCGGGAAGGACCGGTACCCGCGCCTGGCCCAGGATCGGCCCCGCGTCCAGCTCTGCCGTCACCTCATGCACGGTGCAACCAGCCTCAGCATCACCTGCGTCAAGGGCGCGCTGATGGGTGTTGAGGCCGGGGTATTTCGGCAAGAGCGAGGGATGGATGTTCAGCATCCGACCTTCAAAATGCCGGCTGAAGGCCGGGGTCAGGATGCGCATGAAACCCGCAAGACACAGGATATCGGGTTCAGCCGCCAGGATCGGCCGCAGCAAGGCAGCTTCAAAGGCGGCACGATCGCGGCCAAAGGGGCGGTGATCGACGGCGGCGGTCGGGATGCCCAGCGCGGCGGCCTTGGCCAGCCCGCCTGCATTCGGATCGTTCGCGGCCACCAGAACCGGCGTGCAGGGGTGCTGGCCTGCCGCCATGTCCCGTACCAGCGCCAGCATGTTTGAGCCACCCCCGGAAATCAGGATGGCAACGCGCTTCACAGAAGCGCGCCCTTGTAGATCACACCCTCGCCTCTGACGACACGGCCAAGCTCCACCACAGTTTCCCCTTGATCGCGGAACAGGGCTGAAAGCTCCGCCGCGCGCGACTGATCGACAAAAGCGATCATGCCGATGCCGCAGTTGAAGGTTTTCAGAAGTTCGGGTTCCGACATGTTGGCGGTCTTGGCCAGCCAGCGGAACACGGGCGGCAGGTCCCAGGACGACAGGTTGATCTCGCATGCCAGCTCTTCGGGCACCACGCGGGGCGGGTTTTCGGTCAGGCCCCCGCCGGTGATATGGGCCAGCGCATGAACGCCACCGGCGCGCACCGCCGCCAGCGCCTGTTTCACATAAAGCCGGGTCGGTGCCAGCAGCGCCGCACCCAAGGTCCCTTCGGAAAACGGCGAGGGCGCGTCCCAGGCAAGGCCCGACAGTTCCACCACCTTGCGGACAAAGCTGTAGCCATTGGAATGGACCCCGTTCGAGGCCAGCCCCAAAAGCACATCGCCCTCTTGCACCCCGGCAGGCAATTCGGCTCCGCGTTCCATCGCGCCGACGGCAAAGCCGGCCAGGTCAAAATCGCCCTTGTGATACATGCCGGGCATTTCCGCCGTCTCGCCGCCGATCAACGCACAGCCCGAGGCTTCGCAGCCTGCGGCAATGCCGGTGATGATGCGGGTAGCCTCTTCGACATCCAGCTTGCCGGTTGCAAAGTAGTCCAGGAACAACAGCGGCTCGGCCCCCTGGCAGACCAGATCATTGACGCACATCGCCACCAGATCAATGCCGATGGTGTCGACATTGCCGGTATCAATGGCAATCCGCAACTTGGTGCCGACCCCATCGGTCGCGGCCACAAGGATCGGGTCCTTGTAACCCGCGGCCTTCAGATCAAAAAGCGCGCCGAAACCGCCAAGCCCGCCCATGGTTCCCGCGCGGTTGGTGCGCTTGGCGGCGGGCTTGATGCGGTCCACCAGCCGGTTTCCGGCGTCGATGTCCACGCCTGCATCGGCATAGGTCAGGCCATTATGTCCGGTGGTCATGTCGAGAATCCCATGCTGGCGGCAATTGACCTGCCCCTTACGCCATCCCGCCCCCGCGCGCAACGCGTCACACCTGCCTGCTTGCCATTGCCCGGCGGGCTCTGTTAGTCAGGACAATGTGGGGCTGTAGCTCAATGGTTAGAGCCGGGCGCTCATAACGCCTTGGTTGGGGGTTCGAGTCCCTCCGGCCCTACCACAACAGCGCGCGGCATGGCGCGCATCCTTTCTGATCGAATTAAATTGGCCCGGATTGGGATTGTTTGGCACGCGCGATCAATCGGGCGACTTACGGTCCAGACTCATAACCAGTAAATGCCGATAGCGGCGAGGGCGCATGCCGAGAGGAACAGGATCGGGCATCGATCGTAGCGCGTCGCGACCCTGCGCCAGTCCTTGAGTCGCGCGAACATGTTC
>VGDH01000135.1 GCA_016869835.1 Alphaproteobacteria bacterium
CTAGACGCGATGGGGCATGTCGTGGTGCCCTATGAGTTCCCGGTTGAGGCGCAGTTTGGCGCGTGGTTTGACTCACTCTGGATCGTCGAAGTCCTTCATCTAGTGGAAGAGCGCGCGAGCGAGCTTGGGCGCGAACCCGAACGCGACGAACTGGAGCCGATGACTTGGGCCTATATCGAGCAAGCAAGGCGGCTTTCCGCCCTTGATCTGCTGGAAGCCCGCGTGAACATGACCACGGTGGCGCAGGCAATTGGACGTTCGATGAATAAGATCGATCTGGTACTGACGCCCGCATTGGGCGAAGATCCTGCGCCATTGAATACTCTGACCTTTGCAGCCTGCGGGTCAGAGCTCCAGCCGTGGGTTGAGCGGGGCTATCGCTTTGCCCCCTTTGCGACGCCGGCCAATCTTGCCGGGCAGCCCTCGGCGGTTTTGCCGGTTTCCCTGACTACGTCTGGCTTACCGGTGGCTGTACAGATAACCGGTCGGCCCGGCGCGGATGCGCTTGTCCTGCGCCTGTCCAACGCGCTGGAGGACGCGATCGGCTGGGCTGGGTTGCCGGAGTGACCAACCGAAAGAAATCGGCCGGGAAGAGGACGCGGGCGCAACTGAGAGCCCACTTTGATGCTAACAACCGATCGAATGCCAGTAAGAAAGTTAACGCTTTTAGGAAACCTTTTCTTAATTTAGCTTTCGGAAATATTCTGGACACCCTGGGGAGCAAGAAATGACAACTGAAGTAATGAAGCTAAGCCGCCGAAGCCTGCTAACGGTGGGCGCCGCTCTGACCCTTGGCGGGCTTTTGCCGCTGCGCGCCAATGCCGCCGGACCGATCAAGATGGCGGGCATCTATACGGTTCCGGTCGAGCAGCAATGGGTCAGCCGCATCCATCAGGCCGCTGAAGCCGCCAAAGCGGCGGGTGCAGTGGACTACGTCTACACTGAAAACGTGGCCAACACCGACTATGCCCGCGTCATGCGCGAGTATTGCGAACAGGGCATGCAGCTCATCGTCGGCGAAATCTTTGGCGCTGAGCAAGAGGCCCGCGAAGTGTGCGCGGAATACCCGGGCGTAGCCTTCCTTCTGGGGTCGTCCTTCATGCCGGACGAGGCCGCGAACCCGAACCTTGCGGTGTTCGATAACTACATTCAGGACGCCTCGTATCTGTCCGGCATCATCGCTGGGGCGATGACCAAGACCGGCAGCATCGGTATGGTCGGTGGCTTCCCGATTCCCGAAGTGAACCGCCTGATGAACGCCTTTATGGCGGGCGTCCGCGAAACCCGGCCTGATGCCAAGTTCCAAGTGTCGTTCATCGGGTCGTGGTTCGATCCACCCAAGGCTAAAGAAACTGCCTTTGCCATGATCGAAGCTGGCGCCGACCTGCTTTACGCAGAGCGCTTCGGTGTGTCGGATGCGGCAAAGGAAAAGGGCGTTCTGGCCATCGGCAACGTGATCGACACACAAGCTGATTACCCCGACACGGTGGTTGCCTCGGCACTTTGGCACTTTGAACCGACGCTGAACGCTGCGATTGAGGCGATCAACGGCGGGGCCTTTAAGGCTGCGAACTATGGCGAATATTCCTTCATGAAGGTGGGCGGTTGCTCTCTGGCGCCGCTGGGCACCTTTGAAGGCAAGGTTCCGGCCGAAGTGATGGCCATGGTTGCCGCCAAAGAAGCCGCGATTAAGGACGGCAGCTTTACCGTCGCCATTGACGACAACGAGCCGAAGTCGTCGTGAGCCAAGCCAATCTGCGGGCGGGGGACACTGTCCTCCGCCTCGACAACATCACCAAGCGCTTTGGCGCGCTTGTTGCCAATTCGGGCGTCACCCTTGATCTAAAGCGTGGCGAAGTCGTTGCCCTTTTGGGCGAAAACGGCGCGGGTAAGACCACGCTGATGAACATCCTATTTGGTCATTATCAGGCTGACGAAGGTCGCGTCGAAGTGTTCGGCCAGACCCTGCCGCCCGGCAATCCTCGCGCCGCATTGGCGGCAGGGGTTGGCATGGTGCATCAGCATTTCACGCTGGCGGACAATCTGTCGGTGCTGGACAATATAACCTTGGGCACCGAAAGCCTATGGTCACGCGGCAAGGGGCGCGCTGTGGCGCGGGCACGGATCGCCGCGCTTTCGTCCGAGTTTGGGCTTGCCGTCGACCCCGATGCGCGGGTGGGCAGCCTTTCGGTGGGTGAACGGCAGCGGATCGAAATCCTTAAGGCGCTCTGTCGCGAGGCCCGCATCCTGATCCTTGATGAGCCGACCGCCGTTCTGACCCCGCAGGAAACAGATGCGCTTTTTGACACGCTGCGCAAGGCGATCGCCTTGGGGCTGTCGATTATCTTCATCAGCCACAAGCTGCATGAGGTCATGGCGATTGCCGACCGCTGCGTCGTGCTGCGTCATGGAAAGGTGGTCGGGCAGGTCGATACCCACGCGACGGACCGAGCCGCTTTGGCGGCCCTGATGGTCGGCAGCGCGGTTGCCTTGCCAAAAGCAGAAACCCGGCCTGCTGGCCCGGTTCTGATGCGGATTTCTAAGGTGTCGACGCGGGCCAAGGGGACTGCCACTGGCCTGTCTGATCTGTCGCTGGACCTCTGCGCGGGTCAGATTGTCGGTTTGGCCGGAGTGTCGGGCAACGGGCAGGCAGCGCTGGCTGATCTGATCTCGGGCCTCTTGCGTCCGGATCAGGGCCGGATCGAGATTGACGGGGCAGAACCCGCTGCTTGGTCGCCGCGTCAGGCGGTGAACCACCAGATCGCCCGCATCCCAGAAGATCGGCACAAGACCGGCACGATTTCCGATTTTAACCTAACCGAAAACGCGGTTCTAGAAGCTTATTCCCGCCCCCCCTTCAGCCGGCATGGCTGGATGAACTGGCCTGCGGCGCAAGCCTTTGCCAAGGATGTCATCGCCAAATATGACGTGCGCTGTCAGGGGGTGTTGCAGCGCATCCGGCTTTTGTCGGGCGGCAATATGCAAAAGCTGATCCTTGGCCGGGTGCTTGAGCCGGGTCCTAAGATCATCCTTGCCAATCAGCCAGTCCGGGGTCTGGACGTGGGGGCGATTGCCTATGTCCAGTCGCGCCTGATCGCAGCGCGCGATGCGGGTGCGGCGGTTCTCCTGATCTCTGAGGATTTGGACGAAATACAGAGCCTTTCCGATGTCATCCACGTCATCAGCGAAGGCCGCCTGTCACCGGGTTTTGCCCGTGGCTCCAAGACGGCGGCTGAGTTGGGGCTATGGATGGCGGGGCAAGGGTTCAGAGCAGGTGACCATGCGGCTTGAGCCGATCCCGAATCCGAGCCTTGCCCGCCGGTTGGGCCTGCCCGCTGCTGCGCTGGTGGCGACGGTCGTGGTTGCCAGCCTGCTGGCGCTGTTGGCCGGGGCCAATCCTTTGGCGGTTCTGGGTCAGATCGTGACCGGGGCGGTTGGGTCAAAGTTTGCGCTTCTGGAAACCCTGAACCGGGCACGCCGCTAATCTTCACCGGTCTGGCCGTGGCCGTGGCTTTCAAGGCCAAGCTGTGGAACATCGGTGCCGAGGCGCAGCTTTATGCTGGCGCCATCGTGGCGGTGCTCTTGGGCACCGGGGCGGTGCCGTCGCCCTTTGTGCTTCCGGTGACGGCGGTGTTCGCGATGCTGGCGGGGGCGCTTGTGCTCCTTGGCCCGGCGCTGCTGAAGACACGGTTGGGTGTGGACGAGGTCGTGACGACGCTGTTGTTCAATTTCATCATGCTGTTGTTCGTCAGCTATCTTCTGGAAGGCCCGATGAAAGACCCCATGGGCATGGGCTGGCCGAAATCCGAGGCCTTGCTGAAAGAGGCGCGTCTGCCCCGGATTGCAGAAGGTCTGCGGCTCCATTGGGGCTTTGTGCTGGCCATGATCGCCGCCGTGGTGGTCTACGTCATTGAACGGCGCACCAGTTTCGGTTTTGAGATGCGGGCAGTGGGGTCAAACTTTGGCGCGGCACGTTTTGCCGGGGTGCCGGTCAACCGCGTGCTGATCCAGACCGCGCTCTTGTCGGGCGGTCTTGCGGCCCTTGCCGGTTGGTCCGAAGTTGCGGGTCTCAAGGGCCACCTCAGCCAAGACCTGTCGCCGGGCTTTGGCTATACTGGGATCATCGTCGCCATGCTGGCGCTGTTGAACCCGCTTGCGGTGATAGGGACGGCGATCTTTGTGGCCGGCATTTTTGTAGGGTCCGATGCGATGAGCCGTGCCGCCGGGGTGCCGACCTATATCGCCGACATGCTGCTGGCTTCGGCGCTGTTGTTCATGGTTCTGGCGATCCTTCTGACCAAGATGCGGGTGGTGCGAGGATGAGCGATATTCTTGAAATCCTGCTGTCTGCCAGTTTCTGGGCGGCTGTGATCCGCATCGCCGCGCCCTTGGTTCTTGCAACCATGGGTGAGTTGATCTGTGAACGCGCAGGCGTGCTGAACCTTGGGATTGAGGGGATCATGGTCATCGGCGCCTTCACCGGATGGCTGGCCGTTTATCAAGGCATGCCCCTGTGGGGCGGTGTCGGGGTGGCGATGTCCGCTGGGATGTTGTTCGGGCTCCTACATGCCACGCTGACGGTTCCATTTGGCCTGTCTCAGCATGTGGTCGGCCTTGGTGTGACCTTGCTGGCCACGTCGACAAGCTCTTTTGCCTACCGTTTGGCCCTGCCCGAAGTGACCAGCCCGCCGAAAATCGAACCCTTTCAGCCACTGGACTTGCCGATCCTGTCTGATCTGCCCTTCTTGGGCGAAGTGTTTTTCACCCAGACGGCCTTCACGTGGTTTGCCTTTGGCAGTGCGGTTCTTGTCGCCCTCGTGCTGTTCCGCACCCCCTTGGGTCTTGCCGTTCGCGCCGCGGGAGAGAATCCTTCGGCGGTTGAAGCACAAGGTTTGTCGGTCACCGGCCTGCGGATGGGCGCGGTGATTTTTGGCTCTGGCCTGATGGCAATGGGTGGGGCGTTCCTGACCTTGTCGGCCTTTTCCTCCTTCTTCTTTGAAATGGTCAATGGCCGGGGCTGGATCTGCGTCGCGCTGGTGGTTTTTGGCGCGTGGATGCCGGGTAAAGCGGTGCTGGGTGCGATCCTGTTCGCCGCCTTTGACGCGCTGCAAATCCGGCTGCAACAGACGCCGCTTGGGGCGGATCTGCCCTATCAGGTCTTTCTGATGGCACCCTATGTGCTGTCTATTCTGGCGCTTATCCTGATGTCGCGCCGTGCCGAAGTGCCCGCCGCGTTGATGACGCCCTACAACAAAGGGGAACGCTGATGTTCGATCTTCTGGTCAAAGGTGGCACGCTGCCTGATGGGACGATCTCCGATATCGGGATCAAGGGTGGCCGGATTTCGGCGGTGGGGCGGCTCGATGCTGCCGCCGTAAAGGTGATCGACGCGACCGGCGATCTGGTCTCGCCCCCGTTTGTTGATCCGCATTTTCATATGGACGCGGTGCTGTCCTATGGTCTGCCTCGGATCAACGCCTCGGGCACGCTCTTGGCAGGCATCGGCCTTTGGGGCGAATTGCGTGAGACGGCGACTGTGGATGAGATGGTCGACCGCGCCCTGCGCTATTGCGACTGGGCGGTCAGCATGGGGCTTCTGGCGATCCGCACCCATGTTGATACGACCCCCGACCACCTGCGCGGGGTCGAAGCGATGCTGGAAGTGAAGCGCCGCGTTGCCCCTTATCTTGACCTGCAATTGGTGGCCTTTCCGCAGGACGGCCTCTACCGCACCCCAACCGGACGGCAGAACGTGGTCCGGGCCTTGGATATGGGCGTGGACGTGGTCGGCGGCATCCCGCATTTCGAACGCACGATGGAGGAGGGCGCTGAGTCCTTGCGCGATCTGGCGCGTATGGCCGCCGAGCGGGGGTTGATGTGGGATGTCCATTGTGACGAAACCGATGATCCCATGTCGCGCCATGTTGAAACCATGGCGCGCGAGGTGACACGGCATGGTCTGGGCGGTCGTGCGGCGGGCAGTCACCTGACCAGCATGCATTCGATGGACAACTACTATGTCTCGAAACTGCTGCCGCTGATTGCGGAATCTGGGATGACGGCCATTCCGAACCCCTTGATCAACATCACTCTGCAAGGCCGCCACGACAGCTATCCCAAGCGGCGCGGTTTGACGCGGGTTAAAGAGATGCAAGCGATGGGCATCACCGTAGGCTGGGGGCAGGATTGCGTGCTGGACCCCTGGTATTCGCTCGGCACCGCCGACATGCTGGATGTGGCCTTCATGGGCCTTCATGTCGCGCAGATGACCCATCCCGCCGAGATGGCCCGTTGCTTTACCATGGTCACCGAATGCAATGCCGCGATCATGGGCTTGCAGAACTACGGGCTGAACGTCGGCGATCAAGCCAGTCTCGTGGTGCTGGACGCCTCAAATCCGATCGAGGCGCTGCGGCTTCGCCCCGACCGGCTTGCCGTGGTGTCGAAGGGACGCGTTGTGGCCGAACGCCACCGCAACGACTGCCGTCTTGATCTGGCTTCCCGGCCTCAGTCTGTCAGACGCAGGCTGTAATGGAGCGCTGCAGCCACCTGTAACTCCCTGAAAAGTACCAGAGCACCAGAAAGGCAGGTATACCTGATGTCAGCACACCATCATGCAGCACGTAGAGCCGCCGTATCGGCATCGAGGCCCCATTGGTCCCTAGCGTCAGTGTTAACCGGATGGGAAGCCCCGACCGGTCCGTATAGCGCGCATAATGCCCTATCTCAAAACTGCATACTGGGCAGTTGGCGTTGAATAAGACGCGGGTGTCGGGGCGTCGATCCATACGACTTGAGACTTCTCGGCCAAGAGCGTGGCGTGCTTCTCCGCGCTTTTTTCAAACCAGAGCCCCCCATCCAATAGGCCTCGCGCCGTGATCAGGACACTGAAATGACTAAGGCTAGAATAGATCATAGGCAGCGCGCCATTGAGCTCTCCGCCGCCCTCGAGATCACCAAATTCCAGCGTGACGCCTACCGCGCTCAGATCGAAAAGCTCGAGCAGAGGCTGGCAGATGCAGATCGCCGTGCTGAACGCGCGGAAGCGCGCCTGCATGAGGCGACCCAGATGCTTTCCAACCTCGCCTTGCAAGCAGTGAGCCTGCCGACAAGGTCAAATGCCACCGAAGTCCTCGTCGACGGAAAAAGCATTCTGAGGCTCAATAATCCTGGACTGCCCCCATCGAGTGGTCCGTGTTGAATGTTAGTGCATGGTGGGCCTCGGGTCCATCGGGACGATGGTTTCCGGCGCTGGGGGACGGTATCCC
>VGDH01000136.1 GCA_016869835.1 Alphaproteobacteria bacterium
AGGTGAAGCGGCTGAAGGAGCTGGAGAAGGAGAATGAGCGGCTTCGGAAAGCGGTTTCCGATTTGACGCTCGAGAAGCTCATCCTTCGGGAGGCCAGTTTACTCAGTGCGTGGGGCACTATTGAGTGCGGCAGGCAGAGGGCCTGCCATAGCGGGTCTGGTCGATTTGGTGGCCGCTTTGTTCGATATTGAGCGACAAGAACAGCTATCCTCTGTCGAGCGACCCCGCACGTAGACGTTGGGAACCGTCAAGCGTGTGAACCAGCGGCCAAACATCGGACGCTGAAATCGCTAACGGCAATAGTGCGAACCGCGAGGGCGAGCGGTTCCAACTGAACAGAATTGCCCGCTCGTGCCTTTGTCGTTTCAGCATCTGAAGCTGTCTCCCAGAAAGGCAGGGGCCGTTCTGCCCCCCCCGGGGGTGGGCCGGGGTCCAAGGACCGCGGTCATTTGGCCCGAAGGAACCCGCTTCTAGATAGCCCTTAGGGCAACCGAAACAGTTTGCTTGGTGTGAGAAGCCAGGGCCTCCGCATCGTAGACCAGATCGTAGACCATAAAGTGCCCAGCTTGATCTAATCCCGCTTCCCCACTATCAATAAAATCAGAGCGTTAGATGCTTGCCGATGCCTTCAGAGGGAATAGAACCGCTGGCCTCGGGCACCATTTCTAGACACCGCGCGTAATACATTGTGCTCCTAGCATTACTGTAACGGGTGCCGTGGAGAGACCATCGGTCTTATCAGAATGATGCTAACATAAGCATGTTTGGACTCTCAGAGAGGGATAAAGCAGTGAACACCCATCAGCACTTGAGAGCTTTCGCTTTGGCTTTTGCGTCCACCAATCTAGCAGGTTGTGCGGCATCAATACCCTTTGAACAGGTATCTGTAATTGGCGTTGGCAGTGATGAGTTCCTGAAGCTCAGGGCAGGCCCCGGTCTCGGTTTTAGGGTCGTCCTAGGCATCCCAAACGAAACAAAGCTCAGCCGAGGAAAATGCGTGACTGAAATGGGCCAGTTGTGGTGTCAGGTCTCCCTTGCCAATGCTCCTCAGGTTAAGGGCTACGTGTCTGCAGACTACCTGTCTGACCAGTGAGTTACTTCCCATCGTTTGGTTGGATATCTAGCTGATTTGATGCCACTTGCGCCTGTTGATCGATAGCCATCGTGTTGAAGTAATCCGTTGGAAGGGTTGCTGAGGATGAACACGCCCTGATCCTCTTATGGGTAGACCAGATGGTAGACCACAAAGAGCCTACTTGCCATGAACTGGTCTCATCAGTATCGTTTAAAAACAGAGTGTTACGTGCGTCGTGGAGCCTGGGCGAGGATACAGCACCCTTCACCCGCTCCATCCCTCCCCCTCCTGATGGCTGTCGTCCTTGCGGAAATGTCATGCGACGTTTTGAGGTCGGTGCTTTCTCGAAAGATCCGTCGGCCCTGCCGGTTTCTGCCTTGAAACCGCCTGCCCGCAACTTAGGATCATGGCCTGTTCAACCTAATCCAAGAAGGTTCTCACGGATTTGGCGCAAGCCCGGATCACAGCTCTCCTGTCATCGCTTTGCCTTGTGGCCCTTGTCGGGTGCGGTGGTGGCGAAGATGACGGGTTAACGCTTCCCCTTCCCAGCCCGCCCCTCTTTTCCGCGACCTATTTCGCCTGGATGAATGCCGAAATTCAGTCTGCCTGGGCCGCTGGGTTCTTTGGCCAAGGCAGCCGGGTCATGGTCGTCGATGATTTTCAGGGAAGCTATACCATTTTTGGCGATCTGGGCCTCGGTCGCGAAAGCAAGCGGCATGGCGAATGGGTGGCCCAGCATGTCGAGCTTATGTCGCCCGGGGTCGAACTGGCGACGCAGGATTTCTCAAGCTCAGCGGCAATCACGCTTGGGGCGGGCAAGTTGAACATCATCAATCTCAGCTACGGCATGCCGGATTCCTTTGGTCCTAATGCAAACATCAACTGGAGCCCGCGCGAGAGCTCGATCATCGCCCATGCCAATGGGGCTGCGGTGGTGGTCAAATCGGCGGGGAACAATGCCGTTGCTGTCGGTGATGCCTATCAGAACAAATATGACTACCTCAGCCGCGATCTGATCGGAAAGCCCACCGCCCTCTTTGCCGGCGCACTGGATCGCCATGGCACGGTTGCAAATCCGGCCTCGCTTGCCAGCTATTCCAATTTTGCGGGCACCGATCCGCGCGTGCAAGAGAAGTTCCTGGTGGTTGGCGTCACGGGCGGCACGCTGACCAGTGGCGGCACCAATCTGCAGGGAACCTCCTTTGCCGCACCCCAAATTTCGGCCTATGCCACCATTCTGGGCAGCAAGTTTCCCGGGGCAAGCGCGCTGCAAGTCACCGATCAGTTGCTGGACACCGCGCGCACCGACACGATTCAGGGCTATGATGTGCGGCTGCATGGGCAGGGCGAGGCGAGCTTGTCGCGCGCGCTGGCGCCCCAGACCATCAACTGATCAGAACTGCCACGACAGCCGCAAGGTCAGTCGGGCATCTTCGATCCCCTTGAGATCCAGAAGATAGCGCAAGGTTTCTTCGGGTGGCAATTCGCTGGCTGCCAGCCTGCAATTCACACGCTGCACCCCACCGATGGCACCATAGTCGGCACTGCAGGCCCGTTCCCGCAGCCGCCCGAAGAAGGGCACAACCGCCGTGACAGACACAGCGCCGATGGCCGAGATCGGACGCCGCCACGCCACCCCAAGATGCAGCCCCGGCTCGATGCGGTGCTTTTGCGCCCGCTCCCCCGTGCTGACCCCCCAGATCAGCCCCAGCTCTTGTGACATGCGCCGCAAAAGCAGCACGGTCACATCAGGGCTGGTGGCATCATACCAGGGCGCAAAATCGACATACTCGCCCCCGGCCAGCTCATAGCCCCCCTGCCCCAAGGCCCGCGCGGCGGTCGAACGGGCCGAGCCGATGGTCACGCTTAGCAGACTTGTGACATGAAACGGCTCTTGCGCAGGCGCATGCTGCGCACCGGCCAAAGCCAGCACGATCCCGCAAGACAGGGTCAGGAGGCCACGCAATGTCACGAACGCTCCACAAGGTTGCGAGGATTGGTAGCCCTTGAAGCGACGCTCACCAGCAGGCCCGTGGGACCGGCATGGCCGATGATAGCCCGAACCGGACAACAGCGACAGGGACAAAGGCCCCGTGCGCTCAGTTATAGATGAAACCGTTCACCGGATTGACACGGCCCAAGGTGCCGCTGGCGCTGGCCACCTTGACGCGGCTCCAGTCCCCCTTGTCCGAGACATCGACGACCAGCGTGTCAAGCGTGATGCGGTTGCGCTCCCAATTGGCCTGATCCACCAAAATCTCGCGGTCGGACAACACCTCGGAGACAACGGCCAAATGGCCCTTGGGCATGGCCCGGCTGGCGGCAAAGGCCATCACGGCGCCGACCTGAGGCTCTTCGCCGCGCGCATAGCGGCCCTTGGCCTGTTGCCACCACGTCTTGGCATTGCCGCGAAGCTCGACGCGCGTCACCGCACGGGCAAAGGGCACGCACCAGATCCGACCCTTGGGCTTGTTGGCAACGGCCTCGGCCACGGCGGCCTTGACCTCGACCCGCGCGGCATCGCTGGCCGAGGTTGAATGGCCCTGCCCCGCGCTGCGCGCCCGCTCACGCTCGGCCCGGCGGGCCTCACGTTCGGCAGCGCGCTCGGCCTTTGCCGCAGCCCGGCGTTCAGCCCGCGCCTCGCGCGCGGCCGGGTCCTGCACGAAAAGGCCTGCAAAGAGCCGGCCGGACCGGGGCGAAGCCGCCTCGGCCGTGGTCGCGCCCAGCCCAGTGGCCTCTGCCGACGCCACAACCGTCGCATCGGCACCCGCGCCATCGACCAGCACCTGATAAACCGGGCTCAGCGCCAGAACGGCGGTCAGGACAAGAAGGCGGGGCAACTGGGGCATGGAAGAAACCTGCGGCAGCATCGATCACCGAAGCCTCATGCCATGCACCAGCACGTCAAGAAACCCCGCCAGAACCGCATCGGCAAAACCCCGCCCATTGCGCAAATGGCTTTCCTTTTGCCGCCCGCCACGATAGCAAGCGCCATTCCTTTTCCTGCCCAGATCAACGGAGCACTCCCTCATGTCGAACGAGATCAAGCGGATTGGCGTTGGCGCCCGCATGTCCGAAGCTGTCTGCTACAATGGCATCGTCTGGCTGGCCGGTCAGGTAGGCAACCCCGGCGATAGCGTCGAGGCCCAGACCCGCACCTGCCTTGCCGAGGTGGACCGCATCCTGGCCGAAGCCGGAACCGACAAGACCCGCATCCTGTCGGCGCAGATCTGGTTGGCCGATATCTCGACCTTTGGCGAGATGAACAAGGTCTGGGACGCCTGGGTGCCCGCCGGCCACACGCCCGCCCGCGCCACCGGCGAGGCAAAACTTGCCACGCCCGATTACAAGGTCGAGGTCATCGTGACCGCCGCGCTGAAGTAACGCATTCTTCGTCCAAGAATCGAAGGAAGGGGGGCTGTCTGCCCCCCTCGCCGCTGACGCGGCTCACCCCCCGAGGATATTTGCCGCCACATTGAAGGCCAGGACCGAAGTTCAGCCCTTGAGAAAGGCCACCAGTGCCGCGGTAGAGCCGTCCTTGCCTTCGGTCCCCACCTTGCCCTCAAGCACCGGCTGCAAGGCCAGCGCCAGTTCCTTGCCCAGCTCTACCCCCCATTGGTCATACGAGTTGATGCCAAGGATCACGCCTTCGACAAAAACCCGGTGTTCATAAAGCGCGATGATCTGGCCCAGGGTGAAGGGCGTCAGTTTCGCATAGGCCAGCGTGGTTGACGGCCGGTTGCCCGGAAAGACCCGATGGCGCGCCTGCCGGTCCAGTTCAGCCCCGGTCAGGCCTTTTTTCGCCATGATCGCGCGCGCCTCATCCAGCGAGCGGCCCCGCATCAGCGCCTCAGACTGCGCCAGGCAATTGGCGACCAGCAATAGGTGCTGATGGGCAAGATCGCGTTCATGCCCCTCGCGCGCCACCAGGAACTCGCAGGGCACCACGCGGGTTCCCTGATGGATCAGCTGGTAAAAGGCATGCTGGCCATTGGTGCCGGGTTCACCCCAGACGATGGGGCCGGAATGGACCGCCAGATCCGTTCCATCCACCGCCACGCGCTTGCCGTTGCTTTCCATCTCAAGCTGCTGGAGATAGGCGGGAAGACGCGACAGGCGCTGGTCATAGGGCAGCACGGCCCGGCTGGCATGGCCGGTAATCTGGGCATGCCAGATGCCGACAAGGGCCAGCATCACGGGCATGTTGGTGGCAAGCGGCGCGGTCCGGAAATGATCGTCCATCGCCCGCGCCCCGGCCAGAAAGCGGTCAAACTGTTTCGGGCCAATGGCGATCATCAGGGCAAGGCCAATCGGCCCCCAAAGCGAGTAGCGCCCGCCGACCCAATCCTCGAACCCGAAAACGCGCGCAGAATCAATGCCATAGGCGGCGATCTTGTCTTGCGCGGTCGAGACGGCGGCGAATTGCCGGGCGGGCTGCGCGACGCGGCCCGCCATCCAGGCCTTGGCCGTATCGGCATTGGTCATGGTTTCGATGGTGGTAAAGGTCTTGGAGGCCACGATCACCAGCGTCGTCTCGGGGTTCAGATCCTTCAACGTATCGGCAATATGCGCGCCATCGACATTCGAGACGAAATGAACGCGCGGTCCGTCGTGATAGGGCACAAGTGCCAAGGCCGCCATCGCCGGGCCAAGGTCTGACCCGCCAATGCCGATGTTCACCACATCGGTGATCCGCCCGCCCTGCCCGCGCATCCGGCCCTGCCGCACATCTTCGGCAAAGGCCACCATGCGCGCCCGCGTGGCGCGCACGCCCGGCATCACATCGGACCCGTCAACGGTGATCACAGCCGTCTCATCAGCCCTGAGCGCCACATGTAGGACCGCACGGGCCTCGGTATCATTGATCTTTTCGCCCTGAAACATCGCGGAGCGGCGCGCAGTCAGGTCCGAAACCTTGGCCAGATCCAGCAAAAGTGCCCTGGCTATCGCGTCGATGCCGGTTTTCGAATAGTCAAACAGCATGTCATCAGCGCGGATCGAGAACTCGGCCGCGCGGTTCGCGTCTGCGGCAAAGAGATCGACGATGCGGATCCCCACTGTGGCCTGGTAATGGTCTTTCAAGGCTTGCCACTGGCTGGCCATGGTCACTCCGCCCAATGCACGGTTGCGTTGTCCAGAACGGCGCGGATCGGCGCCTGTTCGGGGGGAAGATCCCACGCGCGCGTGATCGCGGCGCGTTTTTCGGCCCCTGTGATAAGGATATGAATCGCCTCAGCCGCTTGCAGCACGGGCGCGGTTAGCGTCACGCGCGGCTCGCCCGCCGCTTCGGCGCGGAGCGCCATCAGGGGCGGCGCATCGGCGGCCAGCGCTTGTGTTAAAAGGTCCGCACCAGGAAAGAGGCTTGCCGTGTGCATGTCGGCCCCCATGCCCAAAAGCAGGACCGAAATCGACAGATGCGGCGCAAGCCCCGCACTCAACGCCGTCAGTTGATCTTCAGGCCGGGCGGCAGGGGCATAAAGCGGCACCAGCTGCGCCTTGGCCGCCGGGCCGCGCAACAGGCGGTCCCGCAAAAGCCGCGTGTTCGACCGTGGGCTGTCGTCGCCCACCCAACGTTCGTCGTTGAGAAACACGGCAACCTTCGCCCAATCCAGCGGCATTTTGGCCAGAAGATCGAACACCGGGCCCGGCGACGTCCCCCCCGGCACGGAAAGCGAGGCACGGCCCTGCGCGACAAGGGCGGTCGAAAGCCCATCGGCCAGCACTCTGGCCAGCGCGTGATAGAGGGTGTCCCGGTCGGGATAGGCGATCAGCCTCATTCGCGAATGTCCCGCCAACGCCGCCCGTCGCGGTGCATCAGCATCAGCGCATCTTCCGGCCCCGACGATCCTGCATCATAGGGCTGCAGCTTGTCACCGCGGGATTCCCAGCCCTGAATGATGGGGTCTGCCCAAGCCCAGGCCGCCTCGACCTCGTCGCCGCGCATGAACAGAGTCTGGTTGCCCCGGATCACATCCATGATCAGCCGCTCATAGGCGTCGGGCACCTCGGTCAGATCGGCACCCACCGTTTCGGCAAAGCTCATGTCCAAGGGCACCTGCATCAGGCGCATACCGCCCGGGCCGGGTTCCTTGATCATCACCATCAGGTTCATGCCCTCATTGGGCTGTAGCCGGATCACCAGCACATTTTCGCGCCAACCACGCTCGTCGCCAAAGATCG
>VGDH01000137.1 GCA_016869835.1 Alphaproteobacteria bacterium
ATTGTGGAAGGCCAGAACGGCGGCAAAGATCGAGGTCATGAAGAGGATGCCCATGATCATGGTAAAGGTCGCGCCGACATAGGTTTCGCCCAGCATGAACAAGAAGCTCGACGGGTCGCCCATTTCGGTCAGCGTCGGCAAAAGCTTGTCCACGCCGATGCCCATGGTCATCAGCCATGCGGTCAGGGTGTAGAAGATGCCGATCGACAGGACCGAGATATAGGTCGCTTTCGGCACGGTCACCGGGGCGTCCTTGGCCTCTTCGGAATAGATGGTGGTGGCCTCAAATCCGATGAAGCCGGCAAAGCAGAACAGGAAGGCGATGGAGGGCACGCCACTGGTGATCTGTTCCCAGCTGAAGGGTTTCAGGTTCAGCCCTTCGGCGCCGCCGGTGAAGAAGATCGACAACAGAAGGATCAAGACGATGCCGAATTCGGCAAGTACGAGCCACATCAGCACCTTGGCCGACAGGTCCACCTGACGGTAGCCAAGAACAGCAACCAGTGCGATGGCGATATAGGTCCAGACATACCAGGGCAGTTCCAGGCCAAACTGGGCAAAGGTGCCCGAGGCCACGGCGCCAAGAAGGCCCATCAGGCCCACCTGCATCGCGTTGTAGGACAGGATGGCCACCATGGCCGCCGCCCCCCCTGCGCGCCCACCAAGCCCCTGCGCGGCAAAGGCATAGAAGGCACCGGCATTATTTACATGGCGGCTCATCGCGACATAGCCGACCGAGAACGCTAGCAGGATCAGCGTGACGATGGCAAAGCTGCCCGCAATGCCCGCGCCGTTGCCAAAGAGCATCGAGGGCGGAATCCCGCCGCCTGCGCCGGTCAGCGGGGCGGCCGCCGAGACCACCATGAAGGTGATGGCGGCCACGCCGAGGGTGTTTTTCTTCAACTGATTGGTGGGATTACCGGCCTCAGACATGCTGCGCCCCCCCGATAGCTGCAAAGTTCATCGTCACGTCTCCTTCCTGTTGGTGGATGCAGCGGATGTTGGTCATCCGTCATGCGGTTTGATATTTGATCCGATGGTTCGATTTTATTTGACAGTCTCTGCGACAATCTGTCAACTGAAATGAACGGCAGGCGAGGCATGCAACCTGCCCGATGCAGCGCAGATCACTGGGCCTATCATGGGAACCGTAAGCAAAGCCTTGGACCTGTTGAATTTCTTCACCCGCCAGCGTCCGCTGATCGGGCTGTCAGAGCTGGCCCGGCTTTCCGAATTGAACAAGGCGACCTGCTATCGGCTGGTCAGCGAGCTATGCGATTTCGGACTGGCCGAACAGGTGGGCACGACCCGCGAATACCGGCTGGGGCCGACAGTATTGCGGCTGGCCTCCCTGCGCGAGGCCCAGGTGCCGACGCGTGAGGCGGCGATGCCGGTCCTGCAGGCGCTGGCGCAGAAAACCGGCGAGACGGTGCATCTTTCGCTCTTGATGGCGGGGACGCTGCATGCCCTCGGCTTTGCCTATGCCACGACCCACATGACCCGCGTCACGATGGAAGATGTCGAGATCCTGCCGTTTCATGCCACCTCGTCCGGGCTTGTCGTGCTGGCCTTTCAACCCGAACCCTTCCGTGAGGCGGTTCTGGCGCGGCCCATTCCCCGGCTGACCGGTCAGACCGAAACCGCGCCCGAGGCGCTTCGGGCGCGGCTCGCCGAGGTGCGGGGCCGGGGCTATGCCGAAAGCCGTGGGGCCTTTCAGGCCGAGGTTCATTCCATGGCCGTGCCGCTGTTCAACGCCTTGGGGGCCTGCATCGGCGCGGTCGCGGTCGCGGCCCTTGCCAGCCGGATGAGCGAGGACCAGCGGCGGCTGATCCGCTTTGCCCTGACCGAGGCGGGGCAAGACATCACAACCCTTTGGGGCGGCTCATTGCCCGCCGATATTGCAACCCTTTGGCGGCTGGCTGCCTGAGGTGAAGAGGACCGAGATGAAAGACGAGAACTTCCTGAAAGCCAACAACGCCCGCAGCCTGTGGCATCCGATGACGGCCCCCTCGGACAGCCTGAAGAACCCGCCTGCGATCATCACCAGCGCGCAGGGCGTGCGCATCAAGGACATTGACGGGCATGAGGTGGTGGATGCCGTCGGCGGGCTTTGGAACGTCAACCTTGGCTATTCCTGCCAGCCGATCAAGGACGCCATCGCGGCGCAGTTGGACGCCCTGCCCTATTACTCGATCTTCCGGGGCACCTCGAATGACAAGGTGATCGAACTGGCCGAGGAGCTGCGCGATTTCTTCGCCCCCGATGGGCTGACGCGGGCCTTCTATACCTCGGGCGGGTCGGATTCGGTGGAAACCGCCCTGCGGCTGGCCCGGCAGTATCACAAGATCAAGGGTCAGCCGGGGCGGATCAAGTATCTTTCCCTGAAAAAGGGCTATCACGGCACCCATTTCGGCGGGGCATCGGTTAACGGCAACGCCAATTTCCGCACGCCTTATGAGCCGCTTCTGCCCGGCTGCCACCACATCCCGGCCCCCTACCCCTATCGCAACCCCTTTGGCGAGACCGATCCGGCCAAACTGGCCCAGCTCTGCCTGCAGGCCTTGGAGGATGAGATTGCCTTCCAAGGGGCGGGCACCATTGCGGCCTTCATCATGGAGCCGGTCCTTGGCGCGGGCGGGGTCATTCCGCCGTATGAAAGCTTCATGCCCGGCGTGGCGGCGATCTGCCGCAAGAACGGGATCCTTCTGATTGCCGATGAGGTCATCACCGCCTTTGGCCGCACCGGGGCTTGGACCGGGTCGCGCCTGTGGGGGGTGCAGCCCGATTTCGCCTGCACCGCCAAGGCGATCACCAACGCCTATTTCCCCTTTGGCGCGGTGATGATCGCCGAAGCCGTGGCAGAGGTGTTTGAAAAGGACGAAACCGGCCGCGCGGCCATCGGCCATGGCTATACCTATTCCGGCCACCCGGTGGGGGCCGCGGCGGCGCTGGCGACGCTGGCGGAAACCAAGCGTTTGAAGGTCAACGAAAACGCCGCCGCGCGCGGGGCGCAGTTGTTTGAGGGGCTGAAGGCATTGAAGGCCAAGCATACCGCCATCGGCGATGTGCGGGGCGGGCATGGGCTTATGCTGGCGATCGAGATGGTGGGCGACCGGGCAACGAAATCTGCGCCGGACAAGGCGGTGCCGGCAACCGTGCAGAAGGTGGCTTATGAGGCCGGGGCCATGGTGCGGGTGTCGGGGCCGAACATCATCCTGTCGCCGCCCTTGGTGCTGACCGAGGGGGATGCGTCGATGATCCTGAGCGCGTTGGATAAGGGGTTTGCGGCGTTGTGAGTGGTCGGGGGGCAAACGCCCCCCTTCCCTTCCTTCCCTTCGCCCGGGATCAAGGCGCTTTAGCGCCGCCGGGCCGCGCCCGACCTCCCCCCGAGAGGGCGCGTCTGCAACGGTGGCCAACAGAACTGCGGTGGGAGGGGTTGAGAGATAAAGTGCTTAGAACCAACGGAGGCGCGCCGTCCCGAGGTCGGGTGCGGCCCTTGGTGGGGTGAGGGACGGCCCCGCGCCCTTGCGCAGGGAGAAAACAGTCCATTGGACTGTTTTCAGTCCCGAACGCTCGCGCACGCCTGCGCGGGCCGGGGGACGGATCGGACCATTTGCCAGTGTAGTGTGCGCATACATTGCGCACCATGGTTGATGGAGGGGGTGTTGCGAATGAATGCGCACCCTACGACTTGCTTGATATCGTCACTCAGGTAAAATCAGATCAAACCTTAGTGCACAAAGTGTTTCCATTTCCAGTTTGACTCGCAGAAGCGCGTCACGGGATTCGGCATAGTCCTTTTCAGAGCGCTCTTGCAGCTGTTCAGCCAAATGGTTTAGCTGAGCAATAATGGGTGTAACCCTCTTGAACTCTTCTTCGGTAAATTCAGAAGTTCCAACAGTCCCTTCATTTTGGCAGGCGTGGCCGCCATAAAGCCTTCACGAATATCTGAGTATTTCTGAAAGGCCCTTACTAAAGAGTTGTGGATGTCATCCCATTGGGCCAAGTCGTTCGCCGTTTCATTCTTCTTGAGGCGGATGAATAGTGATTTCTCTTCAGGCGTGAAGTGGATCGTGTCCGGGTGGCCAGCAAGGCTCAAGACAAAGAGCTCAGGATTTTTTTGCGATCCAGAGCCGACTGCCGCGTAGGACTCTCTGAGATGGTTTCGGAAGTGGTAAAAGATGTTTACCATTGACTGAAACTTAACGAATACCTCAGCGGCGACTGCCTGATCTCTAGAAAGCTGCTCGTTTTGTCTTGCCTCAATTGACGCATGTATTGTCAATACATTGCCAGCCCACCCAATAGATGCGCCAAGGATTGCAGCCATCAACTCACTTGATGGCTCAACAGATGAACCAAAAAATCAGTGAAATACTCGAATGCAATAACAGCTAGGATCCCAAATAGCATTCCAGTTGCAATTAGTCCGTTAAAGAAAAAATTCACCCCAAACCTCACAAAACTCCCGCCACTCGCCCTTCGACATGCCGGAGTCTTCCTGCGTCACCGGTTCACCTTTAAGTTGCCGCTTCAACACCGAAATCGCCTTCGCCGAGAGCGTGGCACCGCCCATCCGGTAATCCTCAAACGCCGAGAACGCCAAAGGCACCCAGTCCTTCACCGTGGCCGCAATCGCCTCGGCATAGACGCGGATCTCATATTGGGCATGGGCATCGGCGCGCAGGCGCAGGAAGTGGAAGAGGTTGTGCAGGTCCACCTTCCAATACCACTGGGTATAGATGTTCATCGGCAGGTTCATGCGGGCCAACTCGCGGGCAAGGCCTTGTTGGCCGTCTTGGGACAACATCGCCTCATAGTTGTCATAGCTGCGCGCGGCGTCGGATTTCAGGATCTCCAGCACGCGGGCGGATTCCGCGCCCGTCAGCACCTCGCCCCGGCCTTGGTTATTGACCACCGATTGGGCGGCCAGTTGGCCCGGTTCGGGGATGTAGAACTCGCGGTCCAAAATCGAATAGCGCGCCGAGTATTCGTTGACGTTGGCGGTGCGGTGGCGGATCCACTGGCGGGCCACAAAGACCGGCAGTTTGACGTGCAGCTTGATCTCGCACATCTCGAACGGGGTCGAATGCCAGTGGCGCATGAGATAGCGGATCAGGCCTTCGTCGTTCTGCACATGTTTGGTGCCCGCCCCATAGGACACGCGGGCGGCCTGCACGATCGCGGCATCGTCGCCCATATAGTCGATGACGCGGATAAAGCCGTGGTCCAGCACCTCATGCGCGCGGTAAAGATGCGCCTCCATCCCTTCGGAAACGGCGCGCAAGGTCGGGCGGGGCGTGGCGCGCGCAGCTTCGATTTCGGCGCGTTGGTCGGGGGTCAGCGGCATGGGATGGCCTTTCGGGGCGGGGAATGAGTCGGCACCCACTATATCTGGGGGTTGGGCATTTAGGAAACCGCTAGCTAAGGCGTGATGCGAGGCTGCATCATAGGCGGGCGCAAAATGATCCTTTGTGGATAACTTTTAATATTATAGATACTTATGAGTGTATTTTGATCCAAAGATAGAAACGTGGGGCAGATCATGGTTCGGTATCGGGCAGCTTTGGCTACGCTTTTGGTCGTCGCGACCTGCGGGGGAAATCCCTTTATCGCCGAGGATGACGACGGCACGCCGCTGGATCCAGAGGCCCCCAACACGAGCGTCAACAGCAAAGTCGCCTCGGATCCGGAAGAAAGCTGACGATGAACGCGGTCACCTATGACCGCGCCAACAACCAGTTGGTGATCAACAACCTGCCCTTTGACGGGCCCGAGGGGCGGTATGACAACCGCTTTACCATGTCGAATGGTGCGCGGGTCTATGCAAGCCGCCAGACCGCAACGACGGGTCTGGTCCAGTATTACGCAGTCTTCATTGAAAGCGATGCCATGCAGGCGACTGCGGCGGCCGGGGCGAACTGGATCCAGTATGGCAATGCCGGTGCCAACATCAACCGCAGCTCGTTCAGCCTGCCGACGGGGGTTGGGGAATATGTCTATGTCGGCAGCTATGCAGCGAACCGCACTTTTGACGAGCGCAGCGGGATCGAACTGTTCTCGGGCGATGTCGAGCTGTTGGTTGACGTCCTCGACTTTGACCCGGTTGAAGGCATTCAGGGCGATATCGTTGACACGGTCACGAACCGGACGCGGGTGAGCCTGCTGAATGGAAGCGACGGCCGCAATCTGCCGGATATTGTTCTGGCCGAAGTCAGCTTCAACAATGCCAATGGCACCTTTGATGATGGCACGGTGTCGACGTTCTCGCCCCTGGATGGGGATGAATGGAGCACCGGCACCTAGAGCGGCCTTTTTGCCGGCACCCAAGGGCAGGAAATCGGCGGCTATCTGGTGATGGAAGGCACCGCTGACATTCAGGTCGTCACCTATGAGACGGTCCGGTATGAAACCGCCGATGGCATCTTCACGGCGACGGGGCTTGAGACGGTTGACCGCGAGACGTTGCAGGCCCGCATAAACGCCGGACAGACCTTGCCAAGCTTTCTGGCCGCCCAGATCCCGACAGGCGCGACGGTGCTGAGCACCGAAGTTTCGACGATCGAGATTTCAACCGACTACAACGCGCGCGAAATCGGTGTGTTCATCGGCGAGCAGCGGTAGCCCTGTTTTCTGGGGGGTGACCATGGCCATTCGGTTGCGGTGCGGGGTGAGACAGGGCGCGGCCCGGCTTGCCCTTGCCCTGTGGTTTGCGGGGACTCCCCCTCTCGTCAACGCCGAGACCCGGCTTTCGCCGGACGAGGCACGCGCGCCGGCCGGGCAGTTGCTGCAATCCGGGCGCCTGCCCGAGGCGCGCGATCTGGCGATGGGGCTTTTGCAGGCAGACCGCAGGGATGTGGCCGCCCTGATCATTGTGGCGCAGGCCGAACGTGTCCTGGGCAGGCCAGATGTCGCCCGTGATGCCGGGGCCGCGGCCTGGGCCTTTGCCACCATCCCTGCCCAGCATTATGCCGCCGCGGTGGTCACGGCCCAGGCGTTGGCCGCATCGAAGGATTATACGCGGTCGCAGTTCTGG
>VGDH01000138.1 GCA_016869835.1 Alphaproteobacteria bacterium
TCGGGTTATTGGCAACGCCCCGAGGAAACCGCCAAGACCCTGCAGAATGGCTGGCTTTTCACCGGCGACGTGGCGGTGATGGACGAAGATGGCTTCCTGCGCATCGTCGACCGCAAGAAAGACCTTGTGCTGGTTTCGGGCTTCAA
This sequence comes from Alphaproteobacteria bacterium, assembly GCA_016869835.1. GTDB lineage: Bacteria > Pseudomonadota > Alphaproteobacteria > Rhodobacterales > Rhodobacteraceae > Tabrizicola_A. The sequence goes on from VGDH01000138.1 coordinate 147, forward strand.
CGTCTACCCGAATGAGGTCGAGGATGCGCTGGCCAAGATGGAGGCCGTGCTTGAGGCCGCCGTTGTGCCGATCCCCGATGCCAAGACCGGCGAGGCGGTGCGCGCCTATATCGTCAAGAACCCCGATTACGAAGGCGATCTGACGACCGAGGATATCTTGCGTCACTGCAAGGGCCTTCTGACCGATTATAAGCTGCCCAAATCCATCATCATGCGCGACGAATTGCCCAAATCGCCCATCGGAAAGATCCTGCGCAAGGATCTCAAGGCCGAAGTGCGCGCGGAATTCGGGCTGTAAGGGGGCCATCATGCTGACTGAACTGGAAACCAAGCTTTTGGGCGTCATGATGATGGTCATCATGCTGGGCATGGGCTCGTCCATGACCTACCGCGACTTCCTGATCGCCTTTCGCCGACCGAAGGGAATTCTGGTAGGGCTTTTGTCGCAGTACATGGTGATGCCGTTTCTGGGCTATGCGCTTGCGCTGATCATGGGCCTGCCGCCTGCCATGGCCGCAGGTCTGATCCTGATCGCCTGTATGCCCGGCGGCACCACGAGCAACGTGTTCACCTATTTCTCCAAAGGCGTCTTGGCGTTGTCGATCATGATGACCACGGTCTCGACGCTGGTTGCGGTGGTCACTGTGCCACTCCTGCTCAGTTTCTATGGCGGCCTTGCGGGGTTGAGCGGCGACTATGTCATTCCGGCGGGCAATGTGGCGCAGGTGCTAGTCGTGCTTTTGGTGCCCACCGTCATCGGCATGGGCCTGCGCAAGCTGAACGCCAATATTGGGGCGACGATCGAGCTGGTCGGGTCGATGTTGGGGGTGGCGGTGATCCTGTTTCTTATCGGATCATGGGTGCCGCGCAATTACCAGATGCTGCTGGACACCGGCTTTCCGGTCTATGTGGCGACCATCGGGATTGGCCTGACGGGCATGCTTTTGGGCTATTGGCTGGCGCGGGGTTTGGGCCAAGACAGCAACCGCGCACGCACGATCAGCCTTGAAACGGGCATCCAGAACGGGCCGCTTGCGGTCCTTATCATCACGCTGACCTTCAGCGGCACGATGCAGCAAGAGGTGCTGTTCATCCCGATCCTGTACAGCCTGTTCATCGTCATCACCTCTTCTCTGATCACCATCTGGTATCGACGCAACGCAACTGCCGAGGCGCTGGCCCGTGATGCGGCCAAGGTCCGACGCTAGCAACACGCCGCGTTCCAAAAGGGAAGGGCCCCGCCATGGCGGGGCCTTTTGCCTGTCAGCCTGACGAAAATGTGAACTTTAATGATAATCATTCTCAACTAGATTGACAGGGCGACCCGCTTCGCACAACAGTTTCACCCAGAGACAGGAGTGTCCTTGAAATGCCCAGAGTGGCTTGCCTTCCGTCCAGGATCACCGCAGCGGCCTGCCTGATGGCGCTGGGCCTTGCCCCTGCTGCACATGCCGATGACCGCATGAAAGTGGTCACCACCTTTACCGTTCTGGCCGATATGGCCGCCAATGTCGCGGGCGACGCGGCCGATGTGGTGTCGATCACCAAACCGGGGGCTGAAATTCACGGCTATGAACCGACCCCGGGCGATATCGTTGCCGCCTTGGACGCCGATCTTGTGCTGTGGAACGGTCTGAACCTTGAACTCTGGTTCGAACAGTTTCTGGCCAATCTTGGCGATATCCCCTCGGTCACGGTCAGCGAGGGCATTACGCCCATCCCGATCTCGTCGGGGTCTTATGAGGGCAAGCCGAACCCCCACGCCTGGATGGGGCTGGAAAACGCGCTGATCTATATCAACAACATCGAAGCCGCCTTTGCCGCACAGGACCCGGCCAATGCGGCCACCTATGCCGCCAATGCTCAAGCCTACAAGGACCGCCTGCGCGCGACGCTGGAACCGCTGCGTACCAAGATCGCCGAAGTGCCGGAAGACCAGCGCTGGCTGGTGACCTGCGAAGGGGCCTTCAGCTATCTGGCCCGCGATCTGGGCCTGCAAGAGCTGTATCTCTGGCCGATGAACGCCGATCAGATGGGCACGCCGCGGCAGGTGCGCGCGGTGATCGACGGGGTGCGCGAACATGACATCCCGGTGGTGTTCTGCGAAAGCACCGTCAACACCGCCCCCGCAGAACAGGTGGCGCGCGAAACCGGGGTGGCCTATGGCGGCGTGCTTTATGTGGACAGCTTGTCGCTTTCCGACGGGCCGGTGCCGACCTATCTTGATCTCTTGCGGGTCACCTCGACCATCGTGGCCGAAGGACTTGCCGCCGCGCGCGACTAGCCGCGCCTGAAAAGGACTGCCAATGCCTGATACGCTTGGGTCAAAATCCGTGACGTCGCCGCCCCCGGCCGCCCCCTCTGCCATGGCAGAGGGCGGGGGCATCTGGGCGCGCGATGTCACCGTGACCTATCGCAATGGCCATACCGCGCTGTGGAACGCCAGTTTCGCGGTGCCGCGCGGCACGGTTACGGCGCTGGTGGGCGTCAACGGTGCGGGGAAATCCACGCTGTTTAAGGCGATCATGGGGTTCGTGCAGGCCGCCAAGGGCGAGATCCGCATCCTTGGCCTGCCCGTCGCACAAGCGCTGCGCCAGAACCTTCTGGCTTATGTGCCACAGGCCGAAGAGGTGGACTGGTCCTTTCCGGTCTTGGTCGAAGACGTGGTGATGATGGGGCGCTATGGCCATATGGGCTTTCTGCGCCGCCCCACGGCGGCCGACCGCGCCGCCGTCGATCAGGCGCTGGCGCGCGTCAACATGCAGGACTTCCGTCACCGCCAAATCGGCGAATTGTCGGGGGGGCAGCGCAAGCGGGTGTTTCTGGCGCGCGCCCTGGCGCAAGACGGGCAGGTGATCTTGCTGGACGAGCCCTTTACCGGGGTCGACGTGCAGACCGAACACCAGATCACCCAGCTTTTGCGGGACCTACGCGATGAAGGGCGGGTGATGCTGGTATCGACCCACAACCTTGGCTCGGTGCCGGAATTCTGTGACCGGGTGGTGCTGGTCAAGGGCACGGTTCTGGCCCATGGGCCAACCGAAACCACCTTTACCCATGCTAACCTCGAGCGTGCCTTTGGCGGCGTCTTGCGCCGCTTTACGCTTGGTGGCGACCGGCTGCACGACGATGCCGACGCCCGTTCGGTCACGATCCTGACCGATGACGAACGGCCCTTCGTGCATTACGGCGACAAGTTGCAAAAGGTGGAACGGTTGGAGTGATGGCACTTTTGCTGGAACCGTTCGGCTATGATTACATGACCAACGCGATGTGGATCTCGGCGCTGGTCGGCGGGGTTTGTGCCTTTCTGTCCTGCTTTCTGATGCTGAAGGGCTGGTCGCTGATCGGCGATGCACTTTCCCATTCTGTCGTGCCGGGCGTGGCCGGGGCCTATATGCTTGGCCTGCCTTTCGCGCTGGGGGCCTTTTTGTCAGGCGGGCTTGCAGCGGCGGCAATGCTGCTGCTCACCGAACGATCAGGGCTGAAGCCGGATGTCATCATCGGGCTGATCTTCAACTTCTTTTTCGGCCTGGGCCTTTTCATGGTCTCGGTCAGCCCGGTGCCGGTGGATGTGATGACGATCACCATGGGCAACATCCTGGCCATATCGCCGCAAGACACGGTGCAATTGCTGATCATCGGGTTTGTGTCGCTGGCGGTGCTTTTCGTGATCTGGAAGGATCTCATGGTCACCTTCTTTGACGAGACCCACGCCCGCAGCATCGGGTTGCGGCCGGTCTTGCTGAAAGGGGTGTTCTTCACCCTCTTGTCCGCCTCGGTCGTGGCGGCAATGCAGACGGTGGGGGCCTTTCTGGTGATTGCCATGGTGGTGACACCGGGGGCCACGGCCTATCTTCTGTGCGACCGCTTTGACCGGCTGATCCTGACCTCGGTCGGCATGGGAACACTCACCAGCTTTGTCGGGGCCTATGCCAGCTATTTCCTGAACGGGGCGACGGGCGGCATCATTGTCTGCCTTCAGACGCTGATTTTCCTGACCGTCTTTCTGCTGGCCCCCAAGCACGGGCTTTGGGCGGCGCGGCGCAAGGCGGCGGCGGCCCTGCGCCGGGGACCGGAGGCGGGGCTGTGATGGAGTTTGATCTGGCCACTGCGCTTATGCCCTTCCGCTTTGGCTTCATGCAGAATGCCTTTGCCATCTCGATCATCGTCTCGGTGCCCACAGCCCTGTTGTCCTGCTTTCTGGTGCTGAAAGGCTGGGCCTTGATGGGTGATGCGATCAGCCATGCGACCCTGCCTGGTATCGTGCTGGCTTATCTGATCGGTGCCCCCCTGATCCTTGGGGCCTTTGCCGCCGGAATGCTTACCGCCGTGGCCACCGGCTTTCTGGCGAGCAACAGCCGGGTCAAGCAGGACACGGTGATGGGCGTTGTCTTTTCGGGCATGTTCGGGCTGGGGATCGTGCTGTTCGTGGCCTTTGATCCCGGACTGCATCTTGACCATATCCTGTTCGGCAACATGCTGGGCGTCGGCCCCGGCGATCTGTGGCAGGCCGGGGCGATTTCGGCACTGGTCGGCGGGCTGGTCGTTCTCAAATGGAAGGACTGGCTCTTGCACAGCTTTGATCCGGCGCAGGCACGGGTCTCGGGCCTGCGGGTGTCTGCCCTGCACTATGGGCTGATGGCGCTGATTTCGCTGGCGATTGTCGCAACGCTGAACGCGGCGGGGCTGATCCTGGCCATCGCGCTTCTGATTGCGCCGGGGGCGACGGCCTTTCTTCTGGTGCGCCGGTTTGCCTCGATGCTGTGGGTGGCGGTTGTCTTGTGCATGGCCGCGATGTTGATGGGCACCTATGCCAGCTTTTTCCTCAACAGCGCGCCAGCGCCGACCATCGTTCTGGTGCAAACCGCGCTGTTCCTGATTGCCCTGACCCGCCGCCAGATCCTGACCCGCCGTGCCAGCCTGCGCACCGCTCAGCCCTAAGGCCCAAGCCCGGCCAACAGAAAGGCCCGCAGCTTTTCGCTGGCCCGCGTCGGCCCGACCTCGCCCGAGTGCAGATCATAGCCCCAGCCGGAAGGGATCGGTTCGGGGAAGGGGGCCACCAGAAGCCCGCGCTTCAGATGCACCTCGGCCAGAGAGGCGAGGGTGATCGCACATCCCAGACCCGCAATCGCCATTTCCAAGGCCACGTTGGAACTGTCGGTCTTGAGCCCTTCTGACAGGGGCAACCCGGTCAGCCCATGGTGGCGGGCAAAGGCCTGCCAATGCTCTTGCCGGCCCAGGACATGGATCAACCCGCGATGCCGGATGTCGGCCGGGGTTTTCAGCGCAAGCGCACCGGTCAGGAACTCGGGCGCGCAGACCACGACCAGCTCTTCCCGGCCAAGCGATTTGCCCAGCATCGGCTGGCTGTCATGGCGCGGTGTGATGCGCAGATCGGCGATCAGGTCGCTGGTTTCAGACCAGATCGTGGCCAGCACCGTCATCTCGACCTCGGGGTGGGCCGCGCTAAAGGCGCGCAGGCGGGGTGGCAGCCAGTTGGTGGCCAGACTTGCCGGGCAGGCAAGCGTTACCTCTTGCCGGTGGGCCACGGTCAGGATTTGCCCTGTGGCCACATCAATCTGTGCCAGGGCCTGCCGCAGGGTGGGCAGATATGAGGCGGCCACCTCAGTCAGGCTCAGACTGCGCGGGGCGCGGTGGAAAAGCGGGCGGCCGATATACTGTTCCAGCGCCCGCACATGGCCCGACACGGCCGCCTGTGTCATGCCCAGCTCTTCTGCGGCGCGCGTGAAGCTCAGATGCCGGGCCGAGGCCTCGAAAGACCGGATATAGTTCAGCGGCGGCAGGTTCTTCATCGGCGCACTCCCTTTGCCAAAGCTAGCGCATGCGGGCGGTCAAGGCCAAGGGGGCCATGCCCCGGAATTCATGCGGGTCAGGCCCCCGTTTCCCTTGCGTGAACCGGCAGGGCCATGGCCCTATGCTCGCCGCAGGACCCGGCCCGTCAGGAAAGACCCCATGACCGACACCAATCCCCCCCGGCTGAAATCCCATGCCCAAGCGGTCGTCATCGGTGGCGGACTTGTGGGCTGTTCGATCCTGTATCATCTGACCAAACTCGGCTGGAGCGATGTCATGCTGCTGGAGCGGTCAGAGCTGACCAGCGGGTCAACCTGGCACGCGGCGGCCAATATCCACGGGCTGCATGACAGCACCAACATCAGCCGACTGCAGCATTACACCATGGGCCTTTACAAAGAGCTGGAGGCCGAGACGGGGCAGGGCTGCGGCATCTTCCAGCCCGGCAGCCTTTATCTGGCGCAGACTGAGGCGCGCGAACACCAGCTGCGCCTACAGGCGGCCAAGGCAAAATATTACGGGATGGATTTCTACGAGGTCAGCCGGGATGAGGCCGAACGGCTGCACTCCCTGGTGAACTTCGGCGGCATCCGCTGCATCATGTATGAACCCCAAGGCGGCAATGTTGACCCTTCGGGCGTGACCATGGCCTATGCCGCAGGCGCGCGGGCGCGGGGCGCCGAGATCCATCGCAATTGCCCTGTGACCGCGACGCGGGCGCAGGCTGATGGGTCGTGGATCGTGGAAACTCCTATGGGCGAAGTTCGCACCGGGTGGGTCGTAAACGCCGCCGGGCTCTGGGGCCGCGAGGTTGCGGCGCTGGCGGGGATAGAACTGCCCCTGATGCCCACCGAGCACCAGTATTTTGTCACCGAAACCATTGCCGAAATCGCGGCAATGGACCGCCGCCTGCCTTCGGTTGCCGATCGCGATGGTGAGTATTACCTTCGC
>VGDH01000139.1 GCA_016869835.1 Alphaproteobacteria bacterium
CAACACCTCGGTGACGGGGATCTTGAACACGGTCGAGGTGCCCCAGTCGCCCTGCAAGAGCCCGCAGAAACTTTCTGCCTCGGCCGGGTCCTGGCCCTTGGCGATGCAGCGACCACGCACCTCGCCGCTTTCCAGCGTCTTGACCCAGCCAGGAAGCACGCCAAGCCACTGGCCGTAGCGCGACAGGACCGGCGTTCCGTAACCGTTGTTGTCGATCCACTTCCGCACATCCTCGTCACTCATCCGGACTGAGGCCTCGGACTTGGCGAGCTTTTCAAGGTTGGGCGGCAGGTTAGTCAGGTAAAAGACGATGAAGGTCAGCGCAAAGGCGGTCAGCAGCATGACTGCAAGGCGACGAAGGATGAAGATCAGCATGGGCGTGGTCCCGTCCGGGCTGGCAACAAGAGACAACCGGACCATACCGGCGGCCTTCAGGGCGGCTTTTTTCAGAAGAAAGGGCGCGCGAGGGATATCCCGCGCGCCCCGATCAATGCTCGATTGCGCGCCTTATGCGGCGGCGATCGACCACTTGTAGTGATGATGCTCGAAGGTGGCGTGCATGATGACACCCTTCACCTTCGGATCGAAGTGACGGTAGATCGAGCGCCAGTAGGGCTGGATCATCACGCCTTCGTCCTGCATGATTTTTTCGACCCTCTCCATCACAGCGCGCCGCTTTTCAACGTCAGCGATCGACAAAGCTTCGGCCAGTGCGGCATCAAAGTCAGCATTGGCAAATGCGCTCTCGTTCCAAGCTTCGCCCGAACGGTAGGCCAGAGCCAAAACCTGCACGCCAAGCGGGCGCATATTCCATTCGGTGGCAGAGAACGGATACTTGGTCCAGTCGTTCCAGAAGGTCGAGCCCGGCAGATTCGTCCGCTTAATGTTGATGCCCGCGTCGCGGATTTGAGCCGCAACCGCGTCACAGGTCGCGGCCTGCCAACCATCATCAATCGAGATCAGTTCGAACTCGGTCGCGCCGTGACCGGCAGCTTCAATTTCTGCCTTGGCAGCAGCCGCATCGACGACCAGCGCCGGAAGTGCGAAGTATTCCGGGTGGATCGGGCAGACGTGGTGATTTTCAGCCACGGTGCCGCGGTTCGAGTATCCCAGTTCTAAAACAACAGCGTTGTTGACGGCCTTGATCAGCGCGCGACGCACGTCGCGGTTGGTGTAGGGCTCTTGCTGCTGGTTGAACCGTACGGCGAGCGTGGCCGAGGTCACGGCTTCCGAGCGGGTCCAACCCATAGCGTCCAACTGGTCGATGTATTCGCCGGTCGAGGCGTAAACGGCGTCAATCTCGCCACCACCTGCAGCGGCAACGACAGCGGCCGGATCGGTTCCGAAGTCGATATATTCGATGCGGTCCAAGTAGGGGCCGCCATAGACTTCAGTGCCCCACCAGGGGTTATCAGCGCGGACCAGCACCTGCTTGACCCCGACTTCGTTAGATTCAGGCTTGAACGGGCCGGTACCAACCGGGTTGGCCGATGGATCAGAACCGTCATAAGCGCGGTGCATAACCGCAGCCGGGTAGTCAGCCATGCCGACGATCACGGTGATGTCGGATGCCAGGGTTGTCAGCTTGACTGTGTGGGCGTCAACCATGGTGATCGCGCCATCACGCGCCAGTTTGGTGGCCGGATCCTGCAGCGAAGCCATACGGCCAGCCATCGAGTTGCCTTCCGCGTTGCCATCACACCAACGGGTAATATTGAATACAACATCCTCAGCGGTGAAATCGTCGCCATTCGACCACTTCACGCCCTTGCGTAGATTCAGAGTGAATTCGGTGGCGGTGTCGTTGACGGTCCACGATTCGATCAGCATGCCGCGCAGGCTGCCGTCGTTGTTGTATTCCACCATGTATTCCAGCCATCCGCGCCCGAAGTTAGCAAGTTCCGACCAGTCCCAAGTGCGCGGGTCTTTCAGCGCTTTGGTTTCCATATTCATGCGCAGGGTGCCGCCCTGAGCCGGGGCATCCTCAGCCTGAGCCGGGGCGTCGAGGCCCAGCAGGCCATAGGCTGCCACTGCCGACACTCCCAGTGCGGTCGAGCGGACGAGGAATTCGCGGCGGCTCAACTGGCCGGCGCGGACCTCTTCAGCATACATTGTTGCTGCGGGATGCAGCGTATTGGTCTCAAAGGTGTCTTTCATCTTCGTCTCCCTGGCAGGCTGAACCTTGTTTTCGACTTGGTTGCAATCTTCACACCCTGTTCTGTTCCGGACTGTACGCCTGTGTAAGGCAAGCTTAACCAACGGTGCAGGGCAGCGATTGTCTCTGACGTATTCGGCATTTTTTCGCGCCGCGCGTCAACGACAAGATTCGGCGAAAGACGCTCTGTTCACGACATAATGACGGTGAATCGGTGCACGACACAGGTGTCAAGTTTTGCAAGGCGATTTCCGCTCCGGTGGAGGCGCATCCACAAGGCCATAGAAACCGGTCGATTCTCTGCTCTTGGGCCTCTTTACAGACCAAGGCCGCTGCCGATGCGAGGGGGGGGCGTTCGGTTGGCGCAGGCCCTCGGGCTTTAGGCGGTCACAAAGACCGGCGAAAGGCGGTGGGCGAGACACCGGTCATGTTTTGGAAGGCGCGGGTGAAATAGGCAGGCGAATTAAAGCCCAGGCTTTCTCCGATCCGCCCAACCGGCGTCTTGGTTTCCGACAAAAGCCGCAGCGCCTCGAAGATCCGGCGGTCCTGCAAGAGATCAATCGCCGAACGCCCGCAGGTTTCACGGCAGCAGCGCGTCAGATGGGTGGGCGTCACGCCCAGTTTCGCGGCCATCTCGCCCACGCCCAGCCCCTTGCGGAACTCACGCTCCATCAATTGGGTAAAGCGCGCCACCAGACGGCGTGCGGCATCGGGCGGCGCCAGTGTCTCGGGGGCGGCCCGCACCACCTGACGCTCCAGCCAGACCCCGAGAAGCCCAAGGTAATGCCGCGTGGCGCGCTCATGCGCCGGGGTGGTGCTGTCCATCTCGCGGTAGATCATGTCGAGAATGACATTCACCTCCTGCTGGGCATGCACCTCGCGGATGCGCAGGTGCTGGGGCTGATCGGGCAGCGTCACGGTGTTGTCGCGGCCAAAGAAAACAGCCGTGCCAAAGACTTGCGGCCCGACCTCAAAGCCATGCATGACGCCAGGCGGGATGTAGATCGCGTTGTGGGCGGTATAGCCGCGTGTCACCCCGGCGACCGTGATCCGCCCCTGGCCCTTGGTGAACCACAGGAAGCAGGGCTCGCTAAGGGTCCGCATGGCCTCCACCCGCCAGCGGCCCGCCGCAGCAAGGCGGGGCAGGGCGACGAGTCGCATCTGAGAGGCTTCGATCGGGGCGTTCATGGATCTTCTCGGGGGTCTTCCGTGTGGGTGCGTCGTTGGTGGCCCCCACAGTGGCAGGGCTTGCCGCCCGACCCAAGCGAAAAGATTGCTTGATTTTGGCCGAATCATCTGTCGGCAAGGATTGGCTGTGGACAAAGCTGTGGATGGCGGAAATCCGCCCTATCCGCAGGGAAAGCTCCGCCAGTCCCCCATGCGTGAGCGGAACCAGGTGCGCTGACGCTTGGCATAGCGGCGGCTGGCCAGGATGGCCGCCTCGGTTGCCTCGGAAAGCGTTGTTTTTCCTTGCAGATATCCAATCAGCTCGGGCGCGCCGATGGCGCGGGACGACGGCAGGCGCGGCTGCCAGTCGGGCAGGGCGGCGCGGGCCTCTTCCAAGGCACCGGCTGCAAGCATCGCGGCAAAGCGCCGGGCGATTCGCGCGTCCAGCCAGCCCACCTCGGGGCGCAGCACCAGCGCCTCGGCCCGGTCGATCGGCAGGGCCGGGGCCGGGGTCTCGTCCTGCCAGGCGGCCAGCCCGCGCCCGGTGCTGCGCAAGACCTCCCAGGCGCGCTGGATGCGCGCGCCGTTCTGCCGGTCGATCCGCGCGGCGGTGGCAGCGTCCAACTCGGCCAGCAGCCCGGCAAAGCCTTCGGCCGCCACCCGCGCATCGGCCTTGGCCCGCACCGCAGGCGCGATCGGCGGAATATCGGCCAGCCCCTTGGTCAAGGCGGTGAAATTCAGGCCCGTGCCACCCACGATCACCACGGGGCGCGCCAGAAGCGGCACCACCTCGCGCAGCCAGCGCCCGGTGGAATAGCTTTCCGCCCTACCGACATGCCCATAAAGCGCATGGGGCAGGGTGGCCTCTTCCTCGGGCGTCGGCCGCGCCGTCAGCACGCGCCAGCCGTCATAGACCTGCAAGGCATCGGCATTGACGATCATCCGGCCATCGCGCGCCGCGATCTCCATCGCCAGCGCCGACTTGCCGCTGGCCGTCGGCCCGGCAAGCAGCACGGGCGCCTCGCGCGAAATGCCCCGGATGTCGTTCATCTTGGCAAAAATACCCCACGGGGGTGTGGGGGTGTGAAACCCCCACTCCGGCCGTTTCCACTGTTGATCCTTCTGGCGTTTTGCGACATTTTGCGTCCCAATCCAAGATCACACCAACATGCAGGGAATCCCCATGTCCGACACCGCCCCCCCGACCGGCGCCAAATACACACGCGTCATGCTGAAGATCTCGGGCGAGGCGCTGATGGGCGACCAAGGCTATGGGCTGCATCCGCCAACCGTGGCGCGCATCGCCCAAGAGGTAAAGTCGGTCCGTGACATGGGGGTCGAGGTCTGCATGGTGATCGGCGGCGGCAATATCTTCCGGGGCCTTGCCGGCTCGGCCCAGGGGATGGAGCGGACGACGGCCGATTACATGGGCATGCTGGCGACCGTGATGAACGCGCTCGCCATGCAATCGGCGCTGGAACAGATCGGGGTCTATACCCGCGTCATCTCGGCCATTCCGATGGATCAGGTCTGCGAACCCTATATCCGTCGCCGCGCCGTGCGCCACCTTGAGAAAAAGCGCGTCTGCATCTTTGCCGCCGGAACCGGCAACCCCTATTTCACCACCGATACCGCCGCCACGCTGCGGGCCAGCGAAATGGCCTGCGAGGCGATCTTCAAGGGCACCAAGGTGGACGGCGTCTATGACAAGGACCCCAAGAAACACGCCGATGCCAAGCGCTATGACCATGTGACCTATGATGAGGTCTTGCAAAAGCATCTGGGGGTGATGGATGCCTCGGCCATTGCGCTGGCGCGCGACAACAACCTGCCGATCATCGTCTTTTCGCTGGATGAGCCGGGTGGTTTCCGCGGCATCCTTGAAGGCAAGGGAACTTACACCCGCGTGCAGGACTGACCTGCCGGGCGGCTGCGCGCATCCGCCCTTCGCATCGCCACTCTCCGTGCCATTTTCCCCGCAACGCCCCGGTTTATTTCTGTCCCGGCATTGGATAGAACGGCCCAAAGGGGCGGCGCATGCAGGCCCAAAGACCAAGGAAGACCCGATGTCCGACGATCTCGAGATTGATCTTGATGCCATCCAGCGCCGCATGGATGGCGCGATGAACGCGCTGAAGCAGGAATTTGCCAGCCTGCGCACCGGCCGTGCCTCGGCCTCCATCGTCGATCCGATCCAGGTCGAGGCCTATGGCCAGATGACGCCGATCAACCAGCTCGGCACCGTCAACGTGCCCGAGCCGCGCATGGTGGTCATCAATGTCTGGGACAAGGCCATGGTGGGCAAGGTGGAAAAGGCGATCCGCGAATCCGGCATCGGCATCAACCCGGTGACCGATGGCCCGCTCATTCGTTTGCCCATTCCCGAACTGAACGAACAGCGCCGCAAGGAACTGTCGAAGGTCGCCGCCCAATATGCCGAAAGCGCCAAGGTCGCGATCCGCAACGTGCGCCGCGATGGCATGGACCAGATCAAGAAGGCCAAGGCCGCCGGCATGTCGGAAGATGACCAGAAGATGTGGTCCGACGAGGTGCAGGACATGACCGACAAGCATGTTGCCGCCGTCGACAAGGCGCTTGAGGCCAAGCAGACCGAGATCATGCAGATCTGACCTGCACCGCCACTCCGGCGTCCGGGCGTCGCTTTTCCCGGCTATTTCAGATGGATCCGCCTTTGATTAGGGGCAAAGCAAGGAAAGACGAGACGTGGCCGCAGATAGCAAGCTCCCCCGCCAGGCTGAACACGTCGCCATCATCATGGATGGCAATGGGCGCTGGGCAACCCAGCGCGGTTGGCCAAGGCTGGGGGGGCACAGGAAGGGGGCGGAACGGGTGAAGGAAATCGTGAATGCGGCCCCCGATCTTGGGATCAAATGGCTGACGATCTATGCCTTTTCGACCGAGAACTGGAAGCGCACCACCGAAGAGGTGCCGGGCCTGATGGCGATTTTCTCGCGCTACATCGAGCGCGAGGCCGACCGCATGGCGGCCGCATCCGTTCGCATGCGCTTTGATGGCGACCGTTCGATGCTGAACCCGCGGCTGAAGCGGCTGCAGACCTCGATCGATGCGCGCCCCGCCACCTATGACCGGCTGAACCTGACGGTGGGCATCAACTATGGTGGGCGCGACGAGATCACCCGCGCCACCCGCGACATTGCCCGCGCCGTTGCCGAGGGGCGGCTGTCGCCCGACCAGATCACCGACGAGCTGATCAGCCAGCATCTGGACACCGCAGACCTTCCCGATCCCGATCTGGTGATCCGCACCAGCGGCGAGACGCGGACCTCGAACTTCCGGCCCTGGCAGGCGGCCTATGCCGAATATGAATTCACTGAAACGCTTTGGCCCGATTTCACTGCCGCGCATCTGGCCGAGATCGTCGCCCGTTTCGGTCGGCTCGAGCGGCGGTTTG
>VGDH01000140.1 GCA_016869835.1 Alphaproteobacteria bacterium
CGATTATCTGCGCCGCCCCGGCCCCGATGCCCCGATCGAGGCATGGGATGACCATCTGCATCTGCGGGACAACCCGGCGGGCAAGACGCATGACCTGTGGTATCACGAGGCCGGTTGCGCCCAGTGGCTGCGGGTGCATCGCAACACCGTCAGCCACGAAATTTACGGTGCCGAACTGGTGGCCGATCTGAAGGGCGGTGCGAAATGAGGATTGCCGGTAAGGGTCTGGTCGACCGCACGAAACCCGTCAGCTTTACCTTTGATGGCAAACCCTATCAGGGGTTCAAGGGCGACACCGTCGCGTCGGCGCTTTTGGCCAATGGCGTCAAGGTGGTCGGGCGCAGTTTCAAGTATCATCGGCCGCGCGGGGTGTTGACGGCAGGTTCGGAAGAGCCGAACGCAATGATCGAAGTGATCGGCGCCGCCAACCAGACCCCGAACGTCCGCGCCACCATGCAGGAGGTGTTCGAGGGGCTGACCACCCGCAGCCAGAACCGCATGGGCAGCTTGCGCTTTGACCTGCTGGCGGTGAATGACCTTCTCGCCCCCTTCTTCTCCGCGGGTTTCTATTACAAGACCTTCATGTGGCCGCGCGCCTTTTGGGAGCGGCTTTATGAACCGGCCATCCGCCGCGCGGCGGGTCTTGGCAGCCTGTCGGGCCGCCATGACGAGGGGCATTACGAAAAGGCCTTTGCCTTCTGCGATCTGTTGGTCATTGGTGGGGGGGCGACCGGCCTGATGGCGGCCTTGACCGCCGCCCGTGCCGGGGCCGATGTCCTTCTAGCCGATGAGGACAGCCGTCTGGGCGGGCGGCTTCTGGCCAATGGCGAGACCATCGACGGCGCGCCGGGTCTTGATTGGGTGGCCGCCGCCGAGGCCGAGCTTGCGGCCCTGCCCAATGTTCGCATCCTGCGTCGCACCACCGTCACCGGGGCTTATGATGATGGCGTCTTTGGCGCGCTGGAACGGGTGGCCCTGCACAAGCCCGCCCGCCCGGATGTGCCGCGCGAGTGTTTCTGGCGCATCACGGCGCGGCGCACGATCCTTGCCGCCGGCGCGCTGGAGCGGCCCATTGCCTTTCCGATGAACGACCGCCCGGGCATCATGATGGCCAGCGCGGTGGAGACCTATCTCAACCGCTATGGCGTGATTCCCGGCCAGCGCGTGACGCTTTTTGCCAATAATGACGGCGCCCGCGCCACGGCCCGCGCTCTCATGGCCGCAGGGGTGCAGGTGGCGGCCATTCTTGACAGCCGCAGCACTGCCAGCGCCGTCGAGGATTGCCCGGTCTATCTGGGCGCGCGCGTGACCACGACGTCGGGTCGCCATGGTCTGACCCGGATCGAGGGGCTTCACGCTGGCGGTGAGTTCGAGCTGGAGACCGATCTTCTGGCCATGTCGGGCGGTTGGAATCCCACGCTGCACCTGACCTGCCACATGAACGGGCGTCCGCGCTGGAATGACGAGATCGCCGCCTTTGTTCCGGCCGAGGGTGCGGTGCCGGGCCTGACGGCTGCGGGAGCGGCCAATGGCGTCTTTACCACCCATGGGTGCCTTGTGGCCGGTCAAGAGGCCGCGCAAGCCGCGCTGACCTCTCTGGGGTTGAAGGCCGCCAAGGCCAGCCTGCTAAAGGCCGAGGGTCTGCCCTATGCGATCGAACCGCTATGGGCGGTGGAGGGCAAGGGCCGCGCCTGGCTTGACTTTGCCAATGACGTGACGACGAAGGATGTCCGGCAGTCGGCGCAAGAAGGCTACGCTTCGGTTGAGCATATGAAGCGCTATACCACGCAGGGCATGGCACCCGATCAGGGCAAGAATTCAAACGTCGCAGCCCTTGCGGTTCTGGCCGATGCCACCGGGCGCGGCATTCCGCAGACCGGCACCACCACTTTCCGCCCGCCCTATACGCCGGTGTCGATTGCCGCAATAGGGGCAGGCGGGCGCGGCGCAGGCTTTGCCCCGCAGCGATTCATGACATCCGATCAGGCCAGCCGCGACCGCGGCGCGCCGATGATCGAGGCGGGC
This sequence comes from Alphaproteobacteria bacterium, assembly GCA_016869835.1. Taxonomy (GTDB): domain Bacteria; phylum Pseudomonadota; class Alphaproteobacteria; order Rhodobacterales; family Rhodobacteraceae; genus Tabrizicola_A. The sequence continues at coordinate 2,026 of VGDH01000140.1, forward strand.
CTATGGTATCGGCCAAGCTATTTCCCCAAGCCTGGCGAGACCACATGGCAAGAAGCCTGCAACCGCGAGGTGGCCATGGTGCGCAGCGCCGTGGGCGTGGCCGATGTCTCGACACTGGGCAAGATCGACATTCAGGGCCGCGACGCCGCGCGGTTCCTGGATCTGATTTATACCAACACCTTCAGCACCTTGCCTGTCGGCCGGGTGCGCTATGGACTGATGCTGCGCGAAGATGGTTTCGTGCTGGATGATGGCACCACCGCGCGTCTGGCGGAGACCCATTTCCTGATGACCACCACCACGGCCGCCGCCGGGCTGGTGATGCGTCATCTGGACTTCATCCATCAGGCGCATTGTGCCGACTGGGATCTGCGGTTCATCTCGGTCACCGAATCCTGGGCGCAGTTTGTCGTCGCGGGGCCGAAATCTCGCGCCCTCCTGAACGCTGTTCTCGATCAGCCTGTTGCGGATTTTCCCTTCATGGCCTGCGGCGAGGTCACGGTTGGCGGGGTCAAGGCGCGGCTGTTCCGCATCTCGTTTTCGGGGGAAGAGGGCTATGAAATCGCCGTGCCCACCCGCTTTGGCGAAAGCCTGTTCCGCGATCTTGTGGCCAAGGCCGAAACCATGGGCGGCGGGCCATACGGGATGGAGGCGCTGAACGTCCTTCGCGTCGAGAAGGGCTTTATCACCCATGCCGAGATTCATGGCCGCACCACGGCCTTTGACATCGGCATGGAAAAGATGGTCAGCCCGAAGAAGGACTGCATCGGCAAGGCCATGGCGGCGCGTCCCGGCCTGGTAGGGCCTGAACGGCAGCAACTGGTTGGCCTGAAGATCGCGCTTGGCACGCCACCCTGTTCGGGGGCGCATCTTTTCACCCAAGGTGACAAGGTCGGGCGCGAGGAAAGCCAAGGCTATATCACCTCTTTCGCCCATTCCGACCTGATGGGTGCCTGCCTTGCGCTGGCTTTCCTGAAAAATGGCCGCGCCCGGCATGGCGAAAAGATCCGCATCGTCGATCACCTGCGCGGGCTCGATCTTCTGGCCGAGGTCTGCGATCCGGTGTTCCACGACAAAGAGGGGGAGAAGCTGCGTGCCTGAACTCATCGCAAAACCCGCGCTGGGCCATGATGCCCTGACCCATGGCAGCTGCACCCTGACCCCGGTCGATCTGGGGCCCATCACCGCGATTGCGCTGTTTCCGGGGCAGCATAAGGCGGTCGATAAGGCCCTGAAATCCTTGGGCCTTGCCTTTCCCGCCCCGAACAGCCTGACGCAAAAGGACGGCGCGATGCTGGTCTGGACGGGCCGCGAGCAGGCCTTTTTGATCGGTGTTGAAGCCCCCGACTTGGGGTCGGCTGCCGCGGTCACTGACCAGTCCGGCGGCTGGTCGGCGCTACGGCTGACAGGTGCCAAGGCCCATGACGTGCTGATGCGCCATGTGCCCATGGACCTGCGTCTGACGGCCTTTCCGGTGGGGCGCGCAGCGCGCGCGCCCTTGGGCCACATGTCGGCGATCCTGCTGCGTGAAAGCGCGGAGGGCTTCCTTGTCCTTACCTTCCGCTCCATGGCGCGCACCGCATGGCACGAGCTGGAAATCGCTCTGCGCACTGTCGCCGCCCGCGGCTGATGCTTGGCCCGCAAGACATCGCCGAGTTGACCGACTGGCGCCGCCTGCTGCATCGCCACCCCGAGGTGAGCGGTCAAGAGGCGGAAACGGCGGTGCGGGTGGTGGCCGCTTTGCGGCCTTTGTCACCCGATGGGCTGATGACCGGCCTTGGCGGTCATGGTGTGGCGGCGGTGTTCGACAGCGGCCAACCCGGCCCCACAGTGATGTTTCGCGCCGAACTTGACGCCCTGCCGATTGCGGAGCAGTCCGCCGCCGCGCACCGCTCCACCATCCCCAGCAAGGGCCACCTTTGCGTCCATGACGGCCATATGGCGCTGCTTCTGGGCCTTGGCCGTCTGAGCTCGCGCCAAAGACCGCGAAAGGGCAGGGTGGTCCTGATGTTCCAACCCGCCGAGGAGGACGGATCAGGCGCCGCCGCCGTGACCGCCGATCCGGCTTATGCCACGATCAGGCCCGATTGGGCCTTTGCCATTCACAACTTGCCGGGGCTGGCTTTTGGCACGGGCTTGCTGAAATCCGGCACCGTGAATTGTGCCTCCCAAGGTCTGAAGATCACCCTGCACGGCAAGACCGCCCACGCGAGCCAACCCGAGGCCGGAACCTCTCCCGCGCTCGCCTTGGCCAAGCTCATTGAAACCTTCACCCATCTCGCCCCGCCCGGCCCCCTGTGGCCCGGCTACCGGCTGGTCACCGTGACCCATGCCAGGCTCGGAGAGCCCGCCTTCGGCATCGCGCCGGGGCAGACCGAGCTTTGGCTGACCTTGCGCACAGTTGCCGACGCCGACATGGCCGCGTTGAAGGGCGAGGCGATGGAGATTGCCGCCGCGCAGGGCCTGCCGGTCACCTTCGAAACTCACGACGACTTCGCGGCCTCGGTGAATGACCCCGAAGCCACCCTTTGCTTCGCCCGCGCCCTCGACACCTTGCAAATCCCCCATGACGAAAGCGACCTGCCGATGCGGGCCTCCGAGGATTTCGGCCGCTTCGGCCAGCCCGGCACCCGCTCGGCCATGCTGTTCTTGGGCGCAGGTTCCGGCCCGGCGCTGCACAATCCCGATTACGACTTCCCCGATGCACTTATCGCGCCCGGCGTGGCGATCTTTCATCAGCTCGCCCGCGACCTTCTCGGCTGACCTCGTTGTCGACTTCTTCGCGCCTCGTACATCACGACGAGAAGCCGCAGGCGCCCGAGGAGTTGCGGAATCAGCTCTCAAGGCCCCATATAGCGCTCATGTCCCTGCCACCCGGTTTCCTTGACGAACTGCGCACGCGCGTCTCGCTGTCCTCTGTGGTCGGCCGCAAGGTCACTTGGGACATGCGCAAGTCCAATCAGGGCAAGGGCGACATGTGGGCGCCTTGCCCGTTCCATCAGGAAAAATCCGCGTCTTTTCATGTGGATGACCGTAAGGGCTATTACTATTGCTTTGGCTGCCACGCCAAGGGCGATGCTCTGACCTTCATCAAGGAAATCGAAAACCTCGGCTTCATGGAGGCGGTGGAGGTGCTGGCGCGCGAGGCGGGCATGCCGATGCCTGAACGCGATCCCCGCGCAGCCCAGGTGGCCGATCGGCGCACGCAATTGATTGCGGTGATGGAAGAGGCGGTCAAATGGTTCCGCCTGCAATTGAAAACCTCGGCGGCGGCCGAGGCTCGGGCCTATCTGGCCAAGCGCGGGCTGACCGAGGCCGCGCAAGACCGCTGGGACATCGGCTTTGCCCCCGACCAGCGTCAGGCGCTTTTCGCGGCGCTGAGCCAAAAGGGCTTTGCGGCTGACCTGATCGTTGCCGCCGGCGTCTGCGCCAAGCCCGACGATGGGGGTGCGCCCTATGACCGTTTCCGCGGCCGCATCATCTTTCCCATCCGCGATGGCCGGGGCCGGGCGATTTCGCTGGGGGGCCGCGCCATGGATCCCAACGCCCGCGCCAAATACCTCAACGGCCCGGAAACCGAGATTTTCGACAAGGGGCGCAACCTTTATAATCACGCGCCCGCGCGCGAAGCGGCGGGCAAGGGCAAGCCGCTGATCGTCGCCGAAGGCTATATGGACGTGATTGCGCTTTGTGAGGCGGGTTTCTCCGCCGCCGTGGCCCCCCTCGGCACAGCCGTCACCGAAGATCAGCTGCGCCTGATGTGGCGGATCCATGATGAGCCGATCATCGCGCTGGATGGGGATGCCGCTGGCATCCGCGCCGCCTTGCGGGTGGTCGATCTTGCGCTGCCGCTTCTGGAGGCGGGCAAGGGCCTGCGCTTTGCGGTTCTGCCCGGCGGGCAGGACCCGGATGACCTCATCAAATCCCAAGGGGCAGGGGCCATGCAGGGGGTGCTGGACGCCGCCCAACCCATGGTGCGTCTCTTGTGGCAGCGCGAGACCGAAGGCCGGGTGTTCGACAGCCCTGAACGCAGGGCCGCCTTGGACAAGTCGTTGCGCGCCGCTCTGAAACGCATCGCTGACCCTTCAATCCGCACCCATTACGGCGAGGATATCAAGCGGCTGCGGCTTGAGCTGTTCGGTCAGGGTGGCGTGCGCGTTCCGGCTTTTCGCGGCGCCCGGTTCGTGCCCAAGGGCACGCCCTTGCCCGCCTCGGCCAGCGCCCGCCAATCGCTTTTGGCCCAAGGCCATGCAGTTGAGGAAGTGCTGCGCGAGGCGGTGATTCTCGCCAGCCTGATCCTGCATCCCGGCCTGATCCATCGTTTTGAATCGGCGCTGGAACGGCTTGACCTGACAGGTGAGGATCACAGTCGCCTTCGGGCGCTTTTGCTGGCCCATGCCGATGAAGATGCCGCATCGCTGGCGGAAATCCTGCGGGTCGAGGCGGGGGGTGCCCTTGACGCGCTGATGCGCCGTCCCCATGTGCAGATCGCTCCCCCGCTGCGCAACCCTGCCGATCTTGATCTTGCAACCCTTTGTCTGGCCGAGGAGT